>NZ_BAABDJ010000014.1:0-96999 GCF_039539565.1 Hymenobacter fastidiosus | reverse complement strand
CGGTGCTGCCCGCAACAGCGCTGTACACGGGGGGCATCCCCACCAACCTGTACCTGGGCTACGGACCCCAAAGCGCCACGCTGCGGGCCTCGGGCGGCGTGAGCTACCGGTGGAGCCCCGCCGCCGGCCTGAGCAACCCGGCCCTCGCCAATCCGGTGTTCTCGGCCACCGCGGCGGGCACGTTCACCTACCAGGTGACCGCCACCAACAGCTTCGGCTGCTCCAACACGGCCGCCGTCACCCTGGTGGTGCGGGATGTGCGCTGCGGCAGCAAGAAGGATAGGGTGACCGTGTGCCACAACGGTTCGGTAATCTGCATCGATGCCAGCGCGGNNGGCCCAGGCGGGGCAGGCCTACGAAACCAGCCTGGCCGGCCAGGAGCTGGCCGAAGGGCTCTACACCTGCCGCCTGCGGCTGGGCGACCGGCAGTACACCCGGCGGGTGATGCTCACCAAATAGCCGATCCGGGGCGGATTAAGTAGGCCGAAGGAATTAGTTTGACTTATCAGCACGTCATGCTTCATCTGGCGTCCGCCTGTCGAAGCATCTCTACCGCTTCGCTGAACGGACCTGATGAAGCGGTAGAGATGCTTCGACTTCGCGGACGCCAGATGGGCATGACGTTTTTTTATTGAAAAGTAATTTTCACGACCTACTTACCCAGCTACCCAAGAAAGAACCACCCGGATTCAGCCGCGGCTAATGCCCCCGCGACTGCGGCGGCGGGGACCCGGAGTGCGCCCTGGCCACCGCCCGGCGCCTTCCCCTAACCCAGAGTAATTCACATTTTACCCTCACGTAATGCCCAAAGCACCAAGCTCATGAAAACAAAATTCTTATCACTCGTCCTTTTCCTGGCCTGCGCCGGCTGCAGCGGCACGGAAGATCCCGCGCCGGCTGCCGGGGTCGTGGCCATCCGCCTCACCAACACTGCCACCTGGGTGGGGATGCCGGCCTCGGCGTGTGTGCGCGACACGCCGTTGCGGGCTCCGGGAGACGGCACCGTGATGTGGAGTGCAAAGATGACTTCTACGACCGCTACCATGGGCCCGGTAGCCCGGGGCAAGCGGCTCTACCTCAGCATCCAGTACGACGATGTCAGCAGACCTGGCTATTTGTATTTGCTGCCCGCCCGAGGGGAGTACATCCAAGCGGACCTGTTGGTCGACGGCAAAGTGGTCAACAGCGTATTCCTGAACGCCGACAGCTTCAACAACTCGGCCAACTACTTTCTGGCCGACGCGACCCGGATGAACCTGGTCCAGGAGGTGGAAGTGGCATTTTGAGACAGACCAGGGAAAATGCCTCAAAAGTTGTCGTGCCTGGCTGGCAAAAGTCAACCTAAGCAGTGAGTCGTTAGACCTGTTCCCAACTACCAAAACATCCAAAAAACAGCTCGTCATGCTTCATCTGGCGTCCGCGAAGTCGAAGCATCTCGCGTGCGGCACTACTCCATCCGATTAGGAATTACGGCTGCAGGCGCGATGCTTCGACTCCGCTACGCTTCGCTCAGCCTGACGCCTCCTTTTTAGGCAGGACTTAGCTCTGCTTTGGCAAGTTAGGCAAGTGGCCGCGCAGGCGTAATTTTGGGGGATGGATTTACCCGTAACTGAAAAAAAGCAGAGACGTACGTAGCGAGCTACGGTCCGTTTTTCCGGCCGCGCCTGCATGGCCAACTTGTTCCTTGTCGGCAATATTTTAAAGGCTTGTTTCACGCTTGCCGAAGCAATGTGGAGCGCATAAACGAACGCCTGCCCGATTCGCAGTATGATGCCCTGCATCACTTTATCAGCGTCTCTACCTGGGATGGCGCGGCCGTGATAGACGAGGTAGCGCGGCGGGTTCCCGCCAGCCTGGCCCCGCTCGGCGGGGAGCAGGACTTGCTGCTGGATGAGTGCGGCTGGGAGAAGGCGGGGCATAAGAGCGTGGGCGTGGCTCGCCAGTACATTGGGCAGGTGGGCAAGGTCCGTAATGGGCCGGTAGGGGTGTTCGCCGTGCTCTGCCGGGGCAGCCACGCCGGGCTGGTGGGCGGGCGGCTCTACCTGCCCACGGCCTGGAGCGCCGCCGCCGCCCGCTGCACCCAGGCCCGCATCCAGGCCGCCGCCCAGGCCTACCGCAGCAAGCCGGAACTGGCCGCCGCGCTGGTCAAGGACTTGCTCGGGGGCGGGCGGATAGCGACCGACTGGGTAGGGGGTGACGCGGCCTACGGCAACTCGCCCACCCTGCGCCAGGCCCTGAAAAGCAGCGGGCAAGCGGAGGTACTCGACGTGGCGTTTATCCTGTCTGATGGGGAAGTGTCGTGGTCGGGGCTGCTGCTGAGTAGGTTTGCGCGGCTGACGAAGGCGGCCGATACGCGGGTACGCTTGCCCCGCAGGGGTCCCCGGCAACGGACCGGGGCTGAAGGACCGGCCCCGTTTAGAGAGGTAGAGTGAAAAGGAAACGAGCGGGCCCAGTGGTCCGCTCGTTTTGATTCGTGCCATTAATTTTTGGTTTCCAGTTAAACCTGAACTGGGGTTGGCCAGCTGTTTCAAGCACTGGGCAGCGGGTGGCCGAAATGCTCGTGCAGCAGCTGGGCGACTTTGGCTTTGGAGAGCGGCTTGGCGATGGTACCGGCGGCGGGCAGGGTTCGGAGCCGCTCGGCGTCCCGGGGGTTCAGAGAGGTGGTGAGCATGAGCACCACGCTGGCGTCGCGCCGGGCCGGGGGCAGCTGGGCGTAGGCTTCGAGAAACTCAAACCCGTTCAGCACGGGCATGTTGATGTCGAGCAGGATGAGGACCGGGCAGGTGGGCGCGGTGGGTTCAGGGCAGTGTTCGGGCAGCAGGTCGAGGGCCTGGCGGCCGTTGGTGGCCACCAGGATATGGGCGGCGATGCCCAGCCGCTCCAGAAGCAGGCGGTTGAGGTAGTTAGTGGTCTCGTCGTCATCGACAAGCAGCACGCAGGGAAGCTGGGGCATCGGGGGGAATGAAAGTACACAGGGACTTACGCGGCCGGCGCGTCCGCGACTGGAAAGTACACGAAGAGGGTAGTGCCGGTGCCTTCCTGGCTGTGGACTTCGATGCGCCCCCCGGTGTTTTCGACCATGCGGCGAACCATGAACAGGCCAACGCCGGAACCCTCCACGTGGTCGTGGAAGCGCTGGAACATGCCGAACAGGCGCGGCTGCTGGGCCAGCGGAATGCCCAGACCGTTGTCGTGTACTTCGAGCACCTGGTAGCCGGGCACGGCGTGGCAGCTGATGGCCACGTGCAGGGTGCGGTGCGGCGAGCGGTACTTGAGGGCGTTGCTGAGCAGGTTGAACAGGACCGAGCGCAGGTTTTTTTCGGCGAAGAGCAAGGGCGGACACTGGGCCACGTCGCGGGTGAGCCGGGCCCCCGACGCGGCCAGCTGCGGGGCCAGGTCGAGGCACACGTCGTCGAGTACGGCCGGTACGCTGACGGCTACGGCGGCCGGGCCGTACTCCTTTTGCAACCGGGTAATGTCGGTTAGGTGGTCGAGGGTGCGCTGGAAGCGTTCCACCGAGTTGGCCATGCGGGCGAGGATGGGACCGACCGGCAGGGCGGCGGCCAGGTCGGCGGGCAGCTCCTCGTGCAGGGCATCGAGCAGGCCCTCAATGTTAGCGATGGGCTGTTTGAGGTCGTGCGAGGCGGAGTAGATGAAGTTGTCGAGGTCGGTGTTGGTGCGGATAAGCTGGCGGTTGGCGGCCGTAAGCTGCGCGTTGGCCTGGGCGAGCTGCTGGCGGGCCAGCACCTGGGCGGTTACGTCGATGGCCACGGCCGCCACGCTGTCGATGCGGCCCTGGGCGTCGCGCAGGGGCTGATACACGAAGTTAAGGTACACCGTCGCCAACTGCCCGGCACGGGGCAGCTGGGCCGGTACCTCCTGGGCCGCGAAGGCCTCGCCGCTCGCCACTACCTGGTCGAGCAGCTCCTTGAAGCCCTGGCCGCGCACTTCGGGCAGGGCCTCGTACAGGGCCTTGCCCCGCACCTGCTCTAGGGTGCGGCCCCAGAGCTGGGCCACGAGCGGGTTGGCCACCTCGATGACGTACTGCGGCCCCCGCACCACGGCGATGGCCACCGGGGCCTGCTCGAACAGCTCGGCCAGCTGCACCTGCTGGGCCTCGCGCTGCCGGCGGGCCCGCACCCGCTCGGTAACGTCGGTGGCAAAGATGGAGACGCCCACGATATGCCCGGCTTCGCGCATGGCCTGGTAGGTGTAATCGAAGTACGTATCCCGGGGCGGCTGGCCGTTGGGTTGGGCCACGACCGCCAACTCCTCCTGCCCGACATACGTTTCCCCGGTCTGATATACCTGGTCGAGCAGGGCCACGAAGCCCTGCTCCCCGGCTTCGGGCACGGCTTCGGCCACGGTGCGGCCCACGAGCTGGCGGCCGGGAAAGAGCTGCTGGTAAGCCGCGTTGACGTATTCGTAGTGGTTGCCGGGCCCGCGCAGCAAGGCAATGCCGGCCGGGGTCTGCTCGAATACCTGGTAAAACCCCTCGCGCTGGGCCGCGGCCTGCTCGGCGGCGGCCAGGGCCTGGGCCTGGGCCGCCTCGGCCTGCCGGCGGGCCTGCACCCGGTCGGTCACGTCGAGGGTGAAGCCAAGGACGGCGTGGGGCGGCTGCTGGCCGTGGCGCAACGGCAGGTAGGCCAGGTCCAGGTACATGTTCCACGGCTGCCCCGTGCGCGGGTCACGGGTCTGGGCGGGCACCTCCTGGGCCTGGTAGGACTCGCCGGTGCGCAGCACTTGGCGCAGCAGCGTCAGGAAGCCCTGCGCTTCGGCTTCGGGGAAGATTTCCCCCGCCGGGCGGCCCAGCACGGCCCGGCCCTGCACCCGACGCTGAAAGGTATCGTTGAAGAAGCCGTAGCGCAGGTCTTCCCCCTCAAAAGTGACCACGCTGGCCGGAATGGAGGAGAGGATGCTGGTCAGCAGCTGGTCTTTTTCTTCGAGCTGCTGCTGGGCCCGCTTCAGGTCGTCGACGTCGAGGTTGGAGCCGTACCACTGGCGGGGCCGGCCGGCGGCTTCGGCCTCCGCCACCGGCTCGGGCACGCCCTGGCTGGCAAACCAGCGGTACTGCCCATCGGCCCCGCGCAGGCGAAACTCGTAGCCCCAGGGGCGGCCGCCGGCCAGGGCCGCGCCGAACTCCTGGGCAATGGCAGGCAGATCGTCGGGGTGGATGAGCTGGGGCCACGCCTCGGCAACGTCCGCGCCGGTGCCCATGCCGGTGTAGGCGTACCACTGGGGACTGATGTAGAGTATTTGCCCGGCCTGGTCCACGGTGAAGCTAGTGCCGGGCAGGCTTTCCGTCACGCGCCGCAGCCGCTGGGTCGTGGCTTCGGCTTCGGCCTGGGCATGGCGCAGGGCCTGGGTGCGCTCGGCCACGCGGGCTTCCAGCTCCTGGTTGAGCCGGGCCAGCTCGTGGGCCTGGTCTTCGAGCCGCTGGCGGGCGCGCACGGTCTCGGTGACTTCGTTGCCCACAATGAGAGCCCCATCAATATGACCGCCGGCATCGCGGGTAGCCTGGTAAACAAAACTGAAGTACCGGGGCGCAAACAGGCCCGACCCGACCGGAGGCAGGTCCACCGGGGCCTCGGTGGCCGCGTAGGTTTCGCCGGTGCGGTACACGGCATCGAGCAGCTCAAAAAAGCCCTGCCCGGCCAACTCGGGCGCGGCCTGACGGAAGGGCTGGCCGGTCATCTGCCGACCCCCAAATAGCTGCTCGAACCCCTCATTGGCCAGCTCCACCACGTGGTCGGGGCCGCTGAGGCGGGCCATGAGCACGTGGTGGAGCTGGGCGAAGACGTTGAGCAGGCGCTGGGCCTCGGCCTGAGCACGGGCGGCCTGCTCGCGGGCCTGGCGCTGGCGCTGGGCCAGCTCGGCGGCGGTGCGGTCGTGGTCGGCGGTATCGGTGAAGCTCACCACCAGCAGGTGCCCGGCGCGGCGGGCAGCCAGCTGGGAGTAGTTGTCGAGGCCGTCGTGCTGGTAATTGAGGTCGAGACGGCCGGGGGCATCGGCCAGAAACGTGTCGCGGTAAAAGGCGAAAACGCCGGTTTCCAGCGTGGCCGGGTACAGGGTCAGGAAGCTTTCAGCGGGGCACTCAGGCCGGGCCAGCATCCGCTGGGCGGCGGGGTTGAGGCGCACGTAGGCCAGGTCGACGATAGTGGCCGCGTCGGCCGCGTACACGGGCCGGAAGAGGATGATGCCCGTGAGCGATACCTCGGCCAGGGCCTGAAACAAGTCGTCGGGGGTGGCGTCGGCGAAAGGCATGAATACACGAGAGAGAAGAGCGGAAACGCACCCACCGGCCCCCTGATGCGGGGCCGTTTTCCAAAGCTAGCTTATTCGCGGGGAAGTTCAGTGGCAAGCAGCCCGGCCCGGCGGCGTTGGCAGAAGCGGGCCTTTTACTGCGGTTGGCTTCGGCCGATTACCGGGCCGCCCGTTGCGGCAGGCGGCAGTAGGTTTCCGACGATTGGGCGTTGGGGCCTTTTACCCCAACGCCGGAAGGTTAAAAGCGGTGAAAACAACCCCCTGCCCTTGATGAAGCGGCCGATGCGCGGGTGTGCTTGCCCCGCAGGGGTCCCCGGCGACTGGCCGGGGTTGAAGGACCGGCCCCGTTTAGAGAGGTAGGGGAAAATGACCTGAGCGGGGCATCTGGTCCGCTCGTTTCGTTTGGATGAGGCAGTAGGCGGCGGGTGGTGGCTGGATGGTCATTAGGGCAGTCTATCCAAAATCGGCGGTGGTCTGAGTTGTGGTGAAGCCTTATGGTAGCCGATGATTTTAACCGCCCACCCCTGCGCCAGGTGCCGCAACACGGCCCTGCACAAGAATGACCCAAGCTACGGCAAGGCCAGCTACCGGTGTCCGGCCTGCGGCCTCCAAGCCGTTTTACCCCCGCCGCTCCCGCACGGACCGCGCAGTTGGCCCAGGTCGGGCAGTTGCCCGAAGAGCGCAACTCCCGGCGCGGTATCGCGCGCGTGACGGGCGTAGCCCGCATGAGCACCACCAAACGGCTGAGAAGCGGTTTGAGTTAGCGCTGGAACGGGGTAGAAATCGCCTACTTGCGTCTCGGCGGCCGCGCCGGCACCACGCTTTTCGTTCAACGACCAGACGCAAGGAGGCGTCTCTACCCCGTTTTAACGGCTCTTACGCTAACTCAAACCACTTCTTAGCCTGTGCCTGACCATGCAGCACCGGCGCATTCGAGGCTGCATTGACGGGCATAATCGCCGATGCACCCCAAAGTAGACCACCGCCGATAAAAAACAGGTTAGCAAGCCTTCGGGGCCGCGGACCGTAGTTGTTACATGACCACGAAAAAATCGCTCAGCACCACGCTGAAAGCCTTTTTGTGGGTCTTTTGCCCCCGGCTCAGGTTGCTGACGTTAGGCTGCGCTAACAACGGTGGGCGGGTCTGACTAAGGCGTAAACCACCGGTGAACGTAGCACCCTTGTTTGTACCTTTGCGGCGGAGCCGGGTTGTCCGGGTGCCAAAAATCAGTCTGTGGTGGCGGCCGGAGTTGTTGCCTGACCGCTGAATCAGCCGGGTCAGCCAACGTTTTAGGGGAGTTTCCTGTTACTCCCCAGCTAAGGGCTGCTCATTTTTTTGTTTTCTGCATGACCAATTCGATTTCCACTGATATCTGCATTATCGGCGCCGGGCCGGTAGGGTTATTCGCCGTATTTGAGGCGGGTTTATTGAAGTTGCGCTGCCACGTGGTCGACGCGCTGCCGCAGGTGGGCGGGCAGCTGTCCGAGATTTATCCGAAGAAGCCGATTTACGACATTCCCGGCTTCCCCGACATTCTGGCCGGCGACCTGGTGCGCAACCTGATGCGCCAGATTGAGCCCTTCCACCCTACCTTCACGCTGGGTGAGCGGGTCGAGCATTTCCGCAAGCTGGACGACGGCACGTTTGCCCTGACGACCACCGACGGCACCGAGATTCTGTGCAAGGCCATTGCCATTGCCGGCGGTCTGGGCTCGTTTGAGCCGCGCAAGCCCGCCATCGAGAGCCTCGACACCTTCGAAGCCGGTAAGGGCGTGTACTACATGGTGCGCGACCCTGAAACCTTCCGCGACCAGCGTCTCGTCATTGCCGGTGGCGGCGACTCGGCCCTGGACTGGACCATTTTCCTGGCCGACGTGGCTAAGGAAGTAACCCTGGTTCACCGCGGCACTACCTTCCGCGGGGCCGCCGACTCGGCCGAGAAGGTGAAAGCCCTGCACGATGCCGGCCGCGTGCGGCTGGTGCTGAGCAGCAACGTCACCCACGTGCATGGTGATGCTGCGCTGGAAGCGGTAACCATCACGGCCAACGGCGGCGAAACCGAAAGCCTGCCCGTCGACTCGTTTATTCCCCTGTTCGGCCTCACGCCCAAACTCGGCCCAATTGGGGAGTGGGGCCTGGATCTGGAAAACGACGCGGTGAAAGTGAACACGCTGGACTACTCCACCTCGGAGCCCGGCATCTTCGCCATCGGCGACATCAACACGTATCCGGGTAAGCTGAAGCTGATTCTGTGCGGTTTCCACGAAGCGGCCCTCATGGCCCAGGGCGCCTACAAGCACATCTACCCCGACAAAAAGTACGTGCTGAAATACACCACCGTAAACGGAGTCCCCACGCTGTAATCAGTTGCCAGTTGCCCGTTGCGTGTTACCAGTTCGTTCCTGGCAACACGCAACGGGCAAATGGCAACTCATAACGGGCAACTGAAAAACATGACTGAAGACGTACGCGTGTATGTGGAGGAAGCACCCGGCCATCGGCATGAGGTAGTAGGCCCCACCGATATGGGCCTGAGTTTAATGGAGCTGCTCAAGGCCGATGGCTACGACATTCAGGCTACCTGCGGCGGCATGGCCCTCTGCGGCACCTGCCATGTGGAGGTTCTGGCCGGCCCCGGCTTGCCCGAACCTTCCGACGATGAGCTGGCGATGCTGGAAAGCCTGCCCGTGATGAGCGCCGGCAGTCGCCTCTCCTGCCAGATCCGCCTCACCGGGCGCCTCGACGGCCTGGTGGTACGGCTGATGCCGCAGAATACTTAGGTCGGGCACAATTTGCCTTACCGCGCCGCGTTGAGGCGGCATGCCTATTTCTACTTCCTGTATTTATTCCCTTAACCGTGGCCTGTGGGGCGCAGGTTTTATCCTGGCCGGCTGCCTCGCGCCGGCCTATGCCCAGCGGGGTCCGGAGCTGAGCCTGAGCGGCGGGGCGGTGCTGAGCCGCGCCGCGCTGACGCGGCACAACCTGCCCGACAATTTCCGGACGGTGCCCGGGTTCAGCTCCGGGGCCGCGTTGCGTCTCACGCTGCCCGTCCGTCCGTGGCTGGGCCTGGGCCTCGAGCAACGCATAACCGGGCTGGCCCAACAGTTCACTTATCGCTTCGAAAACGGGCGCCTGGGCTCCGGCATCGGCAGCAAAACCCTGTACCAATACGGCGTGCGGGCCGTGCTCTACGACCTGTGGCTGCCCGGGCCGCGCTGGGCCCTGGATGTAGCCCTGACCGGCACCTACGCCCTGCCGCTCCATGGCTCGTACCACTACACCGGCCCACTCTGGCACACCGCCGCCGATACCCGCCCCACCCCTACCCGCCCCCTGATTGCCGTGACCGAAACCCAGAGCGGCGGCACGCCCATGGCCGGCCTCGAAGCCCTGCTGCGCTACGAGTTGAGCCCGCGCCAGGTACTGCTGCTCACGGCGACCTACCAGCGCGGGCTGCGGCGGTTCAGTGAAATCCGCTCGACCCAGGCCGACTTCCTCGACGCTGCCGGCACCGTGCGGCAGGGCAGCTTCGTAGCCAGCACCCGCGGCTCCTACGCCACCGTGCAGCTCGGCTACGGGCTGCGCCTGGGAGCCACCGAAACCAGCCGCCTGCCCACGCCCCGCACCCCGCGCTACGGAGCCGCCCCCGACGAAGAGCAGCCCCTCAGCGAACCGGAAACAAACAAGTAGCCCAGGCCGCAAAAGAGCCGCTACGCGGCGACAGGTTCACCGATAATTATCTCGAAAGCAATACCAAACCGCGTAGCGGGGACAGAACTACCCAAACAGCTCGGTCACCGCTACGCGGCTTGGGTATTCAGCGGGCGTTTGTGCGACAACCCTGTAAGCGCTTTGCGGCTGTTCTGCGGCCCAGGACGAGCCGGGTAGCGATACTTCCGGCAGGCCCGCATCGGACGGGGCACCGCATAAAAAAAGGCCCGCCCTGATGGCTGGCCTCTTTCGCATGAGTGGCGGCATTTACCGGCGGTGACTCTTGCTCACCACCTTCTTTTTGGTGGTACCCGACTTACTGGTGGTTTTGCGCTTGTGCGCCGAAGAGCTGGGGCGGCGGTGGCTGGAGCTGCGGCGGTGATACGTGCGGCGCGGGGCGGCTTTGGGAGCAGCCGGGGCGGCAACTTCCTCCGGCCTGGCTTCTTCCGGACCAATAGCCGAGGCGGAGGCTTCAATGGCCGTCTGCTGGCTGGCCTCTTCCTGAGCGGCGGCTTTGAGAGCCGCGGCCTGCTTGCGGCGCACCGGCATCAGAAAGTCCCGCTCGGCCCGTTCCCGCGCCGTGAGCTTTTCTTCGCCGGGCAGGGCCTGGGTAACGGGCAGGGCTACCTGGCCTTTATGGTCGGTCGAAGCCGTATTCCTGTCTCCCTGCGCAAAAGCCGAAGCGCTGCTCAGCAGCAAACCGACGGCTAAATAAAGATTTCGTGTCAACATCGTTTCAATCACTTGGAAGGCGCAAAAGTACGGCCAACCGGTCCGATTCGCAAGACCAGGATTTTGTTCATCTACTCCAAAGGCTGTTACAAGCACCTACGCAGGGAATTGGGTCCGAAAAATCCAGGTTTTTCCTATTTCTCCCCTAGCACCCTGATTTGCACCCGAATACCGGCCGAATGGGCCGTAAACTCGGGGGCGTAGAGGCACTGCAGCTGGCTCAGGCCACCCGAAAAATCTCCGCTCTGGGCGGCCCGCAGGCGGTACTCGAAGGTGTGGGTGCCCTTGGGAAAGAAGCCGATGAAGAAGTTGGTGGCCGCATCCCGGGGGCTTTCGTAGTAGCCCAGCCCCGACTGGTAGCGGTAGCCCGACGTCTGGCCAATCAGCTCCAGGCCGGCGGCGCGCTGGTCTTTGAGGTGCACGTATTCCAGGTCGCGGTCGGCGCGCAGCACCAGGCGCACCACCAGCACGTCGCCTACGCGCAGGGGCGTGGCGGCGGTGAGGCGCTCCAGCACGGGGCCGCCCGTGGTGCGCTGCTCGCGGTAGAGCTGGCGCTCCAGCTGCAGGGGCGTGGCAGCGGGCGTAATCTTGTCGATCTGCTCGAAGTACTGCCAGTACAGCGCCCCCCAGGCCACGCCGGCATCCGTTTTCTGCACCTTCACCTGGCCTTGTTCCGGCCGGACTTCCGCCGCCGTCCAGGTGGTTTTGAAGTAGCCCGTCCCGGCCTGCTGGGTAGCGGGCTTCACGGCCTGCCCTCCTACCGAAACCTGGATGGGCTGCCCGGGCCGGAGCCAGTCGGAGCCGCGCAGCAGCAGGGCGTAGCAGGCGTCGGCGGTGGCGCGGGTGCTTTCCCAGTTCTGGGTTTGCTTCTGCCGGAGCAGCCAGAGCTTCATTTCGTCCACCGATTTCTGGTCCCCCAGCACTTCGTCGTAGGCTTCGATGAGGGTGGCCTGGGTTTCGGTGGGGGCCTCGCGCCAGTAGTAGCCGCCGCGCACTTCTTTCCAGTACATGCCCAGCTCGGGGCTGTGCAGCGCATTTTCGGTGAGGGCCGTCATCACCTCTTTCACCGCGGCGGGCTGGGCTTTCTGCCGGTGCAGCGCCAGGGCCAGCTGGGCCTGGAGGTAGCGCGTCTGGGTGGGCCAGAACGTGGCGGCCTGCTGCTGGTAGTACGCCCGGGCGGGCTGCGCCGCTTGGGCCCCTGCCGGCTGAGGCCAGAAGCTGCGGGCGTAGAGGGCCTGAATCTGCAGATCCGCCAGGTGATTCTGTTTCAGGTCTGCTTTGGGCTGGCGGCGCAGCTCAGTATAGTCGCTCTGCAGCTGCTCGTCGAGGTAGCGCAGGGCGTTTTCGAGCAGTGGGCGGCCCTGGGCATCCTGGGTGGCATCGAATGCGCCCAGCTTGCGCAGCTTACCGAAACCGGCCACGATGAGCTGGGTGATGTAGCGGTCGGCGGGCATTTTCTCGAACCAGGGGAAGGCCCCGTTGGGCTGCTGCATCGTGGCCAGCTTGGCCAGGGCGCGGGTGGTTTCGGCCTTCAGGCGCGGCTCGTCGAAGAGCTCCCCCAGCCGCCGCATCCGCTCGGTTTCGGACTTGGCATCCCGGACCCAGGGCGTTTCCTGGAGCAGCAGGTTTTTCAGCTCCTGATTCTGCTCCAGCTTGCTGGTCAGGGCCGTTTTATCCCCGCTCCGGGCGGCACGCTGCCACTCCGCCAGCATGGGCTTGAGGCGCGGATTGCTTTGCAGAATTTTCGCGGCCAGCAGGTTGGCGTAGAGGCGGCTGAAGATCTGCTCGGAGCACTCATACGGATATTCCATCAGGTACGGCAGGGCCTGCACGGCGTACCAGGCGGGGTTTTCGGTCATTTCCAGCGTCAGCGAGTAGTTGCGCCGCGTGGGAGAAGTAGTGCGGGTCAGCTTGGGCAGCTCGAACTCCCGCGTGGCCGGCCCCACGATGGGCAGCGGCAGGCTTTCGGTTACCAGAATCCGATTTGGCAGCACCGGCAGCGTGTTCTCCTCCCCATCGGATACCGTGACTGGGGTTTGGTTTTTGGCTTTTGGCTTTTGGCTTTTGGCTTTCTTCCCCGCCTTCCTACCGTCAATTGTTAATTGTTCATTGTTCATTATTAATTGCCCTTCAGCCACCACGCGGTAGGTTATGGCTTCGAGCGGCACCTGGCCCTCGGCCGTTTCGGGAATGCTCAGCTCCCAGCCCAGGGCGCTGCTTTGGTTGGCGGTGAGGTCGAATTTCACCTGCGCGGGGCCTTTCAGCACGCGGCTTTCGATGGGCTGCTGGGTGCGGGCATCGAAGAGGAAGAGCTGGGCGGTACCGCTCATAGGCTGAGCGGTGAGGTTGCTGAGCCTGGCGGTGAAGCGCAGCTGGTCGCCTTCGCGGAAGAAGCGCGGGGCGTTGGGCGTCACCTGCAGCTGCTTCTGCGTGACCAGCTCGCGGCGCAGCAGGCCGGAGTGCAGCTGCTGGTCGTGGGCCAGAGCCAGCAGCTGCCAGCGCGTCACGGCCTCGGGCATCTGGAATTCGAGCACGGCTTCGCCCTGGGCATTGGTGCGCAGCGCGGGCAGCCAGAAAGCCGTTTCGCGGAAATCGGTGCGGGCCGGCACAGCGGAAAGGTCGGGTTGGGCCGCCTGCGCTGGCTTGGAATTTTCAGCTCCTAAGCCAGTTACTACGACTTCGCTCAGCTGCTTGCTCTCGGCATCATTCATCATCATACTAGATTCTACCGCGATGCCTGCTGCCCGACCCCGCAGCGCATTGCCAGTATTCCCCCTCACCGTCTGGGTAGCGACCATCCTGTTCGGCAGGCTATTCTGATCCGGAATTTCTTCCGTCTCCGAATCACTACTGGCCGCATAGAAGCCCCACCAGTTAAGATGGGGATATGCAATGTCCCGCACAGGCCCCGCTACTGCGCTACCGTCCAATAACGCCCTCGAATCTACCGTCCCAAACTGCCCATTCCAGGCCAGCACCGCCGGATAATATAGCTTCGGAAATTCCAGCTCCATAAAGGAATGCGGCCGGAACACGTCCAGCGACTTATCATACAGCGTGGCCAGCAGCTCCGCATTGGCGGGCTGGCCGCCGGTCTGGTGGATGGTGACGCGCCAGGTTTCCTTTTGGCCCGGCTGCAGCTTATCGCGGAACGTAGCAATGCTGAGCACCAGCGGCGCGGGCGGTGTGGCCACCTGCACGGCGGCCGTGTGGAGGTAGAGGCGGTTGTCGCGCACCTGGGTGAAGTGAACGTAGAGCGGCACGCCATCGAGGGCCGCCGGGGCCATAATTTCCACCAGGCGCTGCTCCCCGGCGGCCAGGGTAAGCCATTCGTGACGCAGGATTTCGCCTTGCGCTTCGGCTTCCAGCAGGATGCGGGCCCCGGCTTCGGCGCTGCCCACCAGAAAACGGGCCGGCTGACCGGGCGCAACACTATCCTGCAGGCTCACGAACCAGTCGGGAGTGGGCACGGGCAGGGTGGCGGCCGTGGCGGAATAAAGCGTGAAGACCTGCCCGGTTTTGACGGGCGCGGCCCCCGCGGCGGCCGGCACGGTGGCTTCCAGCACGTAGCGGCCGGGCGTCTGCCGGGCCAGCGGAGTGGTCAGCGCCGGCAGCAGCGGCGACTTTTCCGTGTCGAACTCCTGGGTCAGCACCAGGGTGCGGGCCCAGGTGCTGTCGTTGTCTTCCTTGCCATAGGCATCGAGCGGGAACCGGCGCTGGAATTCCGCGCGGCTCAGGGCCTCGCGCTCCGGCCGCTCCCAGGCGCGGGGACGCAGCGCCCGGGCGGGGGGCGTCAGGCGGTAGAGGCGCAGCTGCCCCCGGGCCGGCCGGGCTTCACCGGCCGCATTGGTGCTGAACAGATTCAGCAGGGGCAGCTTTTCGCGGTTCAGCAGCGCCGGCACGTCGAGGCGCAGGGTCAGGGCCGTGGTGCCGAGGCTGACGCTTTGGGTGCCGGTACGGGTTTCGCCGGCCGCGTCGGTTACGTCGGCAGTTACTTCAAACCCGTAGCCCGGCTGCCAGGGGCCGCGCTTGTTGCGCCCCGGTTCCAGCTCTGCTTTGGCCACGAACGTCACCGTAAAGCCGCCCGCCGAATCGGTCTGGGTGGTGCCGCTGAGAATTTCTACCTCCGGCTGCCCCTGCGAGCCATACAGTCTGCTGTAGCTCATCCCAAACAGGGGCCAGAAAGTGCGCCGCACCACCCGGTACTGCACCTGCCCCCCGTCGATGGGCTGGCCGGCGTAGGCCGTAGCCTTGCCCCGCACCGTTACCGACTGCCCCAGCACGGGCGTACCCGCCACCGGCTCAAACGTGACCTGGAACGTGGGCCGCTTGTAGTCTTCCACCGCGAAGCCAAGGCTGCCATCGTCGGTTTGCAGGCTCATTTCGCCATTGAGCAGGCCCACGGGCAGCACGATGGAGCCGTGGAAAGAGCCGAAGTCGGAGGTAGTGAAGGGCAGCGTTTGCACCGTCTGGCCGTTCACATCCACGAGCCGCATAGATACGGCCTGTTTGGTCAGCAGCCGCGACTGGCCCGCGCGGTTTTCGGTCAGAATTCCTTTGAAGTACAGCGTCTGGCCGGGCCGGTAAATGGCGCGGTCGGTGTACAGAAAAGTACGGCGCTGGGGTGGCTGATCGGGCTGGGCCAGCCGGCGCGGGCCATAATAGCCGCCTTCCTGCACCAGCAGGGAGTCGGGGCCTTTGGTGAGCAGCACCGCTCGCAGCTGGGTATTCTGTCCGGTCATCAGTCCCAGCGGAATCTGCGCCAGCCCTTCAACCGTCGTGGTCAGCACCGCGCCGCGCCGCTGCTGGTAGGTGCGGGTGGGCTGGTCGTAGTACTGCCAGAAGGGCAGCACGGCCACCCCGGCCAGGGCTTGGCCCTGCCGGCGGTGCAGCACCAGCAGCTCCGGGCCTTCCGAATCTGCCCCGCCCCGCCGCACCTGGCTCAGCTCACTCACATCCAGCAGCGCGTAGGCCGTAGTCACGCCGGCGCGTTCTTTGGTCGGATTGTCGGCCGTGGTGCTCAGCACGATCAGGTAGCGCCCCAGCGGCAGCGCCGGGCCGGCGTGCTGCACCAGGTGGCTTTGGTAGTCGGCCGGGCCGGGTAGGTCCAGCGCCCAGGTAGCCGCGGGGGAATTGGTCAGGGCGCGGGCGTAGGTTTTGCGGAAGCTGTTTTCATCGTAGCGGCCTTCGCGCTCCAGGCGCCGCACGGCCTGGGCCGTGCTCACCCGGTAGGCAGTGGCGTAGAGCTTGTTCACGTTGCGCCCGTTCAGCTTCAGCAGCCACGGCTGATTCGGCAGCACCACGGCTTCAGTAGTAAAGCTCAGCTCCACCGCCTCCAGGCGCTGACGCAAAGCCCGGGCCTGCTGCGCCCCGCGGGATTTGGGGAAGCGCTTTTCGGCGGCCATAGCCAGCTCCTGCGCCCTGGCCGGCTGGCTTTCGGCCAGACTCTCCGCCTGCTCCGCCATAAACTCCGTGCTGATGGGCAGGGCGCTGTAGGTTTCGGCGGCCCGGGCCAGCGCCGCCTGGTAGAGCGAATCTTCATTAGCCATTGCGGCATGCTCCCGCACGAAGCGCAGCCGCATCAGGTCCACGTCGGCCAGGGCGGCGGGGTTCCGGGTATCCGCCAGCCGAAAAACCGTGAGCTGCCGGAGCACCTGCAGGGCGTGAAACTGGCCGTTGAGCGAATCGGCCGGGGGGGCGGTCAGCCGGAGGCGGGCAAACTCCGCGGCCGGGCTGAACAAGGCCGGGCGCGTCAGCTCAAACTGCTCGGCGGGTTTGGTGACGTAGTATTCGTCGTTCTGCAAGCCCTCCACGGCGCGGTGGGCCAGCAGGTCGTAGAGCGTGGGGCGCAGGGCGCGGCCTTCCGCGTCGCCGCTGCGCACGGCGTCGCCCAGCTGTTTCAACGGCAGCTCTTGCTGGCGTCGGGGCTCTTCCTGCACCGAGGCGTGGTAGTGCTGCACCACGGCGCTGCCCAGGCGGGCGGCATCCCAGGTGCGCAGGTCGGCGGCGCTGGGGTCGGCCGAATCCGGCGCGGCGCGGGTACGGTCGTAGAGCTGGTAGCGGTGCTGCTGGTAGTAGTTGGCGTAGAGCTGGGCCAGCAGGCTGTGCAGGATAGGGCGGGCCGGAAACTGCGCGGTTTTCAGATCGGCTTCAACCAGGGCAATGGCTTTGACGTCGGCTTCTTCCTCCCGGGCTTCGAGCAGCCGCAGCTTGTAGAGCAGCGCCCGCAGATACTCCGGGGTGTCCTGGCGCTGGCGGGCGGCGCGGTAGAGCTCATCGACGAGTTTGGCGGCGGAGGTGGTCTGGTTTTTTTTCAGCAGCGCATCGACCTGCTGCCACTTTTTAGGATCGGGGCCACCGTTGCCGGGGGGCGTCGATTGGGAAGATCCGGAGGAAATCAGCATCAGCAGCGCGAATAAGCTTAGCAGGAATGGACGCATAAGAGACAGGCAGGAAGGGTGAGCAAGTTGGCAAAATTCAGATGCCGCGTTGAACGGCATTCCACACCGGAGCCGCATTAAAAACGAAATACCCAACGACCAGGCGGCAGTATCCCCGCGGAGCGGCCGCGGGCGGGCTGTTCCGGCCGGCGCTTTAGCGGCCCGCCCTAAAAAGCAGTTGTCCTCCTCCCCTGGCGCTTACCAAAGGAGGAGGACAACTGCTTTTGTCCGCGCTTACGCGGCGTTTAGTCGATAACCATGCCCACGCCGTCGAGCACGCGCTCGGCCTGGGCTACGTGGCGCTTGAGGTGCACGACCAGCAGCTCCAGCTGGTCGGTGAGCCGCAGGTAAAGCAGCGGAATCACGGGGTTGGAAATGCGGATGGCGTTGGCGTTGACTTTGCGGGCCTGCTCCACCAGGCTGGTCAGCTCGTCGAGCTGGCGGCCGAATACCTCGACCACCGTGCGCGGCAGGCGGCTGCCGCTGGGCGCATACTGCTGCGGCGACTTCATGGGGTTTTCGCTGGCCGGAATCTGCATAGCCGTAATCAGCTTGCGACCGATAAAGCCCGTTTTTACCGTTTCGGCGGGCTTGCTCCCGCTTTCTTGGGCCTGCTTCAGCTTGCGCGCCATCACGGGCAGCACCAGCCCGCCGGTGATGTTGAGGTGCTCCAGGCACTGGCCGATGCTCCATTTTCCGGGCGCGGGGCGGCGGTTGAGCTGATCATCGGACAAGGAGCGGAAGCGCTGTACGTTCACTTCGCGCAAGGCGCGCAGGTCGGCGGCAAGCTGGTCCAGAAATTCAGGGGTACGGGGGGCAGTTTGGCTCATAACGACGGCGGGGAGGGAAAACAGGCGGGCAACCAGCCGTAATGATACGCGCTCTGGCTGGTTTCATGGCAATTACGCGCCGGCGCCAGAATCGGTTTTTAGCGGAATCACGGTGTCTTGCCGGCAGGCACCGAGTCCCGTTTCTGCTGTTGCTGCCGTTACCGGCCATATTTTACCCGCTCGCGCCCACCCTGGCCCGGGCCGGGCCCAATCCCGGCGAAAATATTGCGGCGCTGGTTACCTTCGGTACCCGGGGCGACAAAAACCGGGGCGACGACCATACTTTGTCCTTGCCCACATTTTTTCCAGCGGCGGCCCTGCAGCTTTCCCGCCGTGTCCCGCCAAAGATGTGGGTCAGGACAAGGTAATTACTCCGGTATTCTTTGGTGGCTCTGCAGCTTCTATATATATAGCAGCGCTAATTATCTACTGTTCCGCGGGGCATTACGGCAACCCTGTTTGAGGAGTTAGGAGTCAGAAGGCAGAAGCTGGAAGGCAGCATACGAGCAGGCTGCCGATTCAAGGCGCGTCTGCCTGGGCATCCGTTTCGTTTCTTTCTCCTTTAACTCCTGACTCCTAACTTCTCCCCGCCGGCAATCTGCCTCACAGTGCGTAACATCAGTAATTAAGACTATCGTGAAGCCTGTCCTGGTTAAAAAGCCGCAGCCCGCCTGGCGCCGCTACCTGCGCCGCAGCTTTGGCTTTTCGCGCCGCGAAACCTCGGGCTTTGTCGTCCTGCTGCTGCTGCTGCTCCTCTGGCTGGTGGCCCCGCTGCTGCTGCGCCCGGCCCTGCCCGCTTACGACCCCGCACCCGACCGCCAGCAGCTCGACCAGGTAGCGGCGACCCTGGCCGCCCAGCGCCAGCCGCGGAAGTTCATTTCCCGCTACCCCCGCCGCGTCTACCCGCGGCGGCCCGCCGTGCCGCAGGTGGCCCTGGCCCCCTTCAACCCCAATACCTTATCGGCTACCGACTGGGAAGCCCGGGGCCTGCCGGGCTACGTGGCTAAGCGCATCGTCCACTTCCGCGACGTTATCGGCGGGTTCAAGGCCAAAGCCCAGATCAAGCGCACCTACGGATTTCCCGATTCGGTTTACGCCCGGCTGGCCCCCTACATGCAGCTGCCCGACCAGCTGCCACCCCGCCCGCCCCGCCCCGCGCGCGACTACGCGACCTACCCTGACCGCCGGTTCCCCGACCGGGCGGCTGGTCCGACCACCCCGGGCCGGTTTCCCCGCAAGCCCACTAACCTCGCGGCCTTCAACCTCAATACCGCCGACACCACCCAGCTGATGCAGATCCGCGGCATCGGGCGCGGGCTGTCGAAGCGGGTAGTCGACTACCGGCTGCGCCTGGGCGGCTTCATCCGGGCCGATCAGCTCGGTGAAATCTACAGCCTGCGCGATGCCCCGGATCTGGTCGACAGCCTGCGCAAGTATACGTTCGTGGCCCCGGGCTTCGCGCCGGCGCTGCTGGAGGTGAATACCGCTTCGTTTGAAATTCTCCAGGCCCACCCGTACGTGGGCAAGCGGCTGGCCCGGGTGGTAGTGGCCTTTCGGGAGCAGCATGGCCCTTTCAGGCAAGCCGATGACCTGCGCCAGATCCGGATTCTGGACGCCGAAACCCTGGACAAGCTGCGGCCTTATCTGCGGTTTTAGCCGACTATACAGCTAGGGATTCACCGCCAGCATAAACCCCACCGCCCCGCCGGGCGCGTACGTAGGCACCAGCAGCAGCTTCTGCGCCAGCCTGGACGGCAGCAGCCGGGTCAGGTAGGGATAGGCCCGCCACACCGCTTCGGCCGACAGGAACCCTACGCCCGCGCCGGCTACCACGTCCGTAATCCAGTGCTTGTTGTGCAGAATGCGCATGGCACCCGTAGCCGTGGCCACCGCGTAGCCGCCGACGCTGATCCAGGGGCTGGTTTTGCCGAACTGCTCGTGCAGCAGCGTGGCCGTCATGAAGGCCTGGCTGGTGTGGGCCGAGGGGAAAGAGCTGAAGTCGGTGGGATTATCGGGGCGCGGGGCGCGGCAGAGGCGCTTGAGGTTGCTCGTCACGCCGGCGTTCAGGTGGTGCGCAGCCAGGTGAATCAGGGTGAAGGGCACCACGCCGCGGGCCGACTGCACGCCGGCCAGGTGCAGGGCGTAGGCCGCCGCCACGGGTACGTGGCGGGTGTAGTCGTCGAGCCTGGTTTCGAACGCGGGGAAATTCTCGCCCACTTCCTCGCGGATTTCCAGGCGGGCTTCCCGGATCAGCTTCTGCTCCCGGCCAAAATAGCTGCCGCCAATCAGCACCAGGGGAATGCCAACCCGCAGGGCGGGGCTGATCTGCCGAAGCAACGGCTGCTTCGCCGCGGCGGCTACGTTCAGCATACCGGGGGCGAAATGGGTCGAATCGGGCGACGGGGCCGGGGCCGGGGTCTGGGCCGGGGCCTGACAACAGCTCAGACCGGTAAACAGCACTGTCAGGAGGCCCCGAATTCCCATAAATTCAGCTGAATAGTAGTGAGTTGAGTTCAGCAAGCTACCCTTTCAGCCGGGCTTATGAAAGCAAATCCGGTACCGGACCCCGGGTTTATTTTAGCCCCGCCGCCGCCGCCTGCGTATGCACGGCCGGGAGGAGCTTTCTTTCCGGAGTATTCTTTGGCGGGTAAAGCGTTTCTAACTTTCTTCTCATGCTGTTTCTGCTGCGCGACAAGCTTTTTCCGGTGCTGGTCTTCTTACAATCGGTGCTCTGCGGCTGCTACGGCGACCAGGGCCGCGGCGGCTTCGATAAGGTCAGCCAGGCCTATGATATCAAGCTGGCCGGGCGCCTCGACAAGGAAAAAGTGGTGGAAAGCTCGGGGCTCGAGCTGGCCGACACCGAAGACGACCTCTGGACCCACGGCGACGGCGGCAATACGGCCAAGCTCTACCGCGTGACCCGGCAGGGCGACCTGCTGCAGACCCTCGACCTCGACCCGCTGGCCAACGTGGACTGGGAAGACCTCACCCGCGACCCGGCCGGCCACCTCTACATCGGCGACTTCGGCAACAACCAGAACAAGCGCCGCAACCTGGCCATCTACCGGCTCGACGGCCCCGACTTCCGGCAGGTCGATACCATCCGGTTTCAGTACCCCGACCAGCACGCCTTTCCGCCCAAAAAGCCCAGGCGCAACTTCGACTGCGAAGCCTTCTTTTTTCTGGACGACAGCCTGCACCTGTTCACCAAAAACCGGGGGGAGGACAATTGGGTGAAGGAATACGTGCTGCCCGCCCGCCCCGGCGCCCACACCGCCCGCCTGGCCGACAGCATCCGGATCAACACCTGGATAACGGCCGCCGACATTAGTCCCGACGGACGGCGGGTAGCCCTGCTGGGCTACGGCCACGTGTACCTGATTGAGCGTAAGCCCGGGCAAAGACTTTTCGACGGCGTTAAAACCTGTCTCCCCATTCCTTCGAGTGGCCAGGCCGAAGCGCTGGTGTTTGTCAACAACCACGACTTCATCTTCAGCAATGAAAAGGGCAAGCTCTACCGGGCCACCAAAAAATGAGGCGGAGCTATGCGGGGTACCCGTGGTGCCCCCGCCGGGAGGACCGGGCGCAACTTTCGGCTGCTACGCCTCGTCCCCACCACTAATAATCAGTATCTACCACTCAACCTGCCTGTTATGTCGCACACTATTCTCGTCACCGGAGCCACCGGCACCGTGGGTTCGGAGCTGGTAAAAGCCCTGACCAACCGGGGGCTCACAGTTCGGGCCGGCGTCCACTCCCTGATCAAAGGCGAACGGCTCCGGCAGCTGGACCCCGGGGTACAGCTGGTCGAAATCGAGTATTCCCGGCCCGAGAGCCTGCGCGTGGCCCTGACCGGGGTCGACCGGATGTTCATGATTACCCCTTTCAGCGAAGACCAGGTCGAAATCGGGAAGCGCCTGGTGGATGCGGCCAGGCAGGCGGGCGTGCAGCAGGTAGTGAAGCTCTCCGCAGCAGGTGCCGAGGCCGAGCCCGGAATTCAGCTGGGCCGCTGGCACCGGGAAGTCGAGCAGTATCTGGAGCAGAGCGGCCTGGCCTACACCCTGCTGCGGCCGGGAGGATTCATGCAGAATTTCCTCAACTACAACGGCGACTCCATCCGGCGGGAAGGACAGTTCTATATGCCGGTAGGCGCGGGGCAGGTCAGCTATATCGACGTCCGGGACATTGCCGCCGCTGCCGCCGCCATCCTGAGCGCCCCCGACTCCGCCCACTACGGCCAGGCCTACACCCTGACCGGCCCGGCGGCCGTGAGCGGGCACGACGTGGCCGCGGCCCTGAGTCAGGCTACCGGCCGGGCCATCAGCTATGTGGATGTACCCGAAGAAGCTGCCGCCCAGGCAATGGCGCAGGCACCGGCCTGGCTGCGCGAGTCTATGCTCGAGCTGCAACGGCTGTACAAAGCCGGTTACGCGGCCGGCGTCACGCCCACCGTCGAGCAGCTCACCAGCTGCCCGGCCCGCACTATCGAGCAGTTTGCCAAGGACTACCGCCAGCAGTTTCAGGCTCCGGCCTGAGCGTTCCTATCGGCTCTTCCACTGACGGGCCTTCAGGACCAGCAAGGCATGGAAAAGGCTTTCCATAGTTCTGGAAAGCCTTTTCTATGCCTTAGACAATCTGAAGTTTAGCCTCGGTCCTCGTCATCACGGCCCCGGTTGCGGCGGGGAGATGAACCGTAGTCAGTAGCGTCGTCGGGGCGGTACTGGTTGCGCCGGTCTGAGCCGTAGTTCTGGCTGCGGTCCGCGCTGTCGTAGTCGCCCCGCGAAGCCGAGCCGCTCTGGCTGTTGCGGTTCGAAGCATCGTACTCGTCGTTGTAGGAGCCGCCGCGGGAGCCAAAGCCCTCCTGCGAATTGCCGCCGTAGTTGCCGGCCCCGTTACCCGAGCCGCTCGTACCCCGACCTTCCTGCCGGCCTCCGTAGTTGCGGTCTTCCTGGCGGCTGGAAGAGCCGGCCCGGTAGCGGCGGTCATCCTCCGGATTGGCCCCGCGCTGCGGATAGTCGTTCAGCCCCCCGCGTTGGCCGTATTCACCGCCCCGGCCGGAACCCTGGTTGTCGTAGCCGCCGCGGGAAGAGCGCTGATCTTCATCCTGGTTGCGGCCATTGGAGCCGAAACTGTTCCGGTCGGAGTCGTAGCCCCGGGGGCTGCCGTAGTTCGAGCCGCCCGAGGAGTTGCCGTAGTCGTTGCTGTAGCCGCCGCCCCGACCCTGAGGCGAGCCGTTATCGTTCTGGTAGCTGCTCCCATTGCCGGAGCGGTCCTGATTTGGGTTGGGGTAGTTGCCCTGTCCGCCATAGTTTCCCTGACGGCCATAGCCCTGCTCGTCGCGGGAGTTGCCGTAGCCGCCCTGACTGCCGGTATTGTATTGCTGCTGATTACCATAGTCAGGGTTGCGGCGGTTCTGGTAGCCCTCACCCTGGCCATAGCCACCCGGCGAGTTACCGTAGGCCGGGCGCTGATTCGGCTGGTTGTAGCCGCCGTAATTTCCCTGACTGTTCTGATCATACCGGTTTCCCTGGTTGCCCCGGTCGTGGTCCGGCTGGCTTTGGCCACCCCGGTACTGCTCGGGCCGGCCGTCGTAGTTGCGGTAGGAGTTGTGCTGCCCATTGCTGCCGCCCCCGTACTGCTCCCCGCCATACTGCTGATCATGGCCGTAGTGGCCGTCGCCGCGGCCGGGGGTTTCGCGGTACTGGTTGCCGTAGCCGCCCTGGGTATTGCCGTAGCCCTGGCTGCCGAATTCACCCCGGGCCGCGCCGCTCTGCTGGTTCTGCTCGCGGTCGTGGTCGTTGTAGCTGCCCTGGGTGCTGTTGCCGAAATTCCCCCCGTAGGTGGCAGCGTCGTCGGGGCTGGCAGTCGGGCTCGTACTTTTGTTGGTGCCGCCGCCGGACTGGCTGCTCTGATTTCGGGAGCCCGGCTGGGGTGGGCTGCCCTTCTTGGCGGCCGCGTTGGCCGCTGGGGCACTGCGGCCCGACGATTTGCTGCCGGCAGCAGGCGTCAGCGCTTTAGGGTCAGCTTCTCGATTCTGAGTTGGGGGCGGCCCGCCTCCTACTGCCCCGCGGCCCATGCTGGTTTCCGAGGAAGCCAATGCTTCGCTGGAAGTACCGGCCGGCAATCCACTGGCTGAGGCGGGAGAGTTCGTATTCATCGGCATCGCCGTTCCGACGTTGGTAGTCGGATCAGACGGCGTAGTGGGTTGACTCTGGTCGGTCGATTTGTTTTCTTCGTTTTTCATGGATCAGGGGGGAATGAGGGTGAAAAACAAGTAGATAAGCGTCCGAATTATACGGCCGGCCGGCTACATGGTTTTTCAGTGGCGCTCCTTCCGCCGCCCGGCAAAGCGCCGGGCTGAGCCCGCGGCACCGCTTTTTTCCGGGGCCGAATCAGCCGCGGGCTTTTCCCGGACGCATCTTTATTCCGGCGCGGCCCACGGTCAGTTGCAAAAACAGTATTAGTTTTACCGTATTCGTTCACCCCCACAGTTCATTACCCAGACCTTTAACGCACGCTATGAAAACGGGCAAAGTAAAATTCTTTAACGAGGCCAAAGGCTTCGGCTTCATCATTCAGGACGACGACAACCAGGAGATTTTCGTGCACCAGACTGGCCTGATCCACGAAATCCGCGAGAATGACCAGGTGTCATTCGATGTAATCGAAGGCAAGAAAGGCCTTAATGCCGTTAAGGTTGAGCGCATTTAAGGGCTCTTCCTGACCTGAATAGCAAGCCCGGTATACACCCAAAAAGCTCTGGCTCCGGTCAGAGCTTTTTGGGTGTATACCGGGCTTGCTTCGCGCAGCCTCTTTTTAGGAGCGGGCCGGCCTTAATAAGCATTTGGGAATCTGTTTTTTACCGCCCGCTGTTTCGTTATCCGGGCGGCAGTAATTACCGCAACATTCCGTTTCCTCCGCGCCGGGAAGTGAAAAATCCGTATACCTTTACCTTATCCTTTCACTCCATCAGTCAGTTGTATGAGCACCGGTACCATCAAATTTTTCAACGAAACCAAAGGATTCGGCTTCATCACCCCCGACGGTGGTGGTGAGGATATCTTCGTCCATGCTACCGGTCTGATACAGCCCGTACGTGACGCCGACAAAGTGGAATTCGAAGTACAACAGGGCAAAAAAGGCCTCAACGCCGTTAGCGTGCGGTTGGTTAACTAATCTGGTTACCTGACGGCAGCTGGTTTTCCCAGTTAGTCCCCAAAAGACCTCCCCGGCTAAAGCCGGGGAGGTCTTTTTGTATTGCGCAGCAGGCCTATTTTGGTGTTTGTACCACCCGCACCCCCACGGCCATGATGCCCGGCAGCTGATCCTGGCGCATATACTGCTCCAATACCACCTTGTAGGTGCCGGGCCGACGGAAGCGCTGACGCGGCAGGGCCAGAAACTGGTGGTCGTAGATGTCGCCGGAGCCCTTGCCCCGGGGTTCTCCGGTCCGGGCATCCATCAGCAGCATCTGGTGCAACAGCTTCGATACGGGCTTCCCATCGGGCCCCGTTAGCGTGTGCTTCACGTACAGATTGTAGTAGCCGTAAACTGAAGCATTACGAATGTTGAAATAGACATCGTAGCGCTGGGTGGTATCCTGAATGGTGAAATCGAAGCCGGGCTTCACCCGAACGGCCCACACGTAGTCGTCGAGGTCAGTGTTTTTCTCATACACCTCCCCTGATTCGCAACCGGCCAGCAGCAGCCCCCAGCTCACCGATACTAAACGGAACAGCCGACGCATACTTACGAGGCTGCAGATGGTGGAACAGCACCGCCCTCGGGCCGGGGCCGGCCCCCGCGCCGCGAAGAGCGGCCACCCCGGCTACCCCGTTCGGCGCCACTTTCCCCACTCGGGCGCGGCGGGCTTTCCCCGCCACCAGCCGACGGAGTAGCCGAGCGGGGCGGCCGGCCCTCCCCGCGGGGCGGCCGGGCGTCGGCGGGCCCTTCCGACCCCGGAGCATCACCGCGGCGACCTTCGGAGCGGCCTTCCGGCCGGCTGCCGTCACTACGGCCGCCGCGGTTGTTGCGCCGGTTCATCGGGCGCGCTGCCGCTCCCCGCGGGCGGCGGGTTTCCTCCGGTGCGTCGCTGGCACTGTCGGCCGCCCCCGGCTCCGGCGGCGCCGCGTTTTTGGGCGCACTGGCCGCCAACCGGCCACTCCCGGCGCGGCGCGGCGCGGCCGGAGCAGCGGCGGCGGCCTCATCCGCGGTACCTTCGGCGCGGCTGCTGCCGGGCTTCTTTTTCCGCTTGGGACGTTTGCCCGCTTTGATCTTATCATCGAGGCGGTCGAGGTTGCCTTCGACGTGGGCCGAAACTTCCGGCTCGCGCTCCTCTTCCTTCATCGGGGCCAGCAGGTTTTCGGGCTTTTCGCCCTTTTTGTTCAGCTCCTGCACCTCCCGGACGCGTTCCGTGGAAAGCATCACCCAGTTGTTGTCGCCGCGCAGGGCAAACCACATTCGCTTTTTGAAGATGTCGGTCTTTTGCAAAAAAGCCTCGCCCTTCTCCGTGAGCAAGGGGCGCTGCACCTGGGGAATGTCCTTCAGGGCGTCGAGGTAAGTATCGAGCTCGTAGTTCAGGCAGCATTTCAGGCGGCCGCACTGGCCCGAGAGCTTCGCCGGGTTCAGGCTCAGATTCTGGTAGCGGGCCGCAGTGGTGCTCACGCTCTTAAAATCGGTGAGCCAGGTAGAGCAGCACAGCTCCCGGCCGCAGGAGCCAATGCCGCCGAGGCGGCCCGCCTCGTGGCGCAGCGAAATCTGCCGCATCTCCACCCGCACCCGGAATTCGTCGGCGAGGCGCTTGATCAGGTCGCGGAAATCAACCCGGTCCTCGGCCGAGTAGAAGAAGGTGGCGCGGGTACGGTCGGCCTGGTACTCCACATCGGAGAGTTTCATCTTCAGGCGCAGCTCCTCTACTACCGAGCGGGCCCGGAACATGGTCCCCGTTTCAAGGTCGCGCACCGCCTGCCAGCGCTCCGCGTCCTGCTCCGTGGCCACCCGCAGAATGGCCCGGATTTCTTTGGAATCGGTGGGCACCTTCTTTTTCCGCATCTGGAGGCGCACCAGCTCACCCTTGAGCGAAACGTGCCCCAGATGCCAGCCATTGCTCCCCGCATCAATCACCACGGCGTCGCCGGTGACGAGCGGCAGGCGGTTGCTGTTGCGGTAAAAGTCTTTACGCCCCCCTTTAAAGCGGATTTCGACCATGTCGAAGCCCTGAAAGTCGCTGGGCATCTCCACATCCTGGAGCCAGTCGAATACATTGAGACGGGTACAGCCGGAGCTACAGCTGCCTTTTGAGCCGCAGCCCGAGGCAGTAGTAGAACAGCCCCCACCGGAGGAACAGGAAGTGCAAGCCATGGCTTGAAGAGTATATATCGTGAGGCGGAAATAATCCGCGCGAAATCGGTTGTGAACAAAGATAAGTATTTCGGGTCCGCGCCCGCTGCAGCCTTGCGGGCACTCAGGTGTCCCGGGCACCATATCTTTCAATATTGCTGACTTTATCGTGGGAAGCACTTTTCACGCGCTGCAGCTTTCTGTATCTACTTGCTTATCTGGGCATTACTCATCCATAAAATTCCAACCCTGCTCGACCAACGATAGGTTAAAGCCCGGACCCTGGCCGGCCCCCCGGCTTAGCGGCGGCGGTAATCCAAACCCGGCGGCGGCGTTGCGTAAAATGCGGGCGCCGCAGGTCCTGAATTCGGGGCCGGCAAACCGGTGGGCGCAGGCTGGCGTAACTCATTCCGCCCTCAACCCAACCCGGCGGGCCTGGTGTCGGCATAACAATGACGTGCTTCCGCCGTTTTACTGGACCAAGCATCTCCTCTAACCCCTGCTTCCATGAACCGCCTAGTCCGCCTCCCGCTGCTGTTTCTGCTCTTTCTTGGCCTTGCTTTCACGGCCTGCAAAAAAGACCACGACATGGCCCACGACAGCCCCTACATGAAAATCATGAACGACATGATGACCCGCATGGATGCCCAGGTCAAAACCCAGGACCCCGACCACGACTTCGCCACCCAAATGGTGTTGCACCACGACGCCGCCATTCAGATGGCCCAGGAAGAGCTGCGCACCGGCAGCAACCAGGAGATGAAAACGATGGCCCAGGACATCATCACCCAGCAGCAGGCCGAAATCGCCCAGTTCAACGCCTTCACCAGCGGCCACCAGCCCCGCCAGCCGCTGGTGCCGCAGTTCAATGCCATTCAGAAGGCCAACATGGACCGCATGATGGCCACCAGCGACGGCCGCACCCTCACCGCCCGGCCCGACTACGACTTCGCCCAGCTCATGGTCGACCACCACCAGGCGGCCATCGACAACTCGGAGGCCCTGCTGCAATACGGCCGCGAAACCACTACCCGCACCCTGGCCCAGGCCATCATCACCGACCAGCGCCGCGAAATCGCCATGCTCCAGGACTGGCTGACGCGCAACCGCTAGGCCGGCCCTTTTCGGGGTAGAATACAAAAAGGCAGCCCCGCGCGGGGCTGCCTTTTTGCGTTTGACGCGGCCAAAAACACCCTTATGGCAGGTACACGCCCAGCGGCAGGCACTCCAGGTAGTCGAGCCCCATGTGGAGCAGGAAGCCAATAGCCCACATGCGGGTGCGGCGGGGCCACAACAGCAGCACGTACAGCGCAATGGCCCGGTAGGTGTGCAGCGGGTGAAAGTTGATGCTGCACCGGTTGGGGTCGAACATGGGCGTGGCCAGCAGGTGGTCCACGTCGAGCAGGAAGCCGGCGGCCAGGATGAGGGCGGGTTTCTTCCACCCGGGACGATAAAAGAGCCAGCCCACGAGCACGGGCACGGCCACGTGCAAAAACAAGTGCAGCATGGACAATTATGCCCCGGCGGGCCGGATAGCGTTTTGGTCGGCGGGCGGGGTGAGCGGGGCCGCGTCCAGCTCCTGCGGGTGGGCATCCAGTCCCATTTCCTGATGCGCGGCAAAGTACTGGGCCAGGGCCTTTTCGCCCACCAGCCAGAAGACCACCGGCGTCACGATGATGTCGAGAAAGGTAGACGAGAGCAGGCCGCCGAGGATGACGGTGGCCACGGGGTACAGAATTTCCTTGCCCGGCGCATCCTTGGCCAGCGTGAGCGGCACCAGGGCCAGGGCCGCCACCAGGGCCGTCATCAGCACCGGCACCAGGCGCTCCAGGGAGCCCCGGATAATCATGGGCAGCCCGAACTTTTCCCCCTCGTGCTCCACGAGGTGGATGTAGTGCGAAATCATCATGATGCCGTTGCGCGAGGCAATGCCGGTGAGGGTGATGAAGCCCACCAGCGAGGCAATGCTGAACGTGCCGCCCGTGAGCAGCACGGCCACTACCGAGCCGATAAGGGCCAGCGGAATGTTGAGCATAATCTGCCCCACCATCAGCGAGGACTTGAAGTGCGAGAACAGCACCAGGAAGATGCCGGCCAGCGAAAACAGGCTCAGCCAGAGTATCTTCTGCGAAGCCGACTGCTGGCTCTCAAACTGCCCGCCGTAGGTGAGGTAATAGCCCGGCGGCAGCTTCACCTGCTGGCTGACTTTAGCCTGAATCTCCTTCACCGTGGAGCCCAGGTCGCGCTCGGCCACGTTCAGGGAAATGGTGATGCGGCGCTGGGTGTTTTCGTGGTTGACGGTGTTCGGGCCGGGCTCGTAGACCACCTCCGCCACCTGGCTCACGGGAATCATGGCGCCGCCGGGCGTTTCGATGCGGGTCTGGCTGATGGCGGCGATGTCGTTGCGCTGGGCTTCGGGCAGCTTCACCACCAGGTCGAAGCGCTTCTGGCCGTCGAGCATCTGCGAGACCACGGCACCCTGAAACAGCGTTTCCAGGTCGCGCACCACTTCGCCGCGGGCCATGCCGTAGGCGCGCAGGGCCTCGTCTTTGGGCCGGATGAGCAGCTGCGGAATCTGCACCTGCTTTTCCACCTGCAGGTCCACCACGCCCGGCACGGTGCCGGCCGCGCTGCGGATTTCGTTGGCGTAGCGGCGCAGCTCCAGCAAATCGTTGCCGAATACCTTGATGGCCACCTGCGCCCGCACGCCCGAAAGCAGGTGGTCGAGGCGGTGGGAAATGGGTTGGCCGATGTTCACGTTCACGCCCGTAATCAGGCCGAGCTTGTCGCGCATGTCGGCCAGAATTTCGTCGCGGCTGCGCATGGTTTTGCCCTCTTTCTCCAGCTCGGCTTCGGTCTTGAAGGCCACTTCAATTTCGGAGTTGTTCACCGATTCGGCGTGCTCGTCAAGCTCGGCGCGGCCGGTGCGGCGGGCCGTGTAGGCCACTTCCGGAATCTTGAGCATCTGCCGCTCGCCCAGCGTGCCCAGCCGGTTCGACTCGGTGAGCGAGGTACCGGCCGGGGCCGAGAAGTTTACCGTGAGCGAGCCTTCGTTGAAGGGCGGCAGAAACTCGGTGCCGAAGAAGGGCACCAGGGCCGCGGCCATCACAAACAGCAGGGCCGTGGAAGTCAGAATAAGCTTGGGGTGCAGCAGCCCCCAGCCCAGCAGCCGCGTATCCTTTTTCTTGAGCCAGCGCACCAGCGCGCCGTCGGTTTCGGGGTGGTCCATCTGCTTCATGTTGGGCAGCAGATAGTAGCACAGCACCGGCGTGACGGTGAGCGACACGAACAGCGAAGCCACGATGCTGGTGATGTAGGCAATGCCCAGCGGCGCGAAAATCCGGCCTTCCATGCCCTCCAGCGCGAACAGCGGCAGGAACACCAGCACCACGATGATGGTGGCGTACACGATGGAGTTGCGCACCTCGGAGCTGGCCGCGTAAATCACCCTAAGCACCGGCTGCGGGTCGGGCCGCTGCTTGTTTTCGCGCAGGCGGCGGTACACGTTTTCCACGTCCACGATGGCGTCATCCACCAGCTCGCCGATGGCAATGGCCAGCCCGCCCAGCGTCATGGTGTTGATGCTGATGCCGGCCGCTTTGAACACCAGCGCCGTGACCAGCAAAGACAACGGAATGGCGACCAGCGAGATAAAAGTGGTGCGCACGTTCAGCAAAAAGGCAAACAGCACGATGACCACCAGAATGGCGCCATCGCGCAGGGCGTGTTCCACGTTGGTAATCGAGGACTCGATGAACTCCGACTGCTTGAACAGACGGGTGTTGACCTGCACGTCCTTGGGCAACGAGGGCTTGAGCTCTACCAAAGCTTTCTCCACCGCTTCGGTCAGCCCCACGGTAGCGGCGCCGGGCTGCTTCTCGATGCTCAGAATCACGGCGGGCCGGCCGTTCACGCTGCCGTCGCCGCGCTTGAAGCGGGCCCCGAACTCCACGTTGGCCACGTCGGCCACGCGGATGGGCGACTGCTCGCGGTAGCCCACGATGATGTTCTCAATGTCGCCAACCGAACGCAGGCGGCCCAGGTTGCGGATGAGGACTTCCGAGCCGTTGCGGTCGAAGAAGTTGCCGGTGGTGTTCAGGTTAGATTTCCGCAGGGCCTCTTCCACCTGGTTCACCGTCAGGCCGGTGGCATTCAGGCGGGGCATATCGAGCAACACCTGGTATTGCAGGTTGTCGCCGCCGATGGGAATGACCTGGGCCACGCCGGGAATTGACAAAAGGCGCTGGCGCACGGTGTAGTTGGCCAGGGTGCGCAGGTCGGCCGCCGACGTAACCTCCCCCCCCGGGCCCCTCTCCAAAAGAGAGGGGGAGCCTGACGAATCGGAAAGGCGGGACATCTGCCTGTTATTGGAAGAGGGCGGCGTCGGCTGGTTAATTGTTAATTCTTCATTGTTAATTGAAGTAGACAGCCCCACCAGCATAATCTGGCCCATGACCGACGAAATGGGGCCCAGCACCGGCGTCACCCCTTGCGGCAGCTGCTCACCAGTCGTCTGGAGCTTCTCGCTCACAATCTGGCGGGCCGTGAAGATGTCGGTGCCGTAGTCGAATTCCACGAACACCATGCCCAGGCCGATGGCCGAGTTGGAGCGCACCGCCGACACGCCGGTGGCTCCGTTCAGGGCGGTTTCCACCGGCAGCGTCACCAGGGCTTCCACTTCCTCGGGGGCCATGCCGGGGGCTTCCAGAAACACGGTCACGCGGGGCCGGTCCAGGTCGGGCAGCACATCGACCGGCAACTGGTTGGCGGTGTACGTGCCGGCAATGAGCAAGCCCACGGCAAAAGCCAGCATGAGCAGACGGTTTTGCAGGGCGAAGCGAATGATTTTATCAAGCATCGGTCAACAACAGAGGATGGTAGCCACCGAATCGGCTGTTCGGCAGGAGGGGCGGCGGCCGATTTTCTGCCCGCCAGCGGGGGACACCGCTTTATTTTTTGGGCCGGGGGGTGCGGGCCGACGAGTGGGTACTCATAATCTGCCACTGGCCGGCGGCGTTTTTGCGCAGCACCGACGTGGCCACGCCCCGGCGCACGATAGGCGCCTTGGCCTCCTTGTCCTTGGGGTCTTTCTTCAGCCCAATGGTGTAGGTGTAGGTTTCGGTGGCAAAGGCGTAGGGGCCGTCTATCTGCACCGCAGCCTTGTAGTCACTGAAGGTGAAAGCCCTGAACTCCTTCAGTTCCGGGCCCAGGTGGTGCTCGGCGTAGTGCCGGTAGGTACCTTCCACGCCGCCGGATTCAAACACCTGGGAATTGGCCGTGAACAGACGGTGCGTGCCCGCAGTATCGAGTTTTTGCACGGCCTGCTGGTACTTGGTCAGCACCAGTTTTACGGCGGCTTCGTCGGCGGTGGCGGTGGTGGCTGGAACAGCCTGGGCCTGCGCCGGGGTGCCGGCGAGTTGCAGGGTGGCCGTCAGCGCGGCGAGAGCAAACAGGTTTTTCATGGGAAGCAGCACGGGGCGAGGGCGTCCTTTTCAGGGGACGTTACTGATTGAGGTAAATGGATTTGAGCTGGTAGGTACCGGCCGTGACCACCCGGTCGTTTTCGTTGACCTGGCCCTGCACCAGCACGGTCTGCTGGCCATTCACGGCGCCGGGCTGCACGTAGCGAATCCTGAAGCGCTCGGGCTCGGTGTGGACAAACACCACGGGCTTGCCGTTGAGGTCGGTGATGGCCGAGGTGGGCACCACCAGCTGCGGTTTGCCGCCGCCGGTCTGGCCCACCACCTGCACGTTCACGGCCTGGCCGGTGCGGTAGGCGCTGCCGGCGGGGGCATCCAGCTCCAGCACCAGCTGCCGGGCCTGGTTCACGGGGTTCACCACGTTGCTGAATACCACCAGTCGGGCCGGCACCCCCGCCTGCCCCTGCAGGCCCTCCACGCGGAAAACAGCGCCGGGCGTGACCTTGGCCAAATCCTGGACAAACACCTGGGCCTCCACCCGCAGCTTGCCGGGGTTGATGACCCGGAACAGCTCGTCGCCCTGACTGACCTGTTGCCCAACGGCCAGATTAAACACGTCCACCGTGCCGCTAATGGGCGAGGTGATGCTGACGCGGCGCTGGCCGGCCTGCCCGTTCTGAATGCCGGCGTTCTGGCGGGCCTGGCGCAGGCGCAGCTCGGCGGCCACCACGTCCTTGCGGGCGGCGATGTCGGCGATGCTTTGCAGGCGGGCGTAGTCCTGCCGGGCGGCGCGCAGCTCGGCCTGGGCGTTGGCCCGCTCGGTGCTGAGGCCAATCTGCTGGGTGGCATCGAGCGTCTGCTCGATAACGGCCAGCGTCTGGCCGGCCCGCACCGGCTGGCCCACTTGCGCGGCCAAACTCACGATGCGGCCGCCCTGGGGCACCACGATGCGGCCTTCGCCGCCCGCCGCGGCTGACACCGTGCCGTAGAGCGTAGCCCGGCTGTAGGTAGTAGAAAAGGCGGCCAGGTTCGTCTGCACCTGAAACAGGAACTGGCTTTCCTTGGGCAGCAGCACCTCATCGGTCAGGGCCGCGCCGGTGCTGGCCCTGGCCTCGCCGCCGTGGTCTTCGCCCTCGTGGGCCTGCACCAAGGCCGGTGGCGGCAGCAGTACGGTTAGCACGAGGCCGGCCGCGGCCGTCGCCGCGAGGAATTTATGCGTGGTTTTCATAGACTGCGGGACTGGAGGTGGAAACAGGAGCGGTCGTGCGCCGGCGGCGCATCAGCAGGGCCGTCAACCCGATGCCCAGCACGAAGGCGCCGACCAGGGCCAGAATGGTTTTCCAGGAGGAAAAAAGCGAGGTAGCTACCGCCGGTGCCGTCGCGGCCACGGGCAGCTTCTCCCCTACTTTGATGCCTTCGAGCAGCAGCAGGTCGGCCTTGTCGCCGGCCACGATGTTGGCCGTGAAGCTGTAGGTTTTGTTGGCCGGAAACTGCCCTTCGACCAGGTATACGCCGGGCTCCTGCTCCGTCACGATCCACTTCAGATTCGCATCCTCGGGGGTGGTGAGCGTGAGTTTGGCCCCCTTGATTGGGGCGTTGGTAGCGTAGTCCGACAGGAACAGGCGCAGGTCGGCCGGCTGGCCGCCTTCCAGCGGCTCGTAGCGCAGCAGCACCTCGAACTGTTCGGAGAGGGCCGCCACGGAAAACGACGTCGCGCCGGCCGCCGTGCCCGCCTGGGCCCCGTCGCCGTGGTCTTCGCCCCCGTGGGCGCAGGCGGCTCCCGTCAGGAGCAGGCCCAGCAAAAGCATCAGGAGTTGTTTCATGTTATTCACCCCGCAGGTAGTTAAGTTCGGTGAGGGCCTGCCGGTAGTCACGGATAGTGGTCAGGTAGGTGTTCTGAATGGTGAAGGCTTGGTTCAGGCTCTGGATCAGCACGAGGTAGCTGATTTCGCCGGCCCGGAACAGGCGCTGCGACTGGCTGATGATGGCCCGCGACTGCGGCACGCCCGTCTGCTCGTAATAGCCCAGCGAAACCGAAAACTTGCGCGTGTCGGCCAACGCCTGCTGGTAGAGCGTGCTCAGCTCCAGGCGCTGAGCTTGCAGCTGGTAGCCGGCGGCCTGGCTGCGGGCCGTGGCCGCCTGCAGCTGGGCGCGGTAGGTCCAGAACCAGATGGGCACCGACACGCCGAACTGGAAGCGGTACCGGATAGCGGAGTTTTCAAACGCCTGATTCTGGTAGCCCACCGTCAGGGCCGGCGTGCGCCGGGCCCGCACCAGGCTGATGCCGGACTGGCTCAGGGCCACATTCTGGGTGGCGGCGGCCAGCGTGGGGCTGCGTCCCAGGGCCGTGCTGTCTCCGGCGGGCAGGCCACTAAGCAGCGCCCCGCCGGTTTGGACCAGCTCCGGGCCGCTGCGGCGCAAATCGGTGCTGGTGGTCAGGGGCGCGGTGGGCTGGCCCAGCAGCAAGCCCAGGCGGCGCTGGGCGGCGCGCCGGTCCTCGGTGACCTGCTGTAGCTGCACGGTTACCTGCCGGGCTTCGGCGTCGGTGCTGATGCGCTGCAGCGAAGTGACTTCCCCGGCCGCAAACAGTCGCTCGGTGGCCAGGCGCAGGACCCGAAACAGGCTGTCCTGGTAAGTCAGCTGCCGCACCTGCGCTTCGGCAAACTGCAGCGAGAGATACGCCAAACGGGTGTCGCGCAGCACGCTGGCCCGGCTCACGTCGCGGTTGCGCTCGGCCAGGGTGATGCCGGCCTGGGCCACCTGGCGCTGCCGCCGGTACACGTTGGGCAGGTCGATGGTTTGCGCCACGCCCGGGGCCCACCGCTCGCCCGTGGGCGCAAAGAACAGAAAGTCCGGGTTGGCCGGCGCGAAAGAGCCCCGCTTGAGGGCGCGCTGCTCCTCAATTTCCCGGTCCGACTGCCGCAGCCGCGGGTGGCGGCGCAGGGTCCGGGCTTCGGCGCTATCGAGACTGATGGTGGTTTGCGCACGCGTGGCTTCGGGGCGGGCCCCCAGCACCAGGGCCAGCACCAGCACCAGCACCAGCCGGAAACGCGCGCCACTCGTTATTTTCAGATACTTCATACAATCAGGTTAGCGCCAGTCAGCGGGCCGCCCGCCGTTGCAGCGGCCGACGGCCCGGGACGGAGAAGGCCCGGACGCCCGGCGTCCGAAAAACAGGCTCCGCCTATGACTTTTTCACGAGGGCCATGCCGCACTTGGGGCAGCTGCCGGGCTTGTCGCTGGCCGAGCCTTCGCAGTTCATAGGGCAGGCGTAGGCCGCTGAAACGGCCTTGCCGGCCTTCGCAGCCGCATCCAGTTTCTCAAACCGGGCGCTCAGCGAGCTGCCATTGGCTTTCAGGCTCACGATGGCCGTGCGCAACGTCGTGCCGGCGGGTACGGCGGCTACGAAATGGTCATTGGCAGGAGTCAGGACCACTTTACTGGTCTTGTTGGTCGTGCTCAACAGCATCACCGAGCCGGTGGACTTGGTAACGGGCAGGGCATTCTCCTTGCCATCGAGCAGGTACACGTGTAGCTCATTGGCCTGCTGTACCAGCTCAATGTGGTATTTGCCGGCCGTGCGCACCGTGCCGCCGTGGGGGGATTTATGGGCGTGGGTTTCGCCGGCGGCCTTGTGGCCGTGGGCCGCGGTGCCGGGCTTATGGCGGTGCTGGGCCTGCGCCGAGAAAGAAGCAGTAGCGACCAAAGCAGCCGCGAGAATCAGGGAGAATTTCATTGGAGGAATTAAAAAACGGGGTTGATATTTATGAGGGTAATTTAGACCGTCATGCTCATCTGGCGTCCGCTTGTCGAAGCATGACGGTCTGGTTTGTGCCGTTTCAGCGGCTTTCCGCAAGCGGAAAGGTTATGCCGGCCAAAAGGCTACATCTTGTCGCCGTTCTGGTTGTGCCAGTCCTTGAAGGCGGCTATTTCCTTTTCCTGGGCGGTTATCATCATTTGCGCCATTTCCTTCAGCTTGGTGTCCTTGCCGTGGGCCAGCTCGGCCCGGGCCATGTCCACGGCACTCTGGTGGTGCACCGTCATCAGCATGTTGAAGTTCATGTCGGGGTCGGCCACCGTCTTAGGCATATTTTGCATCATCCCGTCCATCGAAGCTTTCATTTTGCTGGTGAACGGGTCAGCCGGGTCCATCGGCTTGTAGTTGGTCGGGGCGCTGTCGAGGCGGGTGGCGGCCGCTTCCAGCGCGGTGATTTCCTGGAGCTGATCGGCCTTGATTTGCCCGGCCATCCGGCGCATGGTGGCGTCTTTGCCGTCGCGCAGCTGGATGTCGGCCATGGCCACGGCGCCCTTGTGGTGCTCCAGCATATGGTGGGCGAAGTCGTGGTCGGTGTTGCCCTTCATTTTGGTGGCGTGCATCTTCTGCATCATCTCGTTCATGGCGACCAGCTGGGGCGAGGCACCGGCAGCGCCGTCGGCCATCTGAGAGTGGTCCATGCCGGCCATGTCGCCGCTCATCGTTGCCGAAGAGTCCATGGCCATGCCATCGGTGGCGGTGGTGTCAGCGGTTTTGTCGCTGCTGCAGCTGCCGAGCAGCAAGGTGCCCGCACACAAGGCGGCGAGAAAAAAAGAAGGCTTATTCATGGTATTGGGAGTTAGAGCGAAAAAAAGCATCGTAGAAAAAGCGGTTTAAGCGGCCGGAGCCTTCACGTTGATGGTGAAGTTGCCGGTGTGAACCTTGCCCGCGTGATTGAACTGCAGAAACACGCGGTACAGCCCGGGAGCTTCAAAATTGGTATTGAAGCCGATGGCGGGACCCTTGTCGGCCTGGTCGTTGGGGTGTACGTGCAGGTAGCGTTCCGTGTCTTCGCTGATGACCACCACGTGGCCCAGCGCGCCGAGGTAGTTGGCCAGGTCCGTCACGGGCTGGCCGTCCTTGCTGATGGTGATTTTCAGGCCCAGCAGCTGGCCCACGGTCAGCGCCTTGTCGAAGGAAAGCGTGGCCTTATAGCCGTCCTGGTCCCACTGCATGTCGTCGTTTTTGAACTTCACCGGCGCGTAGGCCGCGCCCTTCACCGTCACGGGCTGGCGGCCCAGCTGGTGGCCCGAGCCCGTGGGCGTGTAGTCCTGAAACAGCACGTAGTCGCCGCCCTTGGGGAAGGTATACTTCACCTTGTAGTCGCCGTCGGCGGTGTATTCGGGGTGTTCGTGGTAGAACTGGCCCAGGTCTTTGCTGACGATGATGAGGTGAATTTTCTTCTCGTGCACCACGGCCAGCGGCACGGGCACAGCCTCATTGCCCGTCTCGCGGGGCGTGAAAGCCAGCGTGGCGGGCTGGCCGGCAGTGAGCTCCGTGGGCGTGGGCACCAGCTTCATTTCGTAGGCCTTGCCGTTGGCCACCTGGTCGTTATGCTCCAGGTTCATGCCGCACTTGGGGCACTTGTCGCCCTCCTTAGTGCTGGTCACCTCGGGGTGCATGGGGCAGGCATAGGTGTGGCCCCCACCGTGGTCGGCAGTGCCTGCGGCCGGGCCGTTGGAGGGCGTAGTCACGGTGTCGGTGGCGCTGCTGGAAGCCGAATCGGAGGAGCAGCTGGCGAAGGTCATCAGGCCGGCCAGCGCCAGCAGGGAAAGCGGAGTGCGGTACATAGGATTGATATGGGAGTTGAAGATTTGGCCGCCCGAATCAGCGGCGTTTGGGCTTCCGGTGAAGGATTTTTTCTGTGAACGCCACCAGCGCACGAAGCCCGGCACGGCGGCGGCCACGGCGTAGAGCAGGCAGCAAGCCGGGTCCTGAAGAGGCCGCAGAGCCGCCTGCTTTTCCGCAGCAACTCTTCGTTGTTGGCGGCAGTAAGCCAGGAAAAAAGGAAGGCGGTGGGCCGGGATGCCGGGTGGACGCGCCAACGAAAAGGCCCGCCCGGACATAGCATAGCTATGCCGGGGCGAGCCTCAGCGCGTCAGCAGAATCAGACCGTCAGGGACTGAATAAAAATCCGGATGTCGGGTATTTTGGGCGGCAGATGCTCCCGGAGCACCAGCACTACCGCGTTGGTCCGGTCCCACCGGCCCGCGGCAGACCGGAAGCAGAACTCCGCGGCCTCCGGCAACAAGGCCGAGGCGGGCGTAAAAACCTGCTTGTCGACCGGGGTCGTCAGCGAGGAAAGCAGCGAAGCCGACTTGTCCTTGCAGCAGTCGTGCTTACTGGTTGACTGGTGGGAGGCAGCGGCCCGGGCTTTGGCCGGGCTGGCCACTTTGCTATGACCTGCGCAGCCCGGGTGCGCAGGCTTAGCCAGGGCAGCGGATGTGGCCCGCGCCAGGCTCATTGCCGACGGGGGAGTAAGCGTAGCGCAGTAGCACTGGCCCACGAACACGTTGACGAAGACGACCAGAAAGGTCGTCGCCAGCAAGCGTCGGAAAGGGAACAGGCTACGGAACATGACAAAGAGTAAGCAGCGGCAAAAGTAGGCTTCTCCCCGAAAGGAAAAGCCAAATTCTTTACTGAATTTTCGGCTAAAGGGTTCCACCCTGGATTATCCGTCACTTCAACCGGCAAGCTAAAGCCAGCTAAACAGTGCCCGGCGGGGCGTATGAGCGGAGAATCACGGGTGCGCGGCCTAGCGGTCCACCGCCAAATTATGCAACTGCAGGGCGTGATTCTATAAGGCCGGTGCCGGGGGCTGGTGCAAATTATGCAAGTCTAAGGAAGGATTCCGTACCAACTCCGCGGCCGGATAGCCGTTCCTTTGCACTGGTCTTCCCGAAGCCGGAGCAGACTACGAACAGGGCCGGAATTCCGGCCTACGCAATTACAGCTATGGAACCATCCTCCAAAACCGAGACCCTCGACATCGCAGGCATGACCTGCGCTTCGTGCGCGTCCTTCGTCGAGAAGTCCCTTACCCGCACGCCCGGCGTGCAGCGGGCCGTGGTCAACTTCGCCACCGAAAAAGCTACCATCGACTACCTGCCGGCCCAGACGAACCCGGCCACGCTGAAGGCCGCCGTGGTCAACGCGGGCTACGGCGTTACGGAGCGCGCCCCCGACACCAGCGCGGCCGAGCGGAGCGCCGAAATCGACCGGCAGAAAGCCCTGGCCTACCTCAAGCTTAAGCGCCGCTTCCGGGTGGCCGCGGGGCTGGCGGTTATCATCATGCCCCTGAGCATGCTCATGCTCTGGCCCGCGATGATGGCGCGCATCAACATGCAATGGCTCAATTACGGCTTACTGGCACTCACGCTGCCGGTGCTGCTGTATAGCGGCCGGGAGTTCTACACCTCGGCCTGGAACGGCTTCAGGCACCGGGCCGCCAACATGGATACGCTTATTGCCGTGGGTACCGGCGCGGCCTTCCTCTACAGTTTGGCGGCTACCGTGGTGCCCGGCTTCTTCACCAGCCGCGGGCTGCTGCCGGAAGTGTACTACGATACCACGGCCACTATTATTGCCCTGATTCTGCTGGGCAAGGTGCTGGAGCTGCGCGCCAAAACCCAGACTTCCGCGGCCATGAAATCCCTGATGGGCCTGCAGGCCAGGACGGCCCGGGTGGTGCGCCCCGGCGGCCAGGAAGTGGATGTGCCCATCGAGCAGGTGCAGCTCAACGACATCATCGTGGTGCGCCCCGGCGAGAAAGTTGCCACCGATGGTCTGATCGAGGAAGGCCACTCGGCCGTGGATGAGGCCATGCTCACCGGCGAAAGCCTGCCGGTGGAGAAAAAAGCCGGTGACCCGGTATTCGGCGCCACCCTGAATAAGACGGGCTCCTTCCGCTTCCGCGTAACCAAAGTAGGGGCTGACACCATGCTCGCGCAGATTGTGAAGCTGGTGGAAGATGCCCAGGGTAGCCGCGCGCCCATTCAGCGGCTCGCCGATAAGGTCAGCGCCATTTTCGTGCCCACGGTGGTCGTCATTGCCATCCTCACGTTTGTGCTCTGGTTCAATTTAGCTCCCGTAGAATCCCGCCTGCCGCTGGCTTTGGTCAACTTCGTGGCCGTACTCATCATTGCCTGCCCCTGCGCGCTGGGCCTGGCCACGCCCACGGCCATCATGGTTAGCACCGGTAAGGGGGCCGAGCACGGGGTGCTGATTCGCAATGCCGAGGCGCTGGAAAAAGCGTACCAGGTGAATACCGTGCTGCTGGACAAAACCGGTACCATCACCCGGGGTGAGCCCGCCGTCACGGACTTCGTGCCCATGGCCGGCCAGGCTGCGGGACTGCTGCTGCAGCTGGTAGCGGCCGTAGAGCGGCAGTCGGAGCACCCGCTGGCCGAAGCCGTGGTCCGGTACGCCGACGCCCGACAGGTAGCGGCCGTGCCGGCCACTGATTTCCGGGCTCTGGAGGGAAAAGGCGCAGGGGCAACGGTCAACGGCGAGCCCGTATTTATCGGCAACCGCCGGCTTTTAACCGAGGCCGGCGTCACGCTGAATCCCGACTTCACGGCCCAGGCCGAAGCACTGCTGGCCCAGGCCAAAACCGTGCTCTACGTGGCCGTGGCCGGACGAGCCGTGGGCCTTATCGGCGTGGCTGATACCGTGCGCGACACCTCGGCGGCGGCCATCAGGCGGCTGCAGAGCATGGGCATCGAAGTCGTGCTGATGACCGGCGACAACCCCCAAACCGCCGCTCAGGTGGCGCAGCTGGTTGGCATCACGCGCTACTTCGCCGAAGTCCTGCCCCAGGACAAGGCCGGTAAGGTGAAGGAGCTGCAGGCCGAAGGGCGTACCGTGGCCATGGTCGGCGACGGCATCAACGACGCGCCGGCGCTGGCCCAGGCCGACATCGGCCTGGCCATGGGCGGCGGCACCGACGTGGCTATGGAAGCCGCCGGCATCACCCTCATGCGCTCCGACCTGCAGGGTGTGGTCACGGCCATTGAGCTGTCGCGCCAGACCATCCGCACCATCAGGCAGAACCTGTTTTTTGCTTTCCTCTATAATACGCTGGGCATTCCGGTGGCCGCCGGGCTGCTGTACCCCTTCTTCGGGCTGCTGCTCTCGCCCATGCTGGCGGCGGGGGCTATGGCCCTGAGCTCCGTCTCCGTCCTCACCAACTCGTTGCGCCTTAGGAGCTTCACTCCAAGCAAAAACTAAGAATTGCTCGTCAGAACCGCCTTACCGCGGAAACCATTGGCCAGCTTTTGATTGAATTCTTACTTTTTACTCCTCAACTCCTTTTTCATGGATACCACCGAAATCATTGTCACGCTGACCGGGCTGGCCCTTTCGGCCTTTGTCATCTGGTACTTCTTTTTCTCGGCCCGCCAAACGACCAGCGCCGTGTCCGGTTCCAGCGGCGTGCAGGAAGTCGACATCACCGTGAAGGGCGGGTACTCGCCCGACGTGATTGAGGTGGAGCGCGGCAAGCCCGTGCGGCTGAGCTTCTACCGCGACGAGGAAAACAGCTGCTCCGAGGAGCTGCTGCTGCCGGACTTCAGCATCCGCCGCGACCTGCCGGCTTTCAAAACCACCCTGGTGGAGCTACTGCCCCAGCAGGCGGGCACCTTCCCGTTCACCTGCGGTATGGGCATGCTGCGCGGCAGCCTGATCGTCAAATAGAAAACCTCAACCATCAGATAATCACCACCCGGCACGGCAGGCAGCGGCCGTTGACGGTGCGGATACGCAGCCTATACCAGCCCTTTCTGAGGGGGCGGGTATCAAACTGCTTCACCTGTCCTTCTTCAGTAGCCTCCTTCGGCAGCCTCCCCGACCAGCTGCCCTACCGCGTCGTAGAGCCGCACGTGCAGCGGACCACCTTCCCCTGAATCACCTGTAGCGGCTCCCCCGCTGCCACGGGATTCGGATAAAGCTGCAAATCGTCGGCGGCCACGTACTGGACGCTTTCGGACTGGCTGTAGATTCTTCGACAGCTTGAACTGCCCGGTCAGGTTGGCTACGCCAGCCAGGCCCGATACAGGCCCTCAGGACTGGCCTGAGCACCCGCGTTACCCGATGAAGAGACGTGGAGTAGGGCGGGAAACCGGCGGGTCTGCTGGTCGTAGGCCCGGGACTCGAGGCCGTAGAAGTTTTCAATACCAACGCCATACGCGTGATTCGGCACCGCAATGCCGGCCTGCAGCAGCTGGGCGAAATCGGAGGTAGCCCCCTGGGCCTGCCAGGCCCCCCCCGGCCGGTCGGCTCCGTATTGCCCGCCCCGGCGACGATGGTAGCCATGGTCGTGGCATGAATGGCCGCCGGGCCGGGAATGGCCCCGGCGTTGAGCACCCGGCCCCGCAGGTCGAGGTCAGCCGGATCGAAAGGGTTTTCCTTGGTGGAAACTGCCCGGCCCGGCGGGGCAACTGCCGGTGCAGCGACGTCACCCGATTGGTAGCCAGGTTGTGGCCCACCATCTGCCGCTCTTCGTGCGCGGCCCGGTTGGGCCCGTCCACAAATTTCACCCACGGGCAGGCCCGTCGCCGCCGCCGCGGGCCCCCCGTTACGCCGCTGATGTTCACCAGCATCCGGTCGGCGGAGGGGCTACTGACTGTCAGCCCGGGCAGGGCCTGCCGAACCCAGGCGTCAAAGTCCGGCCGGCTGAACACCTGCACCCGAAAAGAATACGAGTGGGCATCGGCCGCCCCGATGCGACGAACCGCCGGGGCGGCTTTGCTTGCGGAGCTGCTTTTCTCCAGGCCCGGGCCCCGGCTCCGGCCTACCGTGGCCAAAGAGCTGCCACCCACCGCCGGCACCACCAGCACCCCACGACAAGAGCCCAACCCGCAAAAACGCACCATCAACCAGGAGGGTAGACTTCCGGGAATACTCGTCGGCATACGCCTGATGGGCGAAAGACAAAAGAAAGGCCTGTTGGCCGAGCCGAAGGTTGACTACCCGGCGGGCGGCACTCAAAAAAGCACGACCTGCCCGGGGCAGGTCGTGCTGGAAACACTACCCATAAGCCCGGCTAGGGCTTGAGCACCACCTTCACGCAGTCTTCCTTCTTGTTACGAAAAATGTCGTAGCCGTGGACCGCTTCGGCCAGCGGCAGGCGGTGGGTGATGATATCGTCGAGCTTTACCTTACCCTCCACCACGTATTGCAGCAGCTTGTCGATATGCTTTTGCGCCGGAGCCTGTCCGCCGCGGATCGTAATGCCTTTATCGAAGAACTGATGCACAGGGAAATTGTCGAAAGGCGTGCTGTACACGCCCAGCACCGTTACTACTCCCCCACGGCGCACGGCGCTCATGCAGGTGGTAAGCACTTTGTCAGAGCCTTTTTCGAAGTTGATAACGGCCTTGGCCCGGTCCAGCAGATCCCGGTCGGGCTCAAAGCCGACGCACTCCACGCACACATCCGCGCCCCGGCCCTCGGTCATGGCCCGGATCTGCTCCACTACGCTCTTGGCCCCGTCCCAGAGGATGGTTTCCACGCTGGCCGTCGCTTTAGCCTTGTCGAGGCGGTACTGTAGCGTATCAATAATCACTACCCGCGCTGCCCCGCGCAGCCAGGCCGATTTGGCGGCCATAATCCCCACCGGGCCCGCGCCGAAAATAGCAATGGATTCGCCGCCTTTCACGTCGGCCCAGTCGATGCCCGAGTAGCCGGTCGGGAAAATATCGGTCAGGAACAGGGCCTGCTCATCGGTAAGCGAGTCGGGAATAACGCGGGGACCGTAGTCGGCGTAGGGTACGCGCACATACTCGGCCTGTCCGCCGTTGTAGCCGCCGTAAATATCGGTATACCCAAACAGGGCCCCCCCTTTCTCCGTCAGCAGCCCGCCTTCGGGACCGTAGTGGTCGGGGTTGGAGTTTTCGCAGTGGCCGGGCAGCTCGTGGTTGCAGAAAAAGCAGGTGCCGCAGGCAATGGGAAAGGGCACCACCACCCGGTCGCCGACTTTGAGCTTACCTCCTACGCCCTTACCCACTTCTTCTACGATACCCATGAACTCGTGCCCAAGCACCATGGGCCGGGGCTGGGGAATACTGCCATTGTAAATATGCAGGTCGGAGCCGCAGATAGCCGTGCTGGTAACGCGGATGATGGCGTCACGCGCCTCTTCGATTTTGGGGTCATCGACGGTGTCGACGCGGACATCTTTCATGCCGTGATACACGAGTGCTTTCATCAGAATCAGGAGGTAATGGTGGAAGATCAGACGGCAGAGCAACGGCGACCCGCAAGGCTCCGGTTACAAAAGCTAACGACGTCTGGCCTGCTTGGTTGCTACCGTTCAGCTCAGCCCAACCCCTGGCCAGAGCAGGGTCAACCGATGATTAGCGGACCACCCGAAACGGGAAATCTCCTGCCCGGCATGCGGCCGACAGGAGATTTCACCAGCCGGTATTCCGGCCACCACTAGTTGATTGCGTCGCGGGCAGGCTACATCTTATACACCAGAATACTGCCGGCAGTCAGCACGTAAGCATACTGCTCGCCGAACAGCACCTGCCGTACCGGCGCAGCCGCAAGGGCGAGGGTGCGCTCGGTGAAGGTATAGAGGTGAAAGAAGTGGACCGTACTATCGGTCAGGTAATACAGCTCATCGCCGCGGAAGCCAATCGTAGTCAGCCCGGTGAAAGGCAGCTTTTTACGGTAGTTCCCGAGGTTGTCGAACACGAAGATGCCACTGGTGCGGTCAACCAGATAAAGGTTGTTCTGATACTGGCGCAGAAAGCGGAAATCGGGCCTGGACCGGCCAATAATCAGATCCAGCGGGGTACTCAGCGTCAGCCGCTGGGGCGTAGGATCGAACTGGCGCAGGGTCAGGTCACTTTCGTTGAAAAGCCAGAGCCGGTCATCGGGCGCCAGCGTGGCAGCACGAATCTGCCCATCGATAAAATCGGGGAGCCGTACCTCGGTGAGGGGAGCCAGGAACCGGTCGAGCAGCACAATCTGCTGACGGTCGTCGTAGAAAACCAGAATTTTGGCGGTATTCCAGGCTTCAATCTGAGCCGTGTGGCCCGGCTGGGGTGGCGAGTACACGTTAAGCGCCTGCCCATCGGCCCCATACTGGTGAATGTTATCTTGCTCGTCGGCGACGTACAGATTACCCCGCCGGTCCAGGGAGGCGGCTCCGGGCTGGGCGAGCTTGATTGTGCGCATCAACGTCCAGCCGTTTGCATCGCCGGCCTCGGCGCCGGGCGTGGACTTGCCGGCGACGGGCGTGGAGGTTACCGGGGCCAAAGTAGCTGCCGGCGCTACCGAGCCCGCGGCCGGCACGGTGGTCTGGGCCCAGGCGTTTAGCAGGGAGAAGGCCGATATGAGAACGGAGCACAGCAGAAGCCGCAGCCCCCGGCCCGGCAGCCCGCGCCCGGAGTTCTGAGGGCTCCCCTCCGAGCGCTCAGCTCTACTGCTGCTCAAAATGCCGCAAAGCCAGTTCGTGTCCATCGTATTCGGCGTAGGAGCAATAATTGACCCACTCCCCCAGGTTCACGTAGCGGCTGCCCGGAGCCACTTCCACGTTCAGAGGCAGGTGGCGGTGGCCGAACACGTAGAAATCGTGGTGGTGGCGCTGCTCCAGTTCCCGGCAGTAAACGAGCAGCCATTCGTCGTCGCCGAAGTACTGCTCGTCGGCAACCGTATTCTGAATGCGGCTCCGACGGCTCCAGGCGTTGGCCAGCCCGATGCCGAAGTTGGGATGCAGCCGCGCAAACAGCCATTGCGCCGTTGGCGAAGCAAAAATCTGCTTCAGCACTTTGTACGTGTAGTCCTTGGGGCCCAGTCCGTCGCCGTGGCCGATATGGAATACCTGCTGGCCAATGCGCTGGCTTACCGGCTCCCGCAGAATCGGGATATTCAGCTCCTTGGTGAAGTAGTCGAACATCCACATGTCGTGGTTGCCGGTGAAGAAGCTAACCGGAATACCCGCGTCGGTGAGCTCGGCCAGCTTTCCCTGCAACCGGATGAAGCCCCGGGGAATAGCATGACGGTATTCAAACCAGAAGTCGAAAATATCGCCCACCAAATACACCGCCGCCGCATCCGGCGCAATCTGGTCGAGCCAGCGCACGATTTTCCGCTCGCGCTCCGCTGAACGCACCGCATCAGGGGCCCCGAGGTGAAAGTCCGACGCGAAATATACCTGGCGGCCGGGTGGCAGCGCAAGGTCAGGCAGTTGCTTCGGGCGCGTCGTCATCCAACAGAAACAGTGCGATGCTGCGCGGGCCATGGGCCCCCAGGACCAGCGTTTTCTCAATATCCGCCGTCCGGCTTGGGCCCGTCGTCAGGGAAATCATGGACGGCAACTTGTCGCCGTAGTGCTGTTGCATCAGCCGCAAGGCGTCGCCGATATCCGGTACAATCTGGGAAGTGCGGGCCAGCACCAAGTGCTGATCCGGATAAATACTCAGGCGGCGGCCACTGGCACTGCCCGCGCTGACCAGCACGCTGCCCGTGCGGGCCACCAGGGCTTCGCAGGTGGTCAGTCCCGCATCAGCTTTAGCTATCCAATCCGTTTCGTCGCCCACGAAACCGATACCGCCCGCGTGCAGCAGCTTTTTCAGCTCCGGCTCCCATACGTACAGGTTGTCGAGGCTCTTTTCCTGCTTGTAGGTAAAGAGCTGGTCATAGAAATGTTCTTCCGAAACACAGTAGTAAAACAGGCCCCCGCTGCGCACGAAGCTCTCGGCAAAAGCCACGGCCAGATCCGCGGTCAGGCCGGGAAACACGGGGGCCGTGAAATCAGGCGCGGCCAACGGCGCGCTCGGCGGCTGCAGTGCTTCACGGATGCGGCGAAGAATAAGGTCGCGGGATGACTCGGCCATGGAGAGTAAAGGTAGTCGTTGGCAGCTATTCACGGGAAACAGAAGCCCGGAACTTATTCCGAACTTCGGACATTTGCTCCCGGGTACCCTTCAGCCAGCCGCCACGACTTGGGTCGTGCGGGCAAGTTGGCACCTTACGGTTCAGTTCTATTCATTTTCCCCTCATGAAACATCTTATTTCTTCCGCAGCCCTGGCCTTGTCAGCGCTCCTGTTCTCGGGTTGCGCCGATAAGCCTCTACCTGCTCCTGTCGCCGCTGTTGGTCCGTTCGACATCTTTTTCGATTTCAACATGAAAGGACTCAGTGGCTCAGCTACCACCGGCAGCTTCGGCGTGGCCACCACCGAGTCGGATGCTCAGGCGGCTAAACCTACTTTGCTGGGCGGCACCATCACCTGGGCCGAAACCAACGGAGGCAAATTAGCCAAACGCTTCGTGCTGCCAAGCCGCCCCAAGGGCGAAAAGCTCTGGATATTCGTTACTACCAACCAGCCGTTGAGCTCTGGTCAGTCACTTTCCCTGGCCTGGAACACGGAGAACAATGTTTCGCTTTCCTCTTCTACGTCGGCGGTGGTAGTAAAAGAATTTACCGTCGTTAACTAGGGATTCCCGTCATCGAATCAGCTGTCAGACGCAAAAAAGCCAAGCCGTAAATCGGCTTGGCTTTTTTGCGTCTGAGAACCAGCAAACGGTTTTGCTTACTTACCCAATAGGGGTAGCGGCGTTGCCGTAGGGTACGTCAGAACGACTGGTATCGGGGGAATTATCGTTCATACCGGGCAGATCATTCTCCGGTAGGTCGTTGCTGAGCGGCACGGGATGCTCCTGCTTCAGCTCACTCAGCGTCTCACTGCGGTCGGTGCCGGCCATGTGAGCCTGATAGGAGGTCTGGGTATCGTAAGGACGCTTGCCCACGAGGCGGGTGAGGTCTTCCTGCAGCAACACTTCCTTTTCGAGTAGCTCCTTGGCAATTACCTCCAGCTCGTGGCGGCGCTCGGTAAGCAGCTCCTTGGTCCGGGTGTAAGCGTTGGCCACAATGGTGCGGACTTCCTCGTCAATCATCTGCGACGTAGCTTCCGAATAGGGCTTGGAGAAGCCGTACTCATTCTGCCCTTTCGAGTCGTAGAAGGAGATGTTACCCAGCTTGTCGTTCATGCCGTACATCGTCACGATACTGTAGGCCATCTTGGTGATGCGCTCCAGGTCGGACAAGGCCCCGGTCGAAATCTTACCGAACACCAGCTCCTCAGCGGCGCGGCCGCCCAGGGCCATGCACATCTCGTCGGTGAGCTGCTCGGTGTTGTAGAGGAACTGTTCCCGGGGCAGGTACTGCGCATAGCCCAGCGCGGCTACGCCCCGGGGGACAATACTCACCTTCACCAGCGGATCGGCGTGTTCCAGGAACCAGCCGGCAATGGCGTGGCCTGCTTCGTGGTACGCCACGATACGCTTTTCGCCGGGCGAGATAATCTTGTTCTTCTTCTCCAGGCCCCCGATCACGCGGTCAACGGCATCGGTGAAGTCCTGCATCGTCACCATCTTCTTGTCGCGGCGGGCAGCAATGAGGGCGGCTTCGTTGCAGACGTTGGCAATTTCAGCGCCGGCAAAACCAGGCGTCTGGGCGGCCAGCTTCCGGGCATCCACATCGGGGCCCAGCGTCAGCGGCTTCAGGTGCACCTCAAAGATCTGGGTGCGGCCGTTGATGTCGGGCTTGTCAATGCTGATCTGCCGGTCGAACCGACCGGGACGCAGCAGGGCCGAATCCAGGGTGTCGGGGCGGTTGGTGGCGGCCAGGATGATAACCCCGGAATCGGTGCCGAAACCGTCCATTTCGACCAGCAGGGAGTTGAGCGTGTTTTCACGCTCGTCGTTGCCGCCGGGCATATTGCCGCGGGAACGGCTGCGGCCAATGGCGTCGATTTCGTCGATGAAGATGATGCAGGGAGCCTTGGCTTTGGCTTGCTTAAACAAGTCGCGCACCCGGGCCGCGCCTACTCCCACAAACATTTCCACGAAGTCGGAACCCGACAGGGAGAAGAACGGTACGTCGGCTTCACCGGCCACGGCTTTCGCCATCAGGGTCTTGCCCGTACCGGGAGGACCGACCAGCAAGGCGCCTTTCGGGATCTTACCGCCGAGGACCGTGAACTTGGAGGGGTTCTTCAGAAACTCCACGATTTCCTCGACTTCCTCCTTGGCTTCTTCCAGCCCGGCTACATCCTTAAAGGTAATCTTCACCTTGTCGCCACCTTCGAAGAGAGCAGCCCGGCTTTTACCGATGTTGAAGATCTGGCCGCCGGGGCCACCCGCGCCGCCACTCATGCGCCGGAGCAGGAACCAGAAGCCCACCATCACCAGAATCATGAAGCCCCAGGTGCCGATCAGGTCGCCGTAGCCCTGCCGCGAGTCGATGTTGAGACCTACCTGCTGGTTTTCCGGCAGGGTAGCCTGCATCTTGTCCAGGTCATCCTTGAAGGTTTTTCCATCAACCACCCGGAAGCTATACTGCGGACCGGCGTCAATGGAAAGCGGCCCCCGGCGGCTGAGCTCCGAGCTGTACTTCTCGGTTTTAGCGGCCTCCGGCTTGAGCATTACCTCTACCAAACGGTCATTAATAAGCGTCACATCACGCACGTCACCGGCGACCAGCATCTGCTTGAAGCGCTGCTGGTTGATTTCGACACTGGAACTGCTGCGGTTGAGGAAGAGCATCCCGAAGATGAACACCACCAACCCAGCCAGCACCCACATCTGCATGCTAGGCCGCGGGGCGGGCGTAGGCAGAATGGGCTTCTTCTTTTTGGGCGTTGTATCTGGCATGAAAAGGAGTTACTAAACGAATAACATAGGCGGAACACGCCGCCTGCGTAATTGTTGAAACGAACTCAGGCCCGTTTTACTTTACACGGCCGCCGCTTCTTCCGTAATGTGGCTGATTTCAGCATCGCCCCACAACTCTTCCAGGGCGTAGAACTGCCGCCGGTCGCGCAGAAACACATGCACGACCACATCAACGTAATCGAGCAGCACCCATTCCCGGTGCATCCGGCCTTCGGTCTGCCAGGGGCTCTGACCGGTAAGTTTTTCCACTTCTTCTTCCACTGAGCGCGCAATGGCGTCGATCTGCGTATCGGAAGACGCGGAGCAGATGACGAAATAGTCGGCTACCGCGTTTTTGAGGTCTTTCAGATTGAGCACTACGATATCAGCCGCTTTTTTTTCCTGCATGCCGCGTACTACGATGTCTGCCAATCTGTCTGAATCCTGCCGAACCAGGGTACTTTTCATAGGGTATTGTTAGGTTTGAAGTCACAAAGTAAGAAAAACAGGTGGAGGCACTATCCCCCCAAACGCTCTTCACGGGCCAGCAAATCATCTGGTTGCCCGAATGTACCTCGACCAATGCCGAGGCGCAGGCCCTCCTAGTCAAAAACAGCGCCACCGACGGCTGTACCGTCATAACCGACAAACAAACGGCGGGCCGCGGACAGCGGGGCAACCGTTGGGAAGCAGCTCCCGGCGAGAACCTGACGCTGACAGTCGTTTGGAAGCCCACGTTTCTGGCCCCCACCGACCAGTTTCAGCTTAGTCAGGCCGTCGCCCTGGGCGTGCTCGACTGGGCCCGGCAGGTGCTGGGTGCCGCCGAAAGCCTGCGGGTGAAGTGGCCCAACGACATTTTTTATGGCGCCCAAAAATTAGGGGGTATCCTGATCGAAAACACGCTCAGCGGCCCGAAGATTCAATACAGTATTGTTGGCATTGGGCTGAACGTAAACCAGCAGGAATTCGCAGTGCCCACCGCCACCTCGGTAGCCCGACTCACGGGGCACATTTATGCCCTGCCCGCGCAGGCGACTCGCCTGCTTGAGTGCCTGGAGCGCCGCTATCTGCAGCTACGCGCCGGACGCCTGGCCCAGCTCCGCTACGACTATCTGCAGGTATTATACCGCTACCAGGAACGCCACGAATACGAAGTGGCCGGCCAGAAGGTGTGGGGGCAGATTGTGGGCGTAGACGAAACCGGCCGGCTGGCCGTCGAAATCGAAGGCCAGCTGCACACCTTCGGACTACAGGAAATCCGATATATCCATTAAATAAAATATATATCATTGGTGGTGGCAACTTTTTACCCGTACCCCACGAGTGAGAGCCAGCGGGGAAGTCAGCGGGAATTAAACCCGGGCGCAACCCTTTGGTCTGAACCAGCATCTTTACCCGGGGCAGTTTCGGGCACGGTGCTTGTCTGGGCTGAGGCAGCCGGCGGCTCCAGATGCTTCCCTGGTTTACTTTAGCTGCTTCCCCTGCTCTGTCAACCCAAACCGCCGGATCGGCGGTTGCCACAACGACTGAATGCCATGAAAATCTCTACTCGTCTTTTGCTGGTGTGGGCGCTGATGCTCATTCAGTTATCTGCTTTAGCGGCCACGTTTGTGGTGCGCGTAGGCGTCACGGTAAACGGAAACCCCAACAACTTCTCCCCTGAAACCGTCACCATCAATCCCGGCGACCAGGTGCGCTGGGAATGGGTTTCCGGCTCGCATCCTTCCGTAGCTGACGACGGAACGTCGTTTGGAGCGTTCAACGTAACGGCTGCTAACCCTACGGCCTCCAGAGGGCCGTTCAATACGCTGGGTACCATCACCTACCATTGCCAGCCGCACTCCTTCCAGGCTACACCCGGCGGGCCCTGGCAGGGAATGATAGGCCGGATTGTAGTAACCAACGCGCCGCTGGCTGCGCTGGACTCAAAAACCGCCGCCGTGGGTTTGAGCGTGTACCCCAACCCGAGCCGGGGGATGGTGATGGTGTCGCTGGGCCAGAAACCCGGGCAGGACTACAAGCTGCGCCTGAGCAACCTGATTGGCCGCGAAGTGCGCACCGTGACGCTGAAACCCGACTTTTCCGGCGACGCCGTGCCCGTCAACCTGTCGGATCTGCCCTCGGGCATTTACTTCTACAGCCTGCTGGCCAACGACAAAGTCCTGACCACCAAACGCCTGATCCTCCAGAATTAGCGCTTCTCCCTGTACCGGGTTTCAGAAAAAAGCAGCCGCACCTTCCGGCTGCTTTTTTCGTGTCCTGGGCACGCGGATGCGGTATTTCTCCGTTTACGCCGGTGCGGCACGGCCAGAATTATTGCCTACTTTTGGCGCTTCTCCGATTTCCTTTTTTCGACTGGCCCCGTCGTGCATCGACGGGTGGGACTGTTTCCCGCCCCTACTCTCAAGCAAGTATGCGTAGTTACAAAAGCCTGAATAATCTGGTGGGCTGGCTGGTTTTCGCCGTCGCCACCATCACCTATCTGCTTACGCTGGAACCCACGGCTTCCTTCTGGGACTGTGGCGAGTTCATTGCCTGCTCCTACAAGCTGCTGGTGCCTCACCCGCCCGGCGCGCCCACCTTCCTGCTGCTGGGCCGCCTGTTTTCGCTGTTTTCCTTCGGTGATGCCACCAAGGTTTCGGTGCTGATCAACGGGCTGTCGGCCCTGAGCAGCTCGTTTACGGTGCTCTTCCTGTTCTGGACCATCACCATGCTGGCCAAAAAGCTGGTGCTGGACCGGCCGGGCATGCAGAACGACCGGTTTGCCGAGCCCACCTCGGGCCAGACCCTGCTGATTCTGGGAGCCGGTACCGTGGGCGCGCTGGCCTTCGCCTTCTCCGATTCGTTCTGGTTCAACGCCGTCGAGGCCGAGGTGTACGCCATGTCGGCGCTGTGCACGGCGGCGGTAGTCTGGATTATGATGAAGTGGGAAAACCGCGCCGACGAGCCGGATTCCGACAAGTGGCTGATTCTGATTGCGCTGGTTATCGGCCTCAGCATCGGGGTTCACCTGCTGAACCTGCTGGCTATTCCGGCCCTGGGCTTTATCTACTACTATCGTCGGCACGCCAACCCTACCCTGACGGGCGGCATCCTGACGCTGGTTATCAGCAGCGTGATTGTCGGGCTGATCCTGGCCGGCATCATCCCGGGCCTGCCGTCATTGGCCGGCGGCTTCGAGGTGTTCTTCGTGAACAGCGTGGGGCTGCCGTTCAACTTCGGCCTGGTGATTTTTCTGGCGTTGTTCGTAGGCCTGATCTGGTTCGGCTTCCGCTATTCGTTCCGCACCCAAAACCGCCTGGTGAACACGGCCATGCTGTGCCTGGTGTTTATCCTGATCGGCTACTCGTCCTACCTCATTGTGCCGATCCGCAGCAGCTACCACCCTACCATCAACGAGAACAACCCGGAAGATGTGCTGTCGTTCGTGAGCTACCTGAAGCGGGAGCAGTACGGCGACCGGCCGTTGCTGTACGGTCCGCAGTTCAGCGCCGAGCCCATCGACCAGAAGGAAGGCGCGCCCCGCTACGTGCGCAAGGGCGACCAGTACGTGGTAGCCGAGCGCCGCCTGGAAACCATTTACCGCGACGAGGACAAAATGCTGCTGCCGCGCATCTACAGCCCCGACCCGAGCCACATCTACAACTACAAGAAGTGGGTCGATATTCAGGAAGGCGTGAAGCCCACGATGGGCCAGAACCTGAGCTACCTGTTCAAGTACCAGATCGGCCACATGTACTGGCGCTACTTCCTCTGGAACTACGTGGGCCGCGAAAGCGACATTCAGCAGGCCGGCGTGATCTGGCCTACGGATGGCGGCAAAGCCGGCCTGCCGGAGCGCATTGCCGACAGCCCGGCCCGCAACAACTTCTTCGCTATTCCTTTGATTCTGGGTTTGCTGGGCCTGTTCTTCCACGCCCGGCGCGACGGCCGCAACGCCTTCGTCGTGGGCCTGCTGTTTCTGTTCACGGGTCTGGCCATCGTTATTTACCTCAACCAGCCGCCTATTGAGCCCCGCGAGCGGGACTATACCTTCACCGGCGGCACCTACGCCTTTGCCATCTGGATTGGCCTGGGCGTGCTGGGGCTGGCCGATTTGCTGAAAGCCGTGCTGAAAGCCGACGGCACCCGCGCCATGGCCGCCAGCCTGCTGGGCCTGCTGGCCCCGGGTCTGATGGTGGCCCAGGGCTGGGACGACCATGACCGCTCGGACCGCTACAACTCCGTGGATTCAGCCAAAAACCTGTTGAACAGCTGCGCGCCCAACGCCATTCTGTTCACCAACGGCGACAACGACACCTTCCCCCTCTGGTACGCCCAGGAAGTGGAGGGCATCCGCACCGACGTGCGCGTGGCCGTGCTGAGCTACCTGAATACCGACTGGTACATCAACCAGATGAAGCGGCGCTCCTACCTGTCGGAGGCGCTGCCGGTTTCGATGAGCGCGGAAGACTACGCCCAGGGCACCAACGACTACCTGCCCTACGTGGAGAATCCGGTGGTGAAGGAGGTCAACCTGAAGGAGTTCGTGCAGCTCGTGGACCAGGACAGCCCCCTGCTGCAGGTGCAGACCCAGAGTGGCCGCGCCATGCTCTCGTTCCCGACCCGCAAGTTCTTCCTGCCCATCGATACGGCCGCCGTGCAGAAGCTGGGCATTATTCCCAAAGACCGCCGCAAGCAGCTGGTATCGCGCATGGAGTGGGATATGGGCAAAGGCGCCATTGAGAAGAAAAACCTGGTGATTCTGGACATGCTGGCCACCAACAACTGGAAGCGCCCGATCTACTTCTCCACGACCGTCAACTCCGACGACTACATGAACCTGCAGCCTTACTTCCAGCTCGAAGGCATGGCTTACCGCATCCTGCCCGCCCGCGACCCGAACTACGACCCGCGTAGTCAGGATGATGGCTACGTAGCTAAGGACCTGATGTATGAAAACCTGATGACCAAGTTTGCCTACCGCAACCTGGACCGGGCCGACATCTTTTACGACGAAAACAACCTGCGCTTCCCCGGCAACTACCGCCGGCAGTTCTCCCGCCTGACCGATACCTACCTTGCCGAAGGCAACAAAGCCAAGGCCAAGCAGGTGATGGATAAGGCTTTCGCGGTGATGCCCGACAAATCCATTCCCTACGACTACACCATTCCGCAGTTCGTGGTGCCGCTGGTGGCCGTGGGCGACAAGGCCCGCGCCAACGAGATTATGGACACCATGACCAACCGGGCCCAGCAGTCGTTGGCCTACTACAGCACCCACAACAGCGCCTTGTTCGACCTGGAAGTGCAGACCAACCTGATGGCGCTGCAAAGCGTGTACCGCGCCGCCGAACAGGTGGGCGACCAGGCCCGGGGCAAAAAAGCCTTCGACCTGCTCAACCAGTACTACCCGCGCCAGTAGCCGGTCAGCAGTACCGTTAATAAACAGCCGCTCCGGTTCCGGAGCGGCTGTTTGCGTTGGTAGCACCACCAGGCCGGCGCCTGGTTGCTGCCGGCCGCCGTATCCTAAATTGGTGCCGGCTACGTTCAATACCTCCGTATCAATCCTGCGCTGCCTTCGTGATGCCCCGCCTTTCTACTTCGCTGGTATTATTGTCCCTGCTGCTGGGGTTCCTGCTGTTAGGCCGGGCCGAACTGACCGCGGCCGGACCGCGCCGCGACTTTGCCGGGCTTTACAATGCCCAGCGCCGCCTGCAGCTTGATACCCGCCGCGAGGCCGACAGCCTCCACTTCTACCTGCTCTTCCCCGACGGCAGCGTGTTGCAGCGCCAGTATCCGCTGCGCGTGGCGGCCTGGTCCGGCTACGACGCCCGGCGCCCCCTCTGGCAGGATACGGTACGCCACCTCAGCCGCCGGATCCGGCCGGTCGGAGCGGCCGCCTGGGTTGAGTTTTCCCTGCCCGCCGCTACCCTCACTCCCGGCCAGGTGCTGAGCCTGACCTGTGGTCCCGTCGATGAGGCAGATTCCGGTGCCGGCGCATGGCTGACGATTACGCCCGAACGCCTGGGCCGCACCTTCCTGCTCACCGATTCCGTGGGCGACCCGCTGCTGCGCCGCGCCGTGCGCGTTGGAGCACAGGTGCGGGTGGACAGCTACGGGCCGGAGCTGCCGGTGCTGGCCAGGCTCTACTCCACGGCCGGCTTCAGCGCTGCCCTCCCGCCCATGACGGACCTGGCTACCCAGCCGGCCGCACCCCGCACGCTGGGTCTGGTTGATTCGCTGTTTTTTCGCGCCGGCCAGGAACTGCGCCTGCGACGCCCGGGACTGTATGCGCTCCGGGTTGGGGCCAACCTGCGCCCCTTGCCGCTGCTGGTGGAGGATAACGAGTTTCCGGAACTGAAAACGGCCGACGACCTGATTCAGCCACTGATTTATCTGACTACCTCGGCGGAGCGCAAAAAACTCTACAATGCCCCCAATCCCAAGCAGGCCGTCGATGCATTCTGGCTGGCCGTGGCCAATAACAATCAGACGATGGCCCGCCAGCTGATCCGCACCTACTACGGCCGGGTAGCCGAGGCCAACCAGCTGTTTTCGGCCCATAAAGCGGGCTGGCGCACCGACCGGGGGCTGCTGTATATCGTGCTGGGGCCACCGGAAGCAGTGTATCGGACGGCCACGGAGGAGCGGTGGGTATACCGCGACACGGGGCGCGGCAACGCGACGTACACGTTCCGGCCCAAACCGAGTACCTTTGCCCCCGAACACTATGAATTGGTGCGCCGACCCGAGTATGAACTGCTTTGGTATGCCGCCGTGGAGCAATGGAGAAAAGGACTGACCGCCCCGACCGGCCGCTAAAGGAGCGCCGCACGTATTTTGATTCCGAAAACCGGCCCGTACCCCGCGACGGTGGCCGGGAGGAACGGCCGGCAGCACCCCGCGCCGAAGGCCGCCCCCCTATCGGCGACGGCAAGCCCCGCTACCCCCACCGTCCCGCCGCCGACCGCAGCATCGACATGCTCTTCGGCCTGCGCCCTATTCAGGAAGCCCTGAATGCGGCCCGCACCCTGGAGAAGATCTATCTGCTGCGCGGTACCAAGAACAGCATGACTCAGGAAATCACCGAGCTGGCCAAAGCGGCCAACGTCCCGGTGTCCCTGGTTCCGATTGAGAAGCTCAACGACCTCACCCGCAAAAACCACCAAGGCGCGGTAGCCTTCGTGTCGCCCATCGACTACGCGCCACTCGACAATATCCTGACCGGGCTGTATGAGGAAGGCAAAGTCCCGCTCCTGCTCCTGCTCGACCGGGTGACCGACGTGCGCAACTTCGGCGCCATTGCCCGCAATGCCGAGTGTATGGGCGTCCACGCCATTGTAGTCCCCAGCCGCGGCGCCGCCCAGATCAACGGCGACGCGCTCAAAACCTCGGCCGGGGCCCTGAACATCATCCCGGTGTGCCGGGAGCCCAACCTGAAGGAAACCATCGGCTTTTTGCAGCAGTCGGGCGTGACGGTGGTGGCCTGTACCGAAAAGGCCGATGCCAGCCTCGAAGCCGGCACCGTGGACATGACCGGCCCCGTGGCCGTGCTCATGGGCAGCGAGGAAGACGGCATCTCGCCCGAGTACCTCAAGCTCGCCGACCACAAGCTCCGCATCCCGATGGCCGGCCAGATTGGCTCCCTGAACGTGTCGGTAGCCAGCGGCATCATGCTGTTTGAAGTGCTGCGCCAGCGCCTCCGTAGCGGGCAGTAGCCATTACCCTTCTTTTGTTGAAAGCCTGCGGATAGACTATCCGCAGGCTTTTTGCATTCCGTCCGTCGGCCCGACCGGGCGCGGCGAATATTTAGAAAGCGACTTGCAACTTCCGGCAGCGCCAACGGGTCATTTGAGTGACTTACGGGCACTCAGCCCATTTTTCTATCCTTGCTCATGCTAAAAAACACCCTGGCTATTGCCGCGCTGCTCACCGGATTTTCCCTCATTGCTCACGCCCAGGATACCCCCCACCGCTTCGAAGCAGGCCTGGAGCTGGTCAATTATTCGCCCTTTGCGAAGCAGCAATATAGCTACGCCACCAGCCAGCTCAACGACAAGGCGCAGTGGGCTTCCGGAGCCGTATTCCGCTACAATCTCGGACGCTTTGGGCTGCGCTCGGGCATCAGCTACAACAGCGGCTCCAGTATAACCCAGAACCCCAGCAGCTGCGCCGACTGCCCGGTGGGCGGCGCCAACGGCCGCGACCTGCGCGTGCGCCTTGGCGGGCAGTACGCGGCTATTGCCAAAGCACCGTGGCTGTACGTTTTCAGCGAGTTTTATTACCGCAGCTTTCTGTCGAAGGGCAACTTTACCGGGGGCCTGTGCGGCTGCCTGGACACGGAGGTGACAGTGAAATCCAACGGCATCGGCAACAGCACCGGCTTGGGGGCCAAAATGCGCGTCTGGAAACACTTCTACCTCAATCCCGAGGTGTACTACGATGTACTGCGGGTTCCTAATACCGTCACCAGCAACGACCGCAATTCGGGTACTACGCAGCAGTATGACACCCGCACCAAGGTGCAGGCTCCGGCTGTGCGCGTAAACGCCATTATAGCCTTCTAGCCCGCGTCGGCACCCTTTTTATTACGCGCAAAAAGGCCCGCTACACTGTGTAAAGGGCCTTTTCAATTTTCTTAGCACACAGGGCGTTTAGTTGTAGCCGTTGCCTTTTTTCGATTTCACGTCGGCTACGAAATCCTTCACCCGCTGCTCCTCGGTGCGCTTGCAGATGAGCAGCACGTTGTCGTATTCGGCAATGATATAGCCTTCGAGGCCCTGGACTACCACGAGGCGGTCGGCGGGGGTTTTGATGACGCACTCCCGGGTGTCGTAGAGCAGCGCGTCGCCGTCCACCACGTTATTGTCGGCGTCGTGGTGGCCCATGCGGTGCAGAGAGTCCCAGGTGCCCAGGTCGCTCCAGCCGAAGTCGGCGGGCAGCACGTACACGTTGTCGGCCTTTTCCATCACCCCGTAGTCGATGCTGATGTTGCGGCAGCGGGTGTAGGCCTGGGTGATAAAGTCGGTTTCGGCGGAGGTTCCCAGCTGCTCGGCCCCTTCGTCGAAGACCTCGGCAATGTCGCCCAGGTACTGGTGGAAGGCGTGGATGATCGTGTCGGCGCGCCATACGAACAGGCCCGAGTTCCAGAGGAAGTCGCCGCTGTCCAGGAACATCTTCGCCAGCTCCAGATTCGGCTTTTCGGTGAAGGTCTTGACCTTTTTCAGCCCTTTGGGCAGGGGCCCTTTCTTCTCCTCGCTCAGATACTGAATGTAGCCGTAGCCGGTATCGGGCCGCGAAGGCTGAATGCCGAGCGTGAGCAGAATTTCGTGGGCCCGGGCCGCATCCACGGCTTGGGTGATGATGCGCTGGAACTCCACTTCGCGCAGCACCGCGTGGTCGGCGGGCGTCACGATAATCACGGCCTTGGGGTCGCGCTGGGCGATACGGTAGCTGGCATAGGCAATGCACGGGGCCGTATTGCGGCCGATGGGCTCCCCCAGAATCTGGTCGGCGGGCAAATCGGGCAGGTGCTGCCGCACCAGGTCGGTGTAGTCGCGGTTGGTAACGATAAACACGTTTTCGGGCGGGCAGATACCCTGAAAACGCTCCACCGTGAGCTGCAGCATCGAGCGGCCCACGCCCAGCACGTCGTGAAACTGCTTGGGCAGATAAGTGCGGCTAAAAGGCCAGAAGCGGCTACCAATGCCGCCCGCCATCACGACGAGGTAAGTATTTTGTTCCATAGTTTCGGGAGCCAGAGCGGGGTGAGAGGAAACAACTGGCTTTGGGGCGTGCTAATATCTGCTTTTGTTGGGAAGCGAAGCGGTAGTCGTGCTGCTACGGTTTTTTATCGGCTGTCATCCTGAGCCTGCGAAGGGCCTTATCAGGGCTGAACAAGTCGTTGGTATACCCTCCGACGGGATAAGGTCCTTCGCAGGCTCAGGATGACAGGGCCTTGCACCACTTCCCCATTTCACAACTTCCCCAACTCACCGTTTACACCAGCCCTTCGCGCAGCAGGTCGTGGAGGTGAATGAAGCCGCTGAAGCGCCCGTCTTCCGTGACGATAAGCTGGGTGATGTTACGATCCTGCATCCGCACCAGGGCCTCGGCCGCGAAATCCTCCACGTCGACGGTCACGGGACCGGGCGTGAGAATGTCGCGGGCCCGCACGGCTTCCAGACTGGTGAAGTTGGTGAGCATGCGCCGCAGGTCGCCGTCGGTGATGATACCCAGGAGCTGCTCCCCGGCCAGATTCAGCACGGCGGTAGCCCCGAGGCGCTTACCCGATATTTCGAGGATGATGTCCTTGAGCGGCGCGTCTTCCCGCACCTGCGGGGCCTGGTTCTGCCGGCTCAGGTCGCCCACTTTCAGGTAAAGCTTCTTGCCCAGCGTGCCGCCGGGGTGCAGGCGGGCAAAGTCGGCGGTGGTAAACTGCCGCGACGCCAGCAGACACACGGCCAGCGCGTCGCCCAGGGCCAGCGCGGCGGTGGTGCTGGTGGTGGGCGCCAGGTTGTGGGGGCAGGCCTCGCGCAGCACCGGCGCGTGCAGCACGTAGTTGGCCTGCACGCCCAGGTAAGAGTCGGCATTGCTGACCAGCGCGGCCAGGGGTACGCCTTTGCGCTTGAGCAGGGGCACCAGCACTTTTATTTCGGGCGTGTCGCCGCTCTTGCTGATGGCAATGACGAAATCCTCGGGCTGAATCATGCCCAGGTCGCCGTGAATGGCGTCGGCGGCGTGCATAAACAGCGCTGGCGTACCCGTCGAGTTCAGGGTAGCCACCATTTTGCCGGCAATGTGGGCGCTTTTGCCAATGCCGGTGACGACGACCCGACCCCGCAATGAGAGTATGGCAGCTACGCATTGTGCAAAATCAGGCGTCCGGGCAATGGCCTCCGCCACCCCACGAATGGCTTCTGCTTCTTCGAGAAGCACTTTTTTTGCAATCGAGATGGTGTCGTTCTGCGGTTTCAATCTAAATTTGTATAGATTGAGTAGTCAACCCCGGAGGGTTGATGCTCAATTCTGCAACCCAATAGAGCAAGTGAGAATGTCGATGCCAGCCGTAACCCAAGTCGTCCCGCGAGAGGCTGATCTGAAGGGCAAGTTAAAGGAAGTTTTTGGGTACGGGCAGTTCCGGGGAACTCAGGAGGCCATCATCCAGAACGTTATCAAAGGCCACAATACCTTTGTTATTATGCCTACGGGCGCCGGTAAGTCGTTGTGCTACCAGCTGCCCGCCCTCATTCTGCCCGGTACCGCAATCGTGATTTCCCCCCTGATTGCGCTGATGAAAAATCAGGTGGATCAGCTGAATGCCTTTGGCGTAAACGCCCAGTTTCTGAACTCCACGCTCACCAAGGCGGAAATCAACCGCGTGAAGCGCGACGTGATCAGCGGCGAGGTGAAGCTGCTTTACGTGGCCCCCGAGAGCCTGACCAAAGACGAAACCATCGATTTCCTGCAAAAGGCCACTATTTCCTTCGTCGCCATCGACGAAGCCCATTGCATTTCGGAGTGGGGCCACGACTTCCGGCCCGAGTACCGCCGCATCCGGGGCATCATCGACAACATCGGCCAGGTGCCCATTATTGCCCTCACGGCCACGGCCACGCCCAAGGTGCAGCTCGACATCCAGAAGAACCTGCAGATGGACGAGGCGTCAGTGTTCAAGACGTCGTTCAACCGCACCAACCTCTACTACGAAGTCCGGCCCAAGCACAACACCAAGAAGCAGCTGATTCAGTACGTGAAGCAGCACAAGAACAAGGCGGGTATCGTGTACTGCCTGAGCCGCAAGAAGGTGGAGGAAATTGCCGAGCTGCTGCGCGTGAACGACGTGAAAGCCCTGCCCTACCATGCCGGCCTCGACCCGCAGGTGCGCATGCACAACCAGGATGCCTTCCTCAACGAGGACTGCGACGTGATTGTGGCCACCATCGCCTTCGGCATGGGCATCGACAAGCCCGACGTGCGCTTCGTGATTCACTACGACACCCCCAAAAGTATTGAGGGCTACTACCAGGAAACCGGCCGCGGCGGCCGCGACGGCCTGGAAGGCAACTGCCTTATGTTCTACAGCTACGACGATATCGTGAAGCTGGAGAAGTTCAACAAGGACAAGCCCGTGACGGAGCGCGACAACGGCAAGCTCCTGCTCCAGGAAATGGCCAACTACGCCGACTCCGCCGTGTGCCGGCGCAAGCAGCTGCTGCATTACTTCGGCGAGCATTTCGAAAAAGACTGCGGCTTCTGCGACAACTGCCGCCACCCCAAAGAGCGGTTCGAAGGCCGCGACGAGGTCTTGATGGCCCTGAAAGCCGTGATTCAGACCGAGGAGCGCTTCGGCCTCGACCACATCGGCACGGTGCTCATGGGCATGAACAATGCCCACGTGGAAAGCTACGGCCACAACACGCTGCCCGTATACGGGCAGGGGAAGGCGCACGACGCCCAGTTCTGGCACTCGGTGCTGCGGCAGGTTCTGCTGAGCGGCATGCTCGAAAAAGACATCGAAAACTTCGGGGTGGTGAAAATCGCGCAGAAAGGGCTTGACTTTATCGGAAATCCTCACTCTATTAAGCTCACCAAAGACCACAACTACGAGGAAAAGGTGAAAGAGGAACAGGAACAGGAGGAAGTACAGCAAGCCGCCGGCCACGACGAGGCCCTGTTCGAGATGCTGAAGGGCCTCCGCAAAAAGGTTGCGAAGGAAAAAAACCTACCTCCCTACGTCCTGTTTCAGGATCCGTCGCTGAAGGAGATGGCCACTACCTTCCCCACCAAGATGGACGACCTGGCCCACGTCGGCGGGGTGGGCTCGGGCAAGGCCCAGAAGTTTGGTCATCCCTTCCTGACGCTGATTCAGCAGTACGTGGACGACAACGATATCACTACCGCGGCCGACGTGGTAGTGAAGTCGGCCGTGAACAAGTCGAAAATCAAGATCTACATCATCCAGCAGATCGACAAGAAGATGGACCTGGAGGAAATTGCCTCCTCCAAGGGCATCGACATGCGCGAGCTGATGGAGGAAATCGAGCACATCTGCTACTCCGGCACCAAGCTCAACCTCGACTACTATATCAACGGGGTGCTCGACTATAGCCGCCAGGAGGAAATCACCGACTACTTCCTGCAGGCCAGCACCGACAACATCGCCGTGGCCCTGAAAGAGCTGGGCGCGGATGAGTACACCGAGGAAGATCTGCGCCTGATGCGCATCAAATTCCTGAGCGAGTACGCCAACTAGCGGCCTGAATTCCATTCGCAAGCTAAAAGCCACTCCCGCCAGGAGTGGCTTTTTGGTGGGCGGGAGCGCCGGAAGCAGCCCCTGGCTTAGGGGCCGGGTTGGGAGACGTTTCCGGGGGATATCTTACCTTCGAAGCCGCACTTCTCAACCCCACTTGTATGTCCTTTCACACTTGCTTTACCCCTTCCCGGGCGGGCCTGACCTTGCTGGTTGGCCTGTCGGCACTCCTGAGTGCCGCCGCGGGCTCCAATCCGCTGACGCCGGCCTTCAACCAGCCCATTGCCTTCGCCAAAGTCACCAAAGCGGATGTGCAACAGGCCACGGCCACGGTAATCACCGGCACGAAGTCCTCGCTGACGGCTATCTACAACGTAGCGGCCGGCAAGCGCACCTTCGCCAACACCATGGTGGCGCTGGACAACCTCGGGGATGCCATCGACCGGGTCGCGGGCCCGATCAGCATCCTGTTCAACGCCAGTCCCGACTCGACCATCCGGAACCAGTCGCAAAAGAGTCTGGCCCAGATCAGCAAGTATGGCAACGAGCTGGCCCTGGACGAGAAGCTCTACCGGGCCGTGAAGGACTACTCCAAAACCAAGGAAGCCCAGGCCCTGACCGGCCCCCGCAGGAAGTTTCTGACCGAAACCATTGAGGACTACGAGCGCAACGGCTTCGCCCTGACGCCGGACAAGCGCCAGCAGCTCCAGACGCTGAACAACAAAATTGGGGATCTGACCATCGCCTTCGGCGCCAACATCGCCAGGGACCAGAGCTTTTTGCTGGTAAGCGAGGCCGACCTGAAAGGCCTGCCCGAAGACTTTAAAAAGAGCCGCACGAAGGCCGGCGACGCCTACCGCATCACCCTGGACGGCCCCACCTACGGCACGTTCATGAAGTACGCCGAGTCGGAGGCGATGCGCAAGCAGCTCTACGTGCTTTATAACAACCGCGCCGCCGACTCCAACCTCGACGTGCTTAAGCAAATTCTGATTGAGCGGCAGAAAAAGGCGCAGCTGCTGGGCTATAAAACCTACGCCGCCTACCAGACCAGCAGCCGCATGGCCAGGAATCCGGAGACCGTATGGGCTTTCGAGAACAAGCTGGTAGACCGGGTGAAGCAGAAAAGCCGGCAGGATCTGGAGGAGCTGCTGGTGGTGAAGCGCGCCTACCTCAAAGACCCCAACGTGAAGCTACTGGCCCCCTGGGAAACGTCGTTCTACAGCAACATCCTGATGAAGGACAAGTACCAGCTCGACGCCGAGAAGGTGAAGGAATACTTCGAGGTGAACCACGTGATTGATGGCTTGTTTCAGACCACCCAGCAGCTGTTCGGGCTCAAGTTCAACGAGGTGCAGGACCCGTCGGTGTGGCATAAGGAGGCCCGTATGTTTGAGGTGCAGCGCGAGGGCAAGCTCATCGGCCGCTTCTACCTCGACCTGTTTCCGCGCGACAACAAGTACACCCACGCGGCCTGCTTCGGCGTGGAATCGGGCAAGGCAACGCCCAAGGGCTACCAGCTACCCACGGCCGTGCTGCTCTGCAACTTCAACGCCCCCACCCCCGGCAAGCCCGCGCTGATGAGCCACGGTCAGGTGGTCACGTTCTTCCACGAGTTCGGGCACGTGATGCACAACCTGGTGACCACCGCCGAGTTGTCGGGCCAGTCGGGCACCAGCGTGAAGCGCGACTTCGTGGAGGCGCCGTCCCAGATTCTGGAGAACTGGGCCTGGAACTACGAGGCCCTGAAAACCTTCGCCCGGCACTACCAGACGGCGGAAGTATTGCCGAAAGACCTGTACGACAAGATGTGGGCCGCCCGCAACGTGGGCTCCGGCCTGGCCGCGTCCCAGCAGATTCTGTACGGTACGCTCGACATGACCCTGCACGACAAGTTCGACCCGAACGGCCCCGAGACGACTACCGAGGTACTGAAGAAGCTACAGAATCAGATTACCCCCTTCGCCTACCTCGACGGCACCAACATGCAGGCTTCCTTCGGCCACCTGACCGGCTACGGCGCGGGCTACTACGGCTATATGTGGTCGAAAGTGTACGCCGAAGACATGTTCTCAGTATTCGAGAAAAACGGCGTAATGGACCAGAAAACCGGCCTGCGCTACCGCGACATGATCCTGGCCAAGGGTGGCACCGACGACGAATACCAGCTGGTGAAAGCCTTCCTGGGCCGGGAGCCCAACCAGGAGGCGTTCTTTAAGTCGCTGGGCCTCTGAACCACGGATTCGTCCGGATTTTTCGGATTGGTCGGATTTTGTAGTCGATTCTCTACGAATAAGAAAGGCCACCCATTCGGGTGGCCTTTCTTATTTTGGGCTTGCTGAGCTGAAGCCAGCGCCGTCCACAAAATCCGATCAATCCGAAAAATCCGGACGAATCCGTGGTTAACAGTGCTCCTCGAAGGCGCCCTGCAGGTTGTCGACGATGCGCATCAGGTCGTTGCCTTCGATGTGGTGCCGCTCGATAACGTGGACCAGTTCGCCGTCTTTGAAGAGGGCAATGCTGGGCGACGAGGGCGGGTAGGGCAGCATGTGCTGGCGGGCCTGGGCTACGGCAGCGGTTTCCATGCCGGCGAAAACGGTCACCAGCTTGGCGGGCTTCTTGTCGGAGCTCGATACGGCCAGCTTCAGGGCCGGACGGGCTTTGGCGGCCGCGCAGCCACACACCGAGTTCACGGCCAGCAGTACGGTACCACTCTGGGCACCAAGGGCCGAATCAACGGCTTCGGGGGTCATAAGCTGCTCGAAACCGGCGTCCGTGAGGTCTTGCCGGATGGGGGCAACCATGTATTCAGGGTAAGTGGCCATTAGCGTAAGTGGCTGAAGTGACTGAGGGTGAGAAAAGCAAGCGAAGCCCGGAGGCGGGGCAAAAATACGCAAACTCCGGCGCTTGTCCGGGCAAAACCGCAGAGGAGCCCCGGAGGTTTCCGCCCGGGGCTTCTGTGAGTAGGCCAACACCGCGGCGGCGGAAACAGTGCGGGGGCTCCCGGCAGCGGGTGGCGGGCCGGCGGCCGGTCTGGCATCCCTGCTCATTGATAAAATACCAACGACGCATAAATGAAAGGCAATGTGGCGCCGTTTCAGCAATTAAAATTATATTTAACCCGTCGCTGCTTATCAAATCAACGTGATGCTAAAGACTTTTATTCTGTCGGCCACCCTGGGCCTGACAGCCGCTACGGCGCAGGCCCAGGTAGACACGGTGCGGGCCAGCACCCTGCCGCCGGCCCAGCAGGCCGAAAAGCTCTACAACAGCGGCGTAGCCAAATACAACGGCAAAAACTACCGCGCCGCCCTCCAGGATTTCGACCGGGCGCTGACGCTGCGACCCGACTTTGCCAAAGCCTACTACAACCGCGCCACCACCCGCTACGAGCTCAAGGACTACCAGCCCGCCGTGCAGGACTACGATCAGGCCATTAAGCTCGATCCGGCCGGGTTTACGGCCTACTTCGGGCGCGGTCAGGCCAGGGAGGCGCTCGGGCAGCCCGCCGAAGCGGAGCAGGACTACACCAAGACCACGGAAGTCAAGCCTGATTACGCCCCGGCCTGGTACTACCGCGGGGCTTTACGCTTCGAAAAAGCTGACTACAAAGCGGCCAAAGCTGATTTTGACGCGGCCGTGAACGCCGACCCCAACTACGCCTACGCCTACCACGACCGCGCCAGCACCGAGCGGCAGCTCGGCAACTTCCCGGCCGCCGTGCAGGATTATACCAAAGCCCTCAGCCTCCAGCCCGACCTGCTGCCGGCCCTGCTGAACCGCGCCGCCGCCAGGCGGCGCGCCAACGACCTGAAAGGCTCCCTGACCGACTACAACGACTACTTCACCAAAAAGACTGACAACCCTGTGGCCTACACCAACCGGGGCGCTACCCGCTACGAGGCCGGCGACTATCAGGGAGCGGTGGAGGACTTCAGCAAGGCCATTGCGCTGAACGACCAGTATGCTTTCGCCTGGAACAACCGCGCCGCCGCCTACCACAAGCTGGAAGACTATAAAAACGCCGTTGCCGACGCTACCAGGGCTATTGCCCTCAACGGTCAGTATGCCGAAGCCTACCTCACCCGCGGCCACGCCCGCGAAATGCTCCGCGACGATCAGGCCTGTCAGGATTGGCGCAAAGCCGCCGAGCTGGGCCTGGAAGTGGGCACGAACTACGCGGCGGCCTCGGGTTGCGGCAGCGAATAAACAACCAGGCCGCGCGCCGCGCGCTTCGTAGTCCGCGCGCCAGAACAACCCGCCCGGCGCGGCCCCAGTCTGAGCGCTAAGCTCTCCTATTCTAAGCTCCGATAATGTACACTCTCTTACGCCTCCTTTTTTTGCTCGGCACCCTGCTCTGGGCTGTTTGTGCCAACGCCCAGAACGTGGAGTTCAGCAAGGATCAGTTCGGCTCCAGTAAGGACGGGCTGAAGGAAGCCCAGCGCGAAATCAAGGAGGGCGACGGATGGTACGACTCCGACCCGCCGCGCTACGAGCAGGCCCTGCCCCACTACCTGAACGCCCAGAAGTTCAACCCCAACAACGCCCGCCTCAACCTGCGCATCGGCAACTCCTACCTGCACTCGGGCTTCAAGCCCCGCGCCCTCACCTACCTCCAGAAGGCCTATCAGCTCAACCCCGACGTGGACCCCAACATCCATTACTACCTGGGCCGGGGCCTGCAGCTGAACGCCAAGTGGAACGAGGCCATTGCCGAATACAAGGCCGCCACGCCCGCTACCAACCCCAAGAACGCCGCCGCCCAGGTTGCCGCCATCCGCCGGAAAATAACCGAGTGCGAAAACGGCCGCAAGCTCATGGCCGCGCCTATGCGCGCCTTTATCGACAACGTTGGCCCGGCCATCAACTCGCCCTATGCCGAATACGGACCGGTTATTTCGGCCGATGAGTCGGTTATCCTCTTCACCTCCCGGCGCGACAACTCCACGGGCAAGCAGCGCGACCCCGAAACCGGCGGCTTTTTTGAAGACATCTACCAGAGCACCCGCACCAGCAAGGGCGAGTGGTCGGCGGCCCGCAACCTGGGGGCACCGGTGAATACCGACGGCCACGATGCCACCGTAGGCCTGGCCCCCGACGGGCAGCGCATGCTGGTGTATTCGGAAGACAACGGCGGCGACCTGGACGAAGCCGACCTGCGCGGCGCGGCCTGGCGCAAGCCCCAGAAAATGGGCAACCGCATCAACAGCAAGTACCACGAGTCGTCGGCGGCCTACACGCCGGATGGGCGCACGCTGTACTTCGTAACCGATAAGGAAGGCGGCCTGGGCAACCGGGACATCTACCGGATCCAGATTGAGGGCCGCGGCCCGGCCGTGAACCTGGGGCCGACCATCAACACCCCCTACGGTGAAGAGGGCGTATTTCTGCACCCCGATGGCAAGACGATGTACTTCTCCTCGGAAGGCCACGACTCGATGGGCGGCTACGATATCTTCAAGTCGGTGTTTGAGAACGGCAAGTGGAGCGCGCCGGAAAACCTGGGCTGGCCCATCAACACCCCCGACGACGACGTATTTTTCGTGATTTCGGCCTCGGGCCGCCACGGCTACTACTCCTCCTTCCGGGATGACGGGCTGGGGTCGAAGGACATCTACCAGATTACCTTTCTCGGGGCCGCCAAGCAGCCCGTGCTCAGCCAGGAAGACCAGCTGCTGGCCTCCCGCATTCAGCCGGTGAAGGAAACCCAGCTGGCCCCACCCGTACCCATTGCCACGGCGCAGGTAACCATTCTGAAAGGCGTGGTGACGGATGAAGCCTCGAAGCAGCCGCTGGAAGCCACCATCGACGTCGTCGATAATTCGCGTAATGAGCTCATTGCTTCCTTCCGCTCCAATGCCCAGTCGGGGCGCTACCTGGTGTCGTTGCCGTCGGGCGTGAACTACGGCATTGTGGTGCGGCAGGAAGGCTACCTGTTCCACTCCGAGAACTTCGACGTACCCGCCGGCGCGGCCTACTCGGAAGTGGTGAAGGATATTGCCCTCAAGAAGCTCGACGTGGGCGTGAAAGTGGTGCTCAACAACATTTTCTTCGACTTCGACAAGGCGACCTTGCGCAAGGAAAGCACCGCCGAGCTGGAGCGCCTGCAGAAGCTGCTGGTTGAAACCCCGGCCCTGCGCCTCGAAATCTCCGGCCACACCGACAACGTGGGCAAGGGGGAATACAATAAGGACCTGAGCCTGCGCCGCGCCAAAGCGGTGGTCGACTATCTTGTGGCTAAAGGCACCGACAAGGCCCGGCTGACTTTCGCCGGCTACGGCGACGCTCAGCCCGTAGCCCCCAACACCACCAAAGGCGGCCGGCAGCTCAACCGCCGCACCGAGTTCAAGGTGACGGGCAAGTAACGGGAATATACCCGGAGCAGAACCAGATTATCGGGCAAGAAGGAGCCGCAGTAGCTTACGTGCTGACGGCTGATTAGCATGGCGAAGCGGAATGCCAAAACGGCGTCGGGTGCGGGGCTTGCCCCCGCCCGCTGTTCGCGCCAGTTCACTGGTTTCGGGCAACAGACCGGGGCTGAGGCCCGCAACAACCGGATTACGCGACCTGTTTCAGCGCTTGAAGTACACGCTAAACGTGGAGCCCAGCCCGAGCTTACTCTCTACCTCAATCTTGCCGCCCACATTTTCCACCATCTTCTTCACCATGTACAGCCCCACCCCCGAGCCGGCGACGTGGGTGTGGTAGCGTCGGAACAGGTCGAACAGAGGCCGCTCGGGCGTGATATCCAGCCCCAGGCCATTGTCCTGCACCATCAGCACCAGGTAGCGTTCTTCCACGCGGGCTTGTAGGCTGATATGGGGAACCCGGTCAGGATGGCGGTATTTGAGGGCATTACTAAGCAGGTTGTAGACCACCGAGCGCAGGTTTTTGTCCGAGAACATCAGCACCGGGCAAGCCTCTACGTTTACATAAAGCCGGGCTCCGGCGGCCTGAATCAGTGGGGCCAGATCCAGGCGCACATCGCGGATAACGTCGGGCAGGCGAACCGGCGGGGCCAGTTGACCATGCTCCTGCTGCAGGCGGGAGATGTCGGCCAGGCTTTCAATGGTGTGCTTGAAGCGGTCGACCGCATCCTGCATCAGCTTCAGAATATAGGATACATCGCCCAGACGCCCGGGGAGCGGCAGCTCATCGCCCAGCGCGTGGAGCAGGCCCTCAATGTTGTTGATGGGGTCTTTCAGGTCGTGCGAGGCCGAATAGACGAAGGTATCCAGATCCACATTGGTACGGGTCAGCTGCTGGTTAGTATCGCCCAGTTCCTGATTGGCGTCGCCCAGGGCCGCGTTGGCGGCGTAGAGCTTGTCGTTGCTGGCCGCCAGTTGCCGGTTTAGATTCTGCACCTGCTGGCGGGCCAGCACCTGCTCCGTGACGTCGGTGACGAGGGAGTAGAAACCGGCGACCCGCCCGTGCTGTACATCCGGAATAAAGCTGGTGCGGATGTGTTTCACCACACCCGGCCGGTAGGGCATCCGCGCTTCAAAGTCGACCTGCTCCCCCGCCAGGGCCCGTTCGATGTAGTGCTGCATGCCCAGGTAAGCGGGTTCACCTACTACGTCGCGCACGGGCCGCCCCAGCAGGTCGGCCGCGTTTTGATTGAACCAGGTTTCGTAGGCCCGGTTGGCAAACCGGTATTTTTGATCCTGATCCAGATAACCAATCAGCACTGGCAGCGCGTCGGTAATCAGCCGTAGCTGCTTGGCGTTGGCTTCGCTGGCTTGCTTGGCACTCACCTGCTCACTTACTTCGAAGGCAAAGACCAACAGCCCGTCGGTGCGGCCATGCTTATCAAGGCGGGCCTGGTAGACCAAGTTGAAGTAGCGGTCTTCCAGCCGGCCGGTAGCGGGACTGGCCACGGGCACCAGCATCGCGGGCTCGTCGTGGGTGACTCCGGTCTGGTATACCTGATGCAGTAGTTCCAGCACGGCATGACCGGCCAGTTCCGGCAGGGCTTCGAGCAGCGGATGGCCCAGCAGTGCCCGTCCCGGAAACCACTGCTGATAGATAGGGTTCACCAGCTCGAATACCAGCTCCGGGCCGTCGAGAATGCAGATAGCGGCCGGGGCGGCCATAAACAGCCGTTCGAGGCGGGCGCGTTGCCGCTCCGTATCGGCCCGGGCACTCTGCAGCTGGGTAGTGCGGTCGGCCACCCGGGCTTCCAGCTCCTGCGTGAGGATGAGCAGTTGCTGCTGGGAGTACTGCAGCTCAGCATTGTTGGCGAGGCCTTCCTCGTTGGCCACCTGCAGCTCCTCGTTGGTAGCGGATAGCTCTTCGTTGAGCCCCTGCACCTCCAACCGGATCTGGACCTGCTCGCTCACCTCCGTGGCTACCACCGTGATGCCCGTAATCCGGCCGTCGGCCTCCCGCAGCGGATTATAGACGAAGTCCCAGTACACCGTGTCGCGGTGGCCCTGGTGGTCGATGAGCGCCGGTAGTTCGTGGGCCACGTAGGGGGTACCGGTGGCCATCACCCCGTCGAGCAGCCGCTCGAGGCCCTGGTTCGCAGCTTCGGGCAGCAGCTCGAACAGGGGCGTGTGCAAGGCCTGCGCTGGGGTGCGGCCCCACATCGCGCACACCACCGGATTGGCCATTTCAACCACGTACTGGGGCCCCCGGAACACGGCAATGCCTACCGGAGCCTGCTCGAACAGCTCGTGCAGCTGCCGGTAGTGCCCCTCCCGTTCCCGACGGGCCTGCACCTGCCCGCTCACGTCGTGGGCGAAAGTAGCAACGCCCACAATCTGGCCGTCTTCCCGGTAGGCCTGGTAAGTGCAGGTGAAATACATCTGCCTGGGCGGCCGGCCGGCGGGTTGCGCTACCAGCAGCGGTAATTCGTGGCCGAAGTAGGTTATGCCCGTTTGGTACACGTTGTCCAGCAGGTCCACGATGCCCGCCTCCACGGTTTCGGGCAGGGCTTCGGCCACGGTCCGGTCGTACAGCTCCCGGTCGGGAAACAACTGCTGGTACGCCGGATTGCAGTACTCGTAGCGATGCTCGGGGCCGCGCTGAATACAGATGGCCGCCGGAGTCTGAGCGAATATCCGGCGCAATTTTTCACCCTCCTCGGCTAAACGGTGGGTGGGCGACTCGCGGATCGGGCTTTCGCGCAGGGGCAGTTCCCCGGCCGGCCGGGCATGGTCGACAGGCACAGTAACACTCACGATCAGCAGCGGCCCGTGGCGCCGGGCCGCCAGATGATAGCCGTTGCCGGGCCCATTGGGCGGGTAGTCGATATCGTAGGAGTCGGCTTCGCCCGTTTCAAACACGCGGCGGCAGAAGTCGAAGAGCCCGGAGCTCAGCGGGTGGGGAAAACTGGTACGCAGGCTACTGCCGGCCCGGGCCGGCAAGTCCGGCAGGTGTCGCGCGGCGGGGTTCAGGTATTCCAGGCGGAAGTCGCTCAGCCCGCCCTCAGCTGCCCCGGAGAGGGGACGCCACAGCTGAATAGCCGTCAGCGAAATATCCAGTACGGTTTGCAGCAAGCCCTCAACGCAGGCAAAGTCGACGGGTAACGAGGCAGAGGCGGTGGGCATGGTGAAGCGCAGAAAAGCGACGATAGAGCCCGGCAATAGCATGATGGGAGCCAGTTACCGGGTCAGGCGGGGAGTTTTGACCAAGCATTTGAGGCTTCAATCTTGCGGCAATAATTGAGGCGACCCATTACCCAGGAAAGATACGCTTATCTGCGCCCCCTGATGAAGAATAGCCCTGACTCCTGATCAGACGAGCAGTTGTAACTTGTTCGAAGCCGCCGAACCGGTTCGGCGGGGCAGTAGGGGCGTTGTCCGGATTACGAGTAGTCAAGCGCGGCCGGCCGCCTATCTTGCCCACGTTTCGGTTTTGTTCCAGCCACGCTCCGGCTCTCGTTACTGGTCCGCTTGTTCCGCTGTCTGCTCCTGCTGCTCCTGCTTGTCACGGCCCGGGCTGGCTTCCCCCGGTCCGGACCGGGGCAACAATACCTTCGACAGTCCGGCGCCGCCGCCGCCGATTCGCCACTACCTCAGGGTACAAATCTGGTTGTCCTCCAGGACTTTCAGGACGGCTACGTAGCCAACGGACGCCGCGTACAGCATGCTTTTCGCAGGCCCGGGCAGCAGGCAATCCGCAGGAGCCTGCGAGCCAATGCCCCTGCCCCTGCCCTTGTAGCCGTTGCGTGAGCCGGTTGCTGGTGGTCAGGCCCTGATCGGGGCGCGAACAGCAGCTTCTTTCTACGGCCCCAAGAGCTCAGGCAGAACTTACCGATAGCCGATTAGCCAAATTAAATCTTACCATATTGCCATAAGATTCCTTTAACACTGTACTTATCGACTAAAAAATTGCTTTATTTGCTACCACGTTCCCTTGTTGAGTGGTCTACCGGCACACCTTATTATTTTTTTCCAGCCATGAAGAAGTTTTGCACCCTAACGATGTTTGCAGTTGGCTTCGGAGCCTCCGTTTCTTGTCTGGCGCAGCAGGGCCCCGACCTGCGCGCGCAGGCTACTGAGCGCAGCCGTAAGCTGGCCCAACAGGTTTCGCTCGATGATGCTCGCAGCATTCAGGTTCGTCGGCTCACGTATGCCCGCCTGGTGCAGGAAGATGAGGCCGCGCGTTTGTATGCCGATGATCCTGCCATGCAGCAGACCAAACTGCGGGTGATAAGTGAGGAGTACACCGGAAAGCTTAAAGCGGTATTGTCGGAAACGCAGTTTCTGCGGTATACCGCCTTAAATGCGGCCTCCAGCACTGCGGCCACCCCGGCAATAAGGCCCTGACTTAAGCAACCCGGTTGCGGGCGGCTTTTTCCAAAGCCAGTTCCTGTTCCACGTTGACCCGTAGAATGGTCAGGATCAGTTGCCATAAGGCTTCGTAGGGTATAATTTCTATTTCGGCATAAGCTTCCCCCGGCTGCGGGGCCGCCCGTAACCGGCTAAGCAGGGGCTGGGCTTTTTTCTCGCAAAGCTGCGGATTGAAGTGTTCTTTTACTGTTAGCAGCAGCAGCCGAAAGAAAAGCTGACTCCGTACGGTGGCTGCATCCCGGAGGTGCCGACGCTCATACTTACGCAGTCCTTCCAGGCGCGACAATAAAGCCTCAATGTCCTGCTGACGCAGATAATACAGAAACTGAAGCGTTAGAATGGCTACGTTGTACCCCTGTTTGTCCCGGCTATAGTCAGGTACAGTCTGGATAAACTGATTGAAGTGCCGCAACCGCAATGGCGAGCCTTCCGGCTGCACAAAATGAATATAGGCTCTGAATAAGTCCCACCTCTGCCGGGCGGCCACCCGTTGCTTGCGGAAATAGGGATTCTTATGCGCCAATTCCAGCAGTTGGTGCGCCTGCCCGTATTGCCCCGCGTGCAGAGCGAGCAAGGCATAGTTTTCCAGAAAGAAAAACCAGTTGCCGGATGAGGGATGAAAATCCTTAAAATATTCCTCGGACAGCGCCAGACCCTTGACCGGCTGCTTACTACGCAAGTGCGCATACGCATTCATGTAGTTATTGAACCGCTTATCGAAGCGTTTATTGTTCAGCTTTCCTTGGGCGGCCTGTCGGCCGGTAGCCGTTGTGAGACGAATAATTTCGTCGTAGTCGCCTGTCAGCTCCTGTTGCGTGAGCTTGATAAGGTAGAGATAGTTGAAGGTGGTAAAGCTTTGGGCCTTCTGGTGCAGCTCCTCCAGCTGCGCCTGGTAAGCAGGAATTTCGTTCAGTAACGTCCGCCTCGTGCGCACCGTATGAGCCAGCGCCAGCTTGCTGTTGCTGTATATCTGCCCGGCTTCGTCTTCCAAGGCCAACAGCTGCTGGTATTTGCCAAGCTGCCTGCTCATCGATTTATACCGGGCTGGTTGGCGTAAATCGGCATACAGGGTGCACAACAGGCGAGCCGCCAACACGGCATACTGGGTAAATTCGCCATCCAGGGCCTGCCTAAGGCATTTGCGCAAAAGCTGTTCGGCCAGTAAATACTCGCCTTCCCCATACAGTACACTCACCTGGTGATAAAGGCTGAGGCATTGTAGCTCGTAGCGTCGGGAAACCAAATGACGCGGATCAGACTGATCCAGAAAGTACAGGTGATTGAGCAGCTTTTGCTGTACCCGTGACTTCAGTTTACGGAAGGAAATCTGGCTTTTCGCGTTTATCTTCCCGTAAAGCCCTTTTGTTAACTGCAGTTGCGTGATGTCGGGCTCCGCTTCCAACAGCTGCATCAGTTTGTAATCTTTATGCTTGCTGGCCTGCGCAGAAAAGTCAAATAAGGGAGACTCTTTGAGCCGCCTATCTGTCACAATTTTCGCCAGATTACTAAGTTTTTCCATATGGAATGTCTCCCATCAGTCCTGCTCAACGGTTTCACCCCTAAATAACGCGAATAAAACCCTGTCACAAAAAAGCAGGTTATTTCCTTTATCCCTAAGCTGTTTTGCCCACACCTTTGTAGGGGGTGAAATCCGGCTTTTTTACGGTGGGTTTGTCACAAACACCACCGGATTGAACACCGTTCTCAGGCAGCTCTGTTGTCGACTAGGCTGCATCGGGCCCCCGGAGGGCCACGCCCGTCACTTATTTTACAAACACTCTTTAAAACATTCAAGTCACGTTTGTGACACCTCTTTCCTTTCGGAGCGGAGGGCTGATGCCCAACTTTGTGTCATTCAATCACCTGAACCACTAAGCCCCCGCATCATGCTAGAGTTCCTCGCCATCGCCCTGTTGCAGATTGCCAGCCTTGCTACCTCCGATACCACTGCTCAGGCGGGTGTTGCGGCGCCTAATCCCACTTCCACAGCTACAGTAGCTCCTGCCGGATCAGGCCACGGTGGCTGGGGCGGCGGTATAATGTAAGCGGCCCCCGCTTTAGGAAAGGGTCGTACTCCTACGGAATCTTGGCTAACTTGCCCGGCTCCTACTCTGTACGGACCCTTTTCATGAGACGATTCTTATTGGGTATAGCCAGCGTCCTGTGTCTGGTCGCGTGCTCACCCTCCCCATCGCACCAGAGCAGTACCATCCGGATTCGCTGGCCCCGCGACCCTGAGAATCTGGACCCCCTGGTAGCACCCAATTCTCATGCCGTCGAAATTCTCAACTTACTGCATTGCAGTTTGTTAAGCATCGATTACAATCAGAAAGAATTTGTTCCGTGGCTGGTTGAAGCCATGCCCGTAGTTCGCCAGCGGGACTCGCTCACTTTGGTGACCTATCAGCTACGATCAGAAGCATCCTGGGACAATGGGCTGCCAGTACTGGCCAGTGACGTAGTATTTACCCTGAAAGTAATGAATTGCCCAGGGCTGCCGAATGAGGCTTCCCGGGCGCAATACGGTTTCATTCAGAACATAGAACCGGACCCGGCAGATGAACGGCGGTTTACGCTTTCTTTTCGGGGAAGGGCCCGGGAGCTCGTGCATAGCTCGGGTGATTACCCGATCCTGCCAGAGCATCAGTTAGATCCTCAGAAGCATTTGAGGCGCGTTTCGCTGGCGGCTTTGCGGGCTGATACAGTGCCAAACAAGCGTAGACAGCAGCCGGATATAACGGCCTTCGTTCAACGCTACCAGCGGGCTAACCTTAATCGGCAGCCTGAAAATCTGGCCGGCTGTGGCCCCTATCGGCTAGTTGACTGGCAAACTGATCGGTATGTGGCGCTTCAGCGCAAAGCCAACTGGTGGGGCGACCGAGTTAAAGCAGCCCCGCCTCAGCTGCAGGCCAAGCCAGCGGCTATCGACTATGAGATAATTGCTGATGAGGCCACGGCAGTACTAGCCCTGCGCCGAGGCGACATCGACATCTATCCCATGATGCCGGCCAAGGACTTTCTTGCGTTGCGTCAGAATAAAGCGGCTACCCAGCTTAGCTTCTATACTGCCGATTCGTACGAGATGATAGCGGCCGGTTTCAACACCCGCCAACCAGAGCTACAGGATGCCCGCACGCGCCAGGCGCTGAGTTATCTGTTCGACATCCCTGGGCTGATCCAGGCTAGCCAGCAGGGGATGGCCTACCCGAGTGTGAGCTTAGTGAGCCCAGCGGCGGGGGAATCTTACCACGATAGCCTGCCATTGCTCACCTTTAATACCCAACGGGCTCAGGATTTACTGCGTTCAGCCGGCTGGCAACAGCAGGCCCAGGGCTGGACTCGTCGGGTAGCCAACGGGACTCTGCAGCACCTCAAGCCCAGTATCAGCTACCGCGCGGGCAACCCGGCGTACGAAGCCATTGCGTTGCAGTTTCGGACGGCGGCGGCCAAAATTGGTATTCCGGTGCAGCCTCGTCCTACGGAAGCCTCTTTGTTCACGGAACACCTGCGGACCGGCAATGTCGAGCTGTACCTGCAATTGTTGAGCGGTAATCCGTTCACGTATAATTTCACCCCAATTCTTCACTCACAAAGTATTGGCTGGGGCAACTTCACGGGCTTTGGCACCGCTGCCAGCGACCAGCTTATTGAGGCCATTGCCACAGAAGGAGACCCGAAACGGCAAGCTCACCTGCTGCGCAAATTTCAGTACCTGCTACGCCAGGAATGCCCGCTGGTAGTGCTGTATTTTTTGCAGTATCGGCTGGCGGCCACAAATAGGCTCACCAACCTGCACGCTACGGGTATCCGACCGGGATATGAAGCCGCGGCTATCCAAAGCCTGCCGGCGGGAACTATCCAGCCATAACGTATGGGTCATTTTCTGCTGCACCGTCTGCTGCGCACCTTCCCGGCGGTATGGGGGGTGGTATCCGTTATCTTTATAATAAGTCGCCTGTTAACCCAGGAGCAGGTGCTGAACCACCGCTTTGGGGAAGGTGAGACGGGGTCTCACGTGGCCTCACCAGCCCAGCGTCAACTGGCCGAGCTTCAGATTCGACAGCGTTTAGGCCTGACGGCTCCTTTGTTCTATTTTTCGGCGGCCCCGCCCCCCGTTGCTGGCCTGGCCCTGAGATGGCAGTGGAACGGCGCCCACAATCAGTATCATAACTGGCTGCGGCAACTTCTGCACGCTGATTTAGGCGTATCGTTTCGCGATGACCAGCCGGTAGTATCTCTGCTGCTGCAGTCGTTGCGCTACACCTTGCCCCTTACTATTGGCGCCGCGTTGAGTTGCCTGGCTTTGGCCTGGCTCCTGACTCCGCGCCTGGGGCGTAAAAGCCGCGGACGGAGCTTGCTACTAACCAGTCTCTACTTGATTGATGCGGCGCCCTTATTTGTCGTTTCGCTCTTACTACTGCTGCTTCTGGCTAATCCGGAAATGGTCGCTCTGTTTCCGGCCTATGGTCTCGGCCGCGAAGATCCAACGGCGACATGGCTGGTTCATTTTCAGACCATGGCCTATCATTTGGCCCTGCCGATGCTGACCCTGACGCTAGCCAGTCTACCCGCGCTGGTAGTACAGCTGGATGCGGCGCTCAACCACGAGCTGCGGGCTGATTACGTACTGACCGCACGAGCAAAAGGGCTGCCTGATGCGCTGGTAATTCGGCGCCACGTTCTGCGCAATGCCCTTATTCCGGTTCTGGCGCTGCTTACTGAGTTGCTGCCAAGCTTGGTGGCCGGTTCCGTCGTAGTTGAAATGATCTTTTCTTTACCTGGTATGGGCCGGCTGCTCGCGGCGGCGGCGGCGGCCCACGATTATCCGGTATTGCTGGGTGGCGTACTGACCGTTGCCCTGGTACGGGTCTGGGGCCAGGTGGTAGCCGACTGGTTATCTTTTCAGGCTGACCCTCGCATCAGGCTGCCCCTATGAATCACCTATTTACCGCGGGTACTATTTATCGGTGGCTGGCCCTGCTCTGGCTGACTGGCTTGCTGCTGGTCGCTTTACTGGTCCCGCTGTTCCCGCTGCCTTATGCTCCCGATACGACCGACCTAACGGCAATTACGGCTGCTCCATTCACGCATCCTCATTGGCTTGGCACTGATCCGTTGGGACGCGACCTGCTGGCGGGCCTGTTGTTTGGAGCCCGTACCACCTTGCTGATTAGTTTACCGGCTGCCCTACTCGCTACGCTGCTGGGTGCGCTGGTGGGAAGCATAGCCGGATTCTGGGGGAATTATGAGCTCCGCCTGTCGTTGAATTACACCTTAGCCGCCCTGGGGGTTCTGGGGTTCTGCGCTGTAGTCCGAGGTCCGTCACCCGTTTTATTTAGTGCAGCCAGCGCAGTTGCTACCGGCCTGATCCTGTTGGCGGCCCTCACCACCCGGTTTGGCTACCATCGCACGTTCCCGGTCCCGTTTGATAAGGCCCTGCTGGGCCTGATTGCCCTGTTGACCTCGACACCGCTCCTGATTCTGGTTTTAGCCCTGGCGGCCCTATCAACCGCTTCTCTGTCCGGACTATTGCTGGTCCTGACGCTTACCTACTGGCCCGGGGCGGCGCGCCTGGTACGCGCCGAAGTACTACGGATTCGGGCGTTGCCCTATATAGAATCCAGCCGCGTTCTGGGCTTACCAGCCCTGAGAATTTTATGGCATCATATCCGGCCCAACTACTGGCATACGCTACGGGCTACTTTTCCGCTTAGCGTAGCGACCCTTATCGGCCTCGAAACCACCCTGTCTTTTCTTGGCGTGGGCCTGCCTCCCGAAACGGCTAGTTGGGGACGTATTCTAGCGTCCGTTCGCCTGGCCCCTACTGCCTGGTGGCTCATTTTATGGCCTACGTTAGCTATTCTGATTACGACCCTTGCTCTGCGGCAAATATCTGCTCATCACCGGCCCGGTTAGCGTACAGTTCTGTCACAAAATCAGTTTTTTTTACCTGTTATTCGGCGTTTGTGCCTTACCCAATATCTGCCGGCCGCCGCAATTCAGCACCTGCAATGCCTATATTCGCTTTTACGCCATTATAAATACCATTCAGTATAAAGTCGAGGGGACCTTCCGGCATCATAGGCGAAAAAATCAGCTTTAATCGCTATGTCACAATTACACCGTACTTGTCCTTTACAGGCGGGGTTTCATCCCTTACTATTGTGATAAGAAACGGCGCACCACCTTGGAATGTCGCTTCTACGGGCTGCCGGGCAGCTATCAATATGACTTCTTCTCAACTTAAACGCCGACAGGATTATGCCTTGCAGCTTCTTCTGTTGGAAATAGCTACCCGCCAGGCCTTAATGGTCAGTAGTCAGGGCTTTCGGTTGATTGACGGCGAATGGGTATCGTACACGGCGGGGCAAGCGGCTCTGCATAGTGGTACTGCCCTGCTAGTCGGCGACTTACTCGTTGGAGTCGTTCCGTCCGAGGGTAGTATCGAATAGTAAAATTTGGTTTTGTGCGGCTGCAGTTGCTCGCAGCGACAAAACCTGTAAGGTTGTTGCAATAGGTGTGTGAAAAACCGCTGGTTCTGCCGGCGGTTTTTTTGCGTCCGCTTCACTCCTGCTGTTCTCGCCCCTGCTGTTCCTGCATTTGGTGGGCCAACAGTTCAATTCCTTCCCCGAAGGTGTGGGGCTGATACCCGAGTTGGTCCCTGGCCTTGTCGATAATAAAGCCGGTGCGGGCAGGACGCCGGGCTGGCTGCGTGAAGGTGCTGCTGTTGGCACGAACGATAAGCGTCTTATCCAGACCGAAATAGTCAGCTACCTGTATCGCCATTTGAAATGGCGTCAACAGTTCGCGGCTGCTGATGTTGAAAATGCCGGGAGCATTGTGCTTAACTACAAGCCAGCAGCCCTGCGCAAGGTCCTCGGCCAGAGTGGGCGTCCGAAACTGATCATCGACCACCTGAATCTGCTTGCCCGCCCGTAACGAGTCGCGCACCCACAGCACGATGTTGCTACGGCCATACTCGTGAGCCGTACCATATACCAGGACTGTCCGCACGATTGACCATTGGGCAGATCCGGCTCTTACCACCTGTTCAGCGGCCAACTTACTTTGCCCGTAAAAATTGACGGGAGCGGGAGCAGCGTCTTCAGTAAGGGGGCCCTGCTCGCCGCTGAAAATGAAGTCGGTGCTGACGTGAAGCAGATGCACGGCCAATTGAGCGCACCCAGCAACCAGATTTTCTACGGCCGTCACATTCTGCAGCCAGCAGGCTGCCTGGTTCAGCTCGCACTCATCTACATTGGTCATGGCCGCAGTATGAATAAGATGCGTCGGCTGCTCGGCTTGTAGTACCTGCTGCACCTGCTGTAAGTCGGTAACATCGAGCGAAACAAAGCGAACCGCTGGAAAGAGCGTAGCCAGTTTGTTGCTGCCCCGGGAAGTGGCAATGATTTCCACTTCGGCCTGCTGATGAAGCAAAGCCACCAGCTTCTGCCCCAGCAAGCCATTCGAACCCGTGATCAGGACGCGTTTGATCATGCGTTATTCGTACTTATAGCCGTACAGCTCAGCAATTTTCTTTTTTTTCAGCTTCTGCACCGTCACCGTCATCCTGATGTCCGTTGCGGGCCGGTCGCGCTCATCCTTGGGTTGCGCGGCAATTTTGTCCACTACCTCCAGACCGCTGATAACCTGTCCGAAAACGGTGTATTGCCCATTGAGATGAGTTGTACCGTTATGATTCTGCACAATATAGAACTGAGTGCTACTGCTGGCCCGCGTCGGGTTGGCAAAGTCGCCCTGGCGGGCGGCGGCTACCGCGCCAAACTTATGGAGCAGCTCAGGGCGGATCTCAGCCGGAATAGTGACTTCGTTGGGCTGGCCCTGCCCGTCATTGGTAGGGTCCGCGTCTTTCGAATTGGCATCGCCACCCTGAACCATGAAATTTTGAATGATCCGATGGAAGGTTGTGCCGGTGTACAGGCCGCTCTTGGCGAGTTTCAGGAAGTTGGCCCTGTGTAGCGGAGTTTGTTCGAACAGGATCAGCCTGATCTCGCCCAACGAAGTCCTGATGGTCACTACTTCATCTTTTTTACTCTTTTTCGGGATTTTAGCCGCTACCAGGTTCGCGGCCGACAGCAGTATAGATACTAAAATGAGCGCTGAAATGCGGAAAGGAGTATTCATAAGTGGGGTAAAGTTAGGCCCGTGGCCTGACGAAATTAAGTGCTTTCTCTGGTCGCTGCTCCAGCACCGGCGCAACATATTCAGCAAAGCCGGAAACCTTATTCCTGGTCACGCTGATTCCGGATATCGTCCAGAATCTGGCGCCCTCCGCGGCTAAGCACGTTTTCGGCCACTTTCACTCCCATGGCTTCGGCCTGACGGGAATCCGAGGCAATAATCTTTTCTTCAATGTACTGCTTCCCGTCGAGGCTGATCAGCCCGCCGTGTAGCTGAATAAACCCATCGGAATGCAGCTTGGCCAAGGCAAACGACGGGATGCTGCAGCCGCCTTCCATAGTGCGCAAAAAAGCCCGTTCGGCCAGCAGACAAAGATGGGTGGCGGGATGATCGAGGATCCGGCGCAGATCGAACCGGAGTTCAGGATCAATGCTGCGGGCACACTCAATGGCCACGCTGCCCTGCCCGGTGGCCGGCACAAACTGCGTTTCCGGCAAAATGTAGCGGATCAGCGAATCGTAGTTCATGCGGTGCACCCCGGCATAGGCCAGTACCAGACCATGATACTGTCCTTCTTCCAGTTTGCGCAACCGCGTTTGCAGATTGCCCCGGGCTTCAGCCGTGGTGGCATTGGGGTAAAAACGCTTCAGCATAGCTTTGCGGCGGGTGCTGCTGGTGCCCAGCACCAGATCGGAACGGTGCAAGTCCAGGTTGGCATCGTAGCTCACAATCACATCGTTGGCGCGCTCCCGCTTCATGAAAGCCAACAGCTCCAGATCATCCGGGATACTGCTTTGCACATCTTTGGCGCTGTGGACAGCAATATCGATGTGACCCGACCGCAGACTTTGCTCCAGCTCTTCCGTGAACACGCCCTTCGACCCGATTTTATCCAGGGAACGATCGAGAATCAGGTCACCAGTAGTGGTGATAATGACAATTTCGCTGGGCAGCTTGGCCTGCGCCAGGCAAGCCGCGACATGATTGGCCTGCCATAGCGCCAGCTTGCTGCCACGAGTACCAATGCGGATAGTTTTCACGGAAGAAGCGGGAATTGAAAATGGAGTGAACTAGCTGGTCAGCAACCGGTCGATCCTGCCTGTTTTTTGCCGGCCACCTGAAGTTTGCTTTTCTGGTGCAGCTGACAAATGTACTACGCTGCCAAGTACTGGTCCTGGCTATAGGGCCATTAGCGGCTACTATAGCTGTTTAGCAAACCATAGTTTCCGTCATTGCAGGGCCTAGGCGGCTATTTTCAGTAGTTCAGCAATGCGTAGCGAGGTATCCACGAACACCATCCGGGGGTTGGCATTACGCTCTATATGGTAGTGGGCATCGTTGATTTCCGTCGTCAGCAGGTCGGCGTTGCGCAAATGCACGAAGCGGCTGAACCCGCTTACGAACTGCTGCTCGCCAGCCGGCAGATGCGGTACGAACTGGGCGTCAATTCCGAACAGGAGCACCTTGCGCAGGAGCCCCAGCGCAAAGTGCAGAAACTCCTTCTGGTTTTCGCGGCCCAGCTTTTGGAATTCGTCGCTCTGGCTGAGCAGCTTGTCCACCTTGTAGCCGTAGCACTGGCGCATCCAGTCGGTGAAGAAGGCAAAGTAATCATGCTCCGACGAGGTAGTACTACGCGCGGCGATGGCGGAGCCGAGGTTCCCTTCGGCTAGTTGAGCCAGCTGGCGGGCTTTTACTTCGGGTACCTGATACTGGTCGCGGAGATACCCGGTAATGTCGTTTTCGGAGAATGCGCGGACGGCTACCGGCTGCACCCGGCTGATGATAGTAGGCAGCAACTGTTCCGGGGCGGAACTAACCAGCAAAAAAATGGTGGCCGGCGGGGGTTCCTCCAGCAGCTTCAGCACGGCGTTGGCCGCCGCCGGATGCATCAGCTCGGGCAGCCAGACAACCACGATTTTAAACCGCGCCTCAAAGGCTTTCAAGGATACGAGCTTTAACAACTGCAGGCTTTCTTCCTTGGAGATGCTGCCTTGCTTGTTTTCGGCCCCGATGTGCTGCATCCAGTCGTTGAGACTCTGGTAGGGATTAGCGAGCACGAAGCCGCGCCAGTCGGCCATAAATTTGCTGCTGACCGCATCTTTAGCTACTGCTTTGGTAGTGGTGACGGGCAGAATGAAGTTCAGATCGGGGTGAATCAGCTTGTCGGTTTTCTGACAACTGGCACAGTGCCCGCAGGAATCATCGGCCCCGGGCGGCCGGCTCTCGCAGTTCAGAAAGGTGGCGTAAGCCAAAGCCAAGGCTAGCGCGGCAGAGCCGTCGGCGCCACGAAACAGCTGAGCGTGCGCCACGTGCTGCCGCTGCACCGATTGACGCAAAAGCTGCTTTACACTTTCCTGGCCGGGGATTTCGGAGAAACGCATTCGTTGAACAATTAACAATGAGCAATTGGTGGAGTGTGCACTCTTCTTGCGCTATTCTTTACTGCTCACTGCCCGTTACGGACTGATGGTACGCACTGATTGTCTGCAGTTGCTGGAAAGCGGCTTTTGCTGCTTTCCAGTAAGCCCTTTCCAAGCAATCAGTCAGGGGTGCGCGTACCATCAGTTACTAGTTGACCTTTCCCACACCCGGTCCTGGGACGTGGCCTCGAAAACGTGCTGCATGATGGCCTGCTCGGTAGCATCGTAGTCGAGGTGGCGGCGAGCCATCACGCGTTCAGCTACTTCGGTTACTTTCGGCATTTTGAAGGTTTCGAAGCCCGCGGCACCGCCCCAGCTAAAGGAGGGAATGAAAGTACGGGGAAAGCCGGCCCCGAAAATATTGGCCCCTACCCCTACCACGGTGCCCGTATTGAACATCGTGTTGATGCCGCACTTGCTATGGTCGCCCATCATCAGGCCGCAGAACTGCTGGCCGGTATTCACGAAGCGTCCCTTGGCGTGGCTCCAGATTTTCACCGGGGCGTAGTTATTCTTCAGGTTAGAGGTGTTGGTATCGGCCCCCAGGTTGCACCACTCCCCGATAACGGAGTTGCCCAGATACCCGTCGTGGCCTTTATTGGAATAGCCCAGGAAGATGCTGTTGCCTACTTCGCCGCCGACCTTACTGTGTGGCCCTACGGTGTTGTCGCCGCGCATTTTAGCCCCGGAGTTGATGTGCGACCCTTCACACAAGGCCAACGGACCTTTAATAATAGCGCCTTCGTGGACCTGGGAGTTGCGACCCAGGTAAATGGGCCCGTCTTCGGCGTTCAGGATAGCCGCCCGGATTTTGACCCCTGGCTCTAAAAAGATGTTCTCCGGCGCATACACGATGGTATGGGCATCTTCGATGGGTGCCGACTGCCGGCCGTGGGTTAGCAGGTCGAAGTCGCGGCGGATTTCGGCCCCATTGCGCAGAAACAGATGCCACAGCTCGCTGATGACCGTGACGGGCTCCACCACCTCCTGGCGGTCGGCCAGACCATCCTGAATAAGCTCCGCCACCCGGGAAGCATCAGCCAGATGAGCCGCCACCAGCAAGTCGCCGTCCAGCAGCGCTTGTCCGGGCCGCAAAGCCTGCACCTGCTGAATCAGCACGGCATCGGGGCACACGGCCCCGTTGATGACCAAGGCGGGCCCCTGCACGCTACCCGCCGGATACTTAGCCTGCAGGTAAGATTCGGTCAGGTAATGGACTTCTGAGCCGAGACGATGCTGCCATTTCTCGGCAATGGTCAGAATGCCGCAGCGCAGGGCCGCGATAGGCCGCGTGAACGTGAAAGGCAGCAGGTTAGGCCGAATGGCAGGATCATCAAAGAGCAGAACGGTCATAAGAGGAGCTATTCGCTGGGATTGGACGCTGGGGACCCGGGCTTCAGAAGCTGGCAAAACCGGTTGGCCGGGCCGCTCGCCGTCGCGAAGTTACCCGGCCAGGCCTTGACAACCGAAAAAAGGCGGCGGAAGAGCAGCTGATTTCGGGTTCTGGCTGACACTCAGCCGGATGTTTTATCCTCGTGGCGCAGTAGGGTGCGGGGTGCGCCCCCGCCCGTCGTGGCCCGAAAGCGTTGACCTGGCGCGGGCAGCGGGCGGGGGCAGCGGGCGGGGACAAGCCCCGCACCCTACGCCGTTTTGGCCTGCCACTTCACCACGAGGATAGCTGCCTGCGTTCAGGCCCTACCAGGTTGGGTTAAAACCAAAAACTCCTTTCGGTGAGGAAAGGAGCTTTTGGTTTTAACCCAACTGCGCAAGGCCTGGGGCCGGACAGTTATTTCTTCTGGTAGCGGGTACGGAACTTCTCCACGCGGCCGGCGGTGTCGATAAACACGTTTTTGCCGGTGTAGAAGGGGTGCGAGGCGCTGCTAACTTCCACCTTGATAACGGGGTAGGTCTTGCCGTCCTCCATGGTGATAGTCTCGCTGGAGTTCATCGTCGAGCGGGTGATGAATTTGAAGTCGCTGGACGAGTCCTGGAACACAACTTCGCGGTACTCGGGGTGGATGTCTTTTTTCATGATCGGGGAGTTAAAGCCTACGGGCCCTGCCGATTTTGCGGAAGGGACTGCAAAAGTACACGTTAGCTGCGAATTTCAAAAACCTGACCGCGTCTTTTCCAGATTTGTGCCTGCGCTTAGCACAGGCTAGCGGAATTTGTTTATTTTTGGTGCCCTGCTGTTACTATCTAGCTATTGGTTTTTGTTACTCCCGCTCATGGCCCAGAAGACTACGCTTGCCGTCCTGTTGCTGGTTTTGCTGGGAGCGTCCCTGGCCCTGGGCGCTACCATCACGCTCTTTCAGGCCACTTTCGATGGCACCAACATCCGGCTGGACTGGGAGGTCGCCAGTGAAGCCGGCGTCGACAACTACGAAATCTGGCGCAAAGCCAACAGTGAGCCCTCCTTTACCCGTCTGACCACCGTGTCGCCAACGGCCCAGCGGCGTTACCAGTTTTTGGATACTAATGTATTTCGTGGTGGCGCAGGAGCCGCCGGCGGTGGCCCCTTCACGTATAAACTTACTGTGCGCACCAGCGCCGGCGACCAGAGCTACACGACCGTGCTGAACTTTACGACCAGTGCGGTGCAGCGCTCCTGGGGCAGCATCAAGTCAATGTTCCGATAAGGGTATCCGCCGTTGAAGTACCCTGGCTTTCCCATCCGCTCCCGACCACCTGCTCCCTTTCGCCACCGGATTCGTCCGGCTTTTTTTTGTCCGTTCACAATTCAACCTTTATCACTCCCGGGATGCGCCTCTGCTTTGCCACCAATAATACCCATAAGCTGACTGAGGTCCGTGCCCTGCTGCCGTCTTCGGTAGACTTGGTGAGCCTGGTTGACCTTGGCTGCCACGAGGAGCTGCCCGAAACTCAGGACACGCTGGCCGGCAATGCCCGCCAGAAGGCCGAGTATGTGTGGCAGCACTACCAGACCGCCTGCTTCGCCGATGATACCGGACTGGAAGTAAACGCCCTGAACGGTGAGCCGGGGGTTTATTCGGCGCGGTACGCCGGCCCCCAGCGCTCCGCTGCCGACAACATTCAAAAGCTGCTGCACGAGTTGCGCGGCCCCGTCGACCGCAGTGCCCGATTCCGGACCGTGGTGGCGCTGGTGTTGCCCAACGGCGAGTGGCACGAATTCCACGGCGTAGTCGACGGCCTGATTACGGCAGAGCGGCGGGGAGCGGACGGCTTTGGCTACGACCCCGTTTTTCAACCCCTGCACCACGCCAGTACCTTCGCGCAGATGTCGCTGGAGCAGAAAAACAGGCTGAGTCACCGGGGACGGGCCGTAGCTCAGCTGGTGGCATTCTTGCAGGAATTGGAGAGGCAAGTACCGCTTTAGCGGGAATATTACGGTAATGTGACGACCGCGCACTTTACGCAGCGGGCATTTGCTTACTTTTGCAGGGTTGGCCCCGTCGGTACGGGCCGCTTCCCCACCCCATGCAACACCCTTTCATCGTCGGTATCACAGGCGGCAGCGCTTCGGGCAAAACCACGTTTTTGCGTCGGCTGCTGGCTTCGTTTCCCGAAGAAGACATTTGTCTGATTTCGCAGGACAATTATTATCACCCGCGCGAAAGTCAGTATATCGACCTCAACGGGGTGACGAATTTTGATCTGCCCTCTTCGATTGACTCTGCCGCGTACGCCGCCGATGTGCTGCAGATCAGCCAGGGACGCGAGGTGCGCCGGCAGGAGTATACGTTCAACAATCCGAACCTGGTGCCTAAGGAGCTGGTGTTTCGGCCCGCCCCGATTGTGGTCGTCGAGGGCATTTTCGTCTTCTACTTCGAGGAAGTGGCCAAACTGCTCGACCTGAAGGTCTATATCGATGCCCAGGAACACGTGAAGCTCCAGCGCCGCATCGTGCGCGACCGGGACGAGCGCGGCTACGACCTGGAAGACGTCCTCTACCGCTACACCAACCACGTAGCCCCGACGTACGAAAAGTATATCCGGCCCTTCAAGCAGGACGCCGACATCGTGATTCCCAACAACCGCCATTTCGACAAAGGGCTGGAGGTGCTGGTGAGCTACCTGCAAAGCAAAACCGGCGTTAAATAAAAAGCTGGATTTCGTCTTTCAAAATTGCCCTGGAGCCCTCCCATCTATCCGGGGCCACCAGGGCAATTCTCGTTTCAGGTCGCCCCCACAACGGTTTGCAACCTATCGAGGACAGCTGTTATCGACTGCCGGTAACCCGGATTTTCCGCGGCCTTAGCGGCTCAATACCGACTTTCGTTGCGGCGGCCGGCTGGTTTGGCTATATTTGTCACTCTTGCCACCCCCATGTTAACGTCCTTTCCCTCCTTTCTGTCCCGCCTGCGTTTCACGCTGCTCACAGCCACGGTGCTGTTTGTGCTGTCGTTGAACCACCAGGCGGTTGCCACCTTCCGGGTTGCGGTGGGTAAGGCGACGCACGTGGGCACGGGACCGAAAGCGGCGGTAGTCAAGCAGAAAGTTTCTTTTGAAGCCACGACTTCGCTGGCGGTATGGCTCGCTCCGGCTATGGAAGCCTGGCTGCCGGCGCCGGAGTTACCCACGTGGGCGGGCATCTGCCGGCATTCCTCCGTGCTGCGCCCCCGGCCCAGCGCGGTTCCCGATTTATTTCGTGCCCGCCTGCTGCTCGCGGCCCTCTCGCCGCAAGCGCCCTAAGGAGCCTGGCGGTGCCGCCCGTTAAATCCGCAGTGGGCTGGACTCCAGCACCTTTTTAGCGGCCGGGTGGCCAGTGATGGTTTGCAATTTCCCTGAATCCCTTTTCTTTTTTCAATGCGTAATAAAGGACTTATTATCGCCCTCGCCGTCATTGTGTCGGTGTTGTGCATTTACTTTCTGTCGTTCACCATGGTGTCGCGACGGGTACAGCAGCAGGCCGTTGATTACGCCACCCGCAACGGGCAGGTAGATCAGCCGAAGCGCCAGCATTATCTGGATTCCGTGTGGCGGGCTCCGGTAATCAACGTGCTGGGCGTGGACTACACGTATAAGGATGTCCGGCAGAGCGAGCTGGGCCTGGGTCTGGACCTGAAAGGCGGCATGCACGTAACGCTGGAAGTTTCGCCGGTGGAAATCGTACGGGCCATGTCCGGCAATTCCAAGGACGCCAACTTCAACAAGGCTTTGGCGCAGGCGCAGGAAATGCAGAAGAGCAGCGCGTCGACGCCTTTCACGGCCCTGTTTGCCCAGGCCTACCGCGAAATCGCACCCAATGACAAGCTGGCCCGCATCTTCGCCAACACAACCAACAAAAGCCGGGGCATCGACATCAACTCGACCAACGAGAAGGTAATTGCCGCCATCGATAAGGAGGAAGAAGAAGCTATTGACCGCTCCTTCAACATTCTGCGGACCCGCGTGGATAAGTTCGGCGTCAACCAGCCCAACATCCAGCGCGTGAAAGGCACGGGCCGCATTCAGATCGAACTGCCCGGCGTGGACAACCCCGAGCGGATTCGCAAGCTGCTCCAGGGCCAGGCCAAGCTGGAATTCTGGGAAGTATGGCGCGCCGACGAGTTTGGGCCTTACTTCACCCAGCTCAACGACGTGCTGACGGCAAAAGAAGCCGCGGAGAAGCTCACCGGCGCCGCCGCTACCCCGGCCGCCGCGACCGATACGACGGCTACGGCCGCTGCTCCCGGCGACTCTACTTCGCTGGCCAGCCAGCTGGCTAAAAAAGACACCAAGGCTACGGCCGACTCCGCTAACCCTGCCCAGCAGAGCAGCGTGTTGGCCAAGCTCTTCACCATGCCCGGCGCGCTGGGCTCGAACGTGCGCGACACTGCCCGCGTGAACAGCGTGCTGAAAAGCGCCGAGGTACGCGCCATCCTGCCCCCAAACCTCACCTTCCTGTGGGGCGTGAAGCCCGACGTAATTGAAGGCCAGGAATACCTGCAGCTTTACGCCATCCGCAAATCGCGCGAGGCCACGGCCCCGCTCGGGGGTGAAGTGGTAGCCGATGCCCGGCAGGATTACGACCAGGGCGGCCGCCCGGAGGTTTCGATGCAGATGAACCCTAGTGGGGGCAGCAAGTGGCAGAAACTGACCGCCGCCAACATTGGCCGGCAGGTAGCTATCGTGCTCGACGACTACGTGTACTCCGCCCCGGTGGTGCAGGCCGAAATTGCCGGCGGCAACTCCAGCATCTCGGGTAACTTCACCATCGAAGAAGCCCAGGATTTGAGCAACGTGCTGAAAGCCGGCAAGCTCCCCGCTCCTACCCGGATTGTGGAAGAAGCGGTAGTAGGCCCTTCGCTTGGTCAGGAAGCCATCGACCAGGGCCTGTACTCCTCGATTGCGGGTCTGGTAATCATCATGATCTTCATGGCCGTCTATTATGGCAAAGCTGGTCTGGTCGCTGACCTGGCGTTGCTGTTCAACGGCTTCCTGGTGCTGGGCGTACTGGCCCAGTTCGGCACGGCCCTTACGCTGCCCGGCATTGCGGGTCTGGTGCTGATCTTCGGTATGGCGGTAGATGCCAACGTACTGATCTTTGAGCGAATCCGCGAAGAGCTGACCCACGGCCTGAGCGTGAAGGACGCCATCAACAAAGGCTACGCCCGCGCCTTCTCGGCCATCTTCGACTCCAACGTGACCACGATGCTGATTGCCGTGATTCTGGGCTTCTTCGGTACCGGTCCGGTACAAAGCTTTGCCGTCACGCTGGGTATCGGGGTACTTACCTCGTTCCTGTCGGCCGTGTACGTGTCGCGCATCATCATCGAGTGGCTCACCAGCGGCAAGGAAACCACGAGCATCTCGTTCAGCACGCCGGTATCGCGCAACCTGTTCCAGAACGTGAACTTCGACATCGTGGGCAAGCGCAAAATTGCTTACGCCTTCTCCACCTTCTTTATTGTTGTTGGCTTTGTGCTGATGGCCGTGCAGGGTGGGCCGAACCTGGGCGTCGACTTCCGCGGCGGCCGCAGCTACGTAGTTGATTTCAGCAAGCCGGAAGTGGCTTCCGACGTGCGCGAGGCCCTGGCCAAGAACTTCCAGGGGGCTGGTACGGAGGTAAAAACTTTCGGCAACGAAAACCGCCTGCGCATCACCACCAGCTATCTGGCTGATGACGAAAGCACCGTGGCCGACACGAAAGTGCAGGAAACGCTGCTGGCGGGCCTGAAACAGTACGGCGCTTCGGATGCCCGCATCCAGAGCACCTCGAAAGTGGGAGCTACCATCGCCGACGATATCAAGCGGACCTCGGTGCTGAGTCTGGCGCTGACGCTGCTGGGTATCTTCGTCTACGTGCTGTTCCGCTTCGAAAAGTGGCAGTACTCCATGGCCGCCGTTATTGCCCTCTTCCACGATGCGCTGCTGGTTATTGCCGCCTTCCCGATTGCCCGGTTGTTCGGGCTGAACTACGAGATGGACCAGATTTTCGTGGCCGCCGTGCTCACCGTTATCGGCTTCTCGATGAACGATACCGTGGTTATCTACGACCGGATCCGGGAATACCTGCGGGAAAATCCTAACCTGACGTTTGCGCAGGTGGTGAACCCGGCCCTGAACAGCACGTTCTCCCGGACCATGATTACGTTCACCACCGTATTCCTGGTGGTCGTCGTACTCTACATCTTCGGCGGAGAAACGCTGCGCTCATTCTCCTTCGCCATGATTGTGGGTATTATCTTCGGTACGTACTCATCGTTGTTCATCGCCACGCCGATTATCCTCGATACCTACGGCCGCAAGGAAGCCCGTGAACGGGGCACCACGGTAACTACGGAAGTAGCGGCGGCCGATGCGCCCAAGCTGTCGACGACGGTTCAATAAAGGAAACTACCTGGGAAAAGCCCGGCCGGAATGGCTGGTCCTTACCCAAATTTCAAAAGCCCTCCCGGCCATATGGCCGGGAGGGCTTTTTTTGTTGACTTTACTATCCGGCCCTAAGTCACTAAACTATCTTTTGTAAAAGCAAAGCAACCTTTCCCCGGTTATTTTGCGAGTAATCCATATACCCCCGCTGCCGTGCCCCGATCTGACCACGACCCCGAGATGCTCACTGCGCTGCTGGCCGGGTGCCGACAGACGGAGCGTGGCAGCCAGCGGCGGCTGTATGGGCTGTACTACAGCTTCGCTATGGGCATTTGCCTGCGCTACACCCGCACCCGCGACGAAGCGATGGAAGCGGTGAACGACGGGTTCCTGAAAGTGTTTCGCGACGTGGTAAAGTTCGATCCGCTGCGGCACGAGATAACCAGCTCCTTCCGGGGCTGGCTGAAGAGAATCATGATTCACACGGCCATCGACCACTACCGTAGTCAACAAAAGCACCAATACCAGCAGGAACTCAACGACGTGGCCTATGCCCAGCTCGACGGCGGCCTGACGGCCCTGGACTCGCTGGCCTACGATGAGCTGCTGGTCCTGATCCAACAGCTTTCCCCCGCGTACCGCACGGCCTTTAACCTCTTCGTCATCGACGGCTTCACCCACGAGGAAATCAGCCGGCGGCTGGGCATTTCAGTAGGCACCTCCAAATCCAACCTCTCGAAGGCCCGGGCCCGCTTAAAAGAACTCCTTAAAAAAACCAGCCCCCATGCATACGCCGGACATGTCGGATGAAGAACTCGACGCGCTGTTTCAGCGGGGCGCCGAGCACTATCCCGACGAACACAACCTCAGCGCGTGGCTGGCCATGGAGCGCAAGCTCGATGCCCAGGCCATGCAGCAGCAGGTGCGCGGCAAAGTGCTCCGGATTTTTGCCCTGGAAACCGTTATCGTCCTGCTGGCTCTGCTGGGCTGGCTGGGCTGGCGGGGCTGGTCGCGCCCGGCTGGCGTAGCGTCCGGCAACGCAACCCGGGAATTTTCTCAATTGGCCGCGGCTCCAACGCCTGTTATTGTCGGTCTGCCCGCCGGGACCAGTCCGGGGCTCTCGGCCAAACCAGCTATTGGGGTCGATTCGAAACTGCACCCTGCTCCTACGGCCGGCAAACCCCTTGCTGACCTTCAACCGGCCGCAGCCAGCATGGCGACGGAGCCAGCTAACCCTACCCCTGGCTTAGCCTCAGGGCGCGTGAAACCCGTCGGGTTTGATGACCGACAGCCCAGGCGGCGGACGTGGCGCCAGGCCGGCGGGCCAGTAACGCGCAACGCGAAGAAAGCAGGGCCTGGTTTGCCGGGGGGGCCAGCCTTAACGGAGCAACCGAAACTGACTAAGACCGAATCCGCGGCGGCCCGGCCCGCAAGCCCGGCTATGGGTTCACCCATTGCCGGATTATCCAGCGCTACGTCAGCCCCGGCAGACCAGCCGGCAGGTAATATTTCCCGGCCAGAGCCGGGTAGTAACGCGGCTCCCGCCACGCACTTACAGGCGCCTGAGAGCCAGACGCCGCGCCGGACCGGCCATCCGTTCGTCGCCCTTCCGGTCCCCTCGACAGCCGTTTCGGCCGCACCACCTCCGGCCACTACCGGTTTACCGTCCCGGGAGGCCGTACCGGTGAAGTCCCCGGCACCGGACGCCTCCGATTCGGTAGGGCAACAAGCCGCCGTCGTGGCTGCTGCCCCTGCCGGTGCTGACTCAACGACCACAGAAAAACCACGCGACCAGGTTAAATCACCGCCCCGCCTCAGTTTTGCCCTACTGTATTCCCCGGAGCTGAGCACCGTGCGGTGGGCCAGCTACACCACCCCGGGCAGCAACCTGGGGGCGGCGCTGGAATACCGGTTTGCGCAGAAGTGGCGGATAAGCGCGGGAATGCTCCGCTCGGTGAAGCGCTATGCCGCCCGCGGCTCCGACTACCATCCGCCGGCTGGCTACTGGACCAATTCCTACGCTATCAATAAAGTGGATGCCACGTGCCGAATCATTGATATTCCCCTTAACCTGCGCTATGATCTGCGGCAAGGCGCCCGGACGGCGGTATTTGCTTCGGCGGGCCTCTCGTCGCTGCTGATGCGCAACGAGGCTTACCGCTACAACTACTACTCCTATGGTAAGCCCGTTTCCCGCGACTGGAGCCTGCGCAAAGGGTCTAACCACTTTCTGAGCGTCCTCAATCTGTCGGCCGGCTATGAGCGTACATTTGGGGGCCGCTGGGCCGTACAGGGGGAGCCCTTCGTGAAAATCCCCCTGGGCGGCGTCGGTTTTGGCAGGGTGAAGCTCAGCAGCACCGGGGTATTTTTCGCTTTGAAATATGCTCTGCTGCCCGCTTCGCCGGTGGTCCGGTAACGGACAACCCATTTCCCAGTTCACTACTCATCTCCTTTTAACATCCGTATGCTGCGCCGCGCTTCTCTTTTGCTACTTGTCCTGGGCTCAGGCCTGAGTAGCTGTACCTACGATAATGCGGAAGAACTGCTGGAAAGCAAGCCCCTGCCCGCCTGTGCCGAAGTGGCGGTAACGTACAGTGGTACGATTTCTCCCATTCTGGACCGAAACTGCCGCAGCTGCCATAACCAGCTTACCCCCCAGGCCAACGTGAATCTGGAGGGGTATGCGCGGGTGAAGCCCTACGCCGACAACGGGCTGCTGGTTGGAGTTTCGAGCCATGCGCCAGGGTTTATCCCGATGCCGGTAGGAGCGGCCAGGCTTTCCGACTGCGATATTGCCAGCCTCAAAACCTGGGTGGCCGCCGGAGCCCCCGACAACTAAGCCTTCCGACTATGAAATACGTGCTGTTTCTGGCGCTGAGTCTGCTCCTGCTCCCCCGGAGCCGGGCGCAGGGAAAATACGCGACCCGGGCCGGGCTGATTAGTTTTTTCGCCGGCACTCCCCTGGAAGATATTGATGCCCGCAACGCGCAGGTGGCGGCCGTGCTGGACCTGAGCAGCGGGCAGCTGGCGTTTACGGTGCCCATGAAGGCGTTTCAGTTCAGGCGCACCCTCATGCAGGAGCACTTCAACGAAAACTACGTGGAGTCGGAGAAATACCCGCGGGCTACGTTCACGGGCAAAGTGCTGAATTTCCAGCCCGCTCTGGTCCAGCAAACCGGTCCGCAGCCCGTGCAGGTCGAAGGCGAGCTAACCATTCACGGGGTAAAGCGCCGCGTGCAGGTCCCCGGTACGCTGGAGCTGAAAAACAACCAGCTGCTGGTAAGGTCGAAGTTCATAGTCGCCCCTGCCGACTACAACATCGAAATTCCGGCTCTCGTCCGCGACAACATCGCCAAGACCATTGCCGTGACCGTCGCGCTGACCTGCGACCCGGCTGCCCTAACTCAACCTGCCAAGTAATCAGTATGAAACTACCTTTACGCGTCCCGGCAGCCGGGCTTCTTCTGGGCATGGTGCTGGGCCTCAGCAGCCCGGCCCACGCTCAGGATGATCTGCTTAAAGAGCTCGAAACCCAGCGTCCGGATAGCGTACGACCGGCCCGCGACATCACCCTGGCTACTTTTAAGGGCACCCACATCATCAACAGCCAGTCGGTGGAAACGCCGGGCGGGGGCACCCTGCTGTTTCTGATTCAGCACCGCTTCGGGACGCTCAACAGCGGGGCCTACAATTTCTTCGGGCTCGACCGGGCCGTACTACGGCTCAGCTTTGAGTATGGGCTGACCGACCGGCTGGCGGTGGGCCTGGGGCGCAGCTCGGAAGAAAAGACGTTCGACGGCTTCGTGAAGTACCGGGCGCTGCGGCAGAGCGAAGGCGCCCGCGCCATGCCCGTATCCGTGACGCTGCTGGCCAGCTCGGCCCTCACCACGCTTAAATTTCCGGCCCCGGAGCGCAGTATGGCCAGCCGCTTCACCTACACCTACCAGGCGCTGATTGCCCGCAAGTTCAGCTCTTCTCTCTCGGCCCAGCTGATGCCCACGGTGATTCACCGCAACTTCGTTGATAGGCGACGCGACCAGAACGACGTGTACGCCATCGGAGGAGCAGTACGCCAGAAAATCTCCAAGCGGCTGGCCCTGACGGGCGACTACTATTACCTGTTGCCCGGTGCTACCGCCGATACTTTCCGCAACGCTATTGGCGTGGGCGTAGATATTGAAACCGGCGGCCACGTATTTCAGCTGCACTTCACCAACGCCCAGGGCATGATCGAGAAGTTCTTCGTTCCCCAGACCCTGGGCAACTTCTTCGATGGCGACATCTACTTCGGCTTCAACGTGAGCCGGGCATTTACCGTCAAAGACCGGCGGTAGCCCTGCTCCATTCCTCAGAAGCTGTTTGAGTTAGCAGAATTTGAGCACCCGTTTGATGTTTGCCAAGCTAATCCATGCGTTAG
>NZ_BAABDJ010000013.1:0-61786 GCF_039539565.1 Hymenobacter fastidiosus | reverse complement strand
TACCGTTTCCGAACGGCTGAAATGGAGGCTGCTTGCATCCAACAAAACTAACTCAAACAGCTTCTTAGTAATTCAACAGGTCTGTCATCCTGAGCACAGCGAAGGACCTTCCTCGGATATCCTGCCCAGCCTGGTTCAACGAGCAAAGCCCTTCCCCGTGGCGCGGAGAAGGATGTTGTGCAGGGAAATGTAGAGCCCTGCAAGAGGCCGGTCCTTCGCAAGCGGACGCCAGATGAAGGATGACAATCGACAAAAAAACGAATTACTAACAGGGCTTACGCAAAACCGTATTCACAAAGCCCCAAAGGGGCGGCATGTCGGTAGTAACTACTTGAAAAATAAGCCTGAAGCCCCAGCAGGGCGGCACTTGCCAGAACGACAGCCGAGGGTCGATCCGCTGGCGGAAACGGCAGGCGCGGAATTCGTGGAATCAGCAGGAAACCTTGTACCAACAGCCGGAGCGGCGGAAGCAACTCCGGCCCCGGCTTTGAAAGCTGGGGGCAAACCGGCACCTTTCCGGCTGCTTCCCCACGTTAGCCGGCCCCGCCCATGATTTCTGCTACCTCACCGCCCGCGCTGTCGGTCGCCATCCACCCCGATTCGGAAGTGGCTTCGGCCGCCGTGGCCCGCACTATTGCCGACCTGATCCGGACGCGGGCCGCCGAGGGGCGCCCGGCCGTGCTGGGGCTGGCCACGGGCTCGTCGCCCACGCGGGTGTATGAGGAGCTGGTGCGCCTGCACCGCGAGGAAGGGCTGAGCTTTCAGAACGTGGTCAGCTTTAACCTGGACGAGTACTTTCCGATGGCCCCTGACTCGCTGCAGAGCTACGTGCGCTTCATGCGCGAGTACCTGTTCGACCACATCGATATTCGGCCCGAAAATATCTATATCCCCGACGGCACGGTGCCCCCGGAAAAAGTAGCCGAATTCTGCCGCGCCTACGAAGCGCAGATTCAGGCCGTGGGCGGCATCGACCTGCAGTTGCTGGGCATCGGACGCACCGGCCACATCGGCTTCAACGAGCCCGGCTCGGGGCCCCGGTCGCGCACCCGGCTCATTACGCTCGACCACATCACCCGCACCGACGCCGCCGCCGACTTTTACGGGGAGGAAAACGTGCCGCGCCGGGCCCTGACGATGGGCGTGGGTACTATTCTGGAAGCCCGCCACATTGTGCTGCTGGCCTGGGGCGAGGGCAAGGCGGCCGTCATCAAGCGCATGGTGGAAGGCGAGCCCAGCGACTCGGTGCCGGCGACTTACCTGCAGCAGCACCCCCGGGTGGACGTGGTGCTCGACGAAGCCGCCGGGGCCGAGCTGACGGCGCGCAAGACGCCCTGGCTGGCCGGCGTACCCTGCCGCTGGCCCGACGCGGCCCTGGTGCGTAAGGCCGTGACCTGGCTGGCCCGCCGCCTGGAGAAGCCCATTCTCAAGCTTACGGATGCCGACTACAACGAAAACGGCCTGTCGGAGCTGCTGGCCGAATCGGGCCCGGCGTATTCCATCAACATCCGGGTGTTCAACCAGCTTCAGCACACCATCACGGGCTGGCCCGGCGGCAAGCCCGCCGCCGACGATACCTACCGCCCCGAGCGGGCCGCGCCCTTTCCCAAGCGCGTACTCATCTTCAGCCCCCACCCCGACGACGACGTGATTTCGATGGGCGGCACCCTGCTGCGCCTCGTCGACCAGGGCCACGACGTGCACGTGGCCTACCAGACATCGGGTAACATTGCGGTGTTCGACGATGAAACCATCCGGTTTGCGGAGTTCGTGGCCGACTACGATGCCGCTTTCCGCCCCGGTGACCAGCCCGCCGAAACGCTCTACCAGCGCGTGGCCCACTTCCTGAAAAACAAGCAGCCCGGCCAGGTCGATTCCGCCGAGGTGCAGCAAATCAAAGGCCTGATCCGGCGCGGCGAAGCCAAGGCCGCCTGCCGCTACGCCGGCCTGCCCGACGACCACGCCCACTTCATGGATCTGCCGTTTTACGAAACCGGGCGGGTGCGCAAAAAGCCCATCGGGGAAGAAGATATTCGCCTGACGATGGAGCTGCTCAACCAGATAAAGCCCCAGCAGATCTACGCCGCCGGCGACCTTTCCGACCCGCACGGCACCCACCGGGTGTGCCTGGCCGCCATTTTCGAAGCCGTGCGCCGCCTGCGGGAATCCGACCCCGAATGGCTGCGCGACTGCTGGGTGTGGCTCTACCGCGGGGCCTGGCAGGAGTGGGACGTCGACCAGATTGAAATGGCCGTGCCCCTGAGTCCGGAGGAGCTGACGCGCAAGCGCCGCGCCATCTTCAAGCACCAGTCGCAGAAGGACCGGCCGCTGTTTCCCGGCGCCGACCAGCGCGAGTTCTGGCAGCGCAGCGAAGCCCGCAACCGCACCACCGCTAAAATCTACGACCAGCTGGGTTTGCCCGAGTACGAGGGCATCGAGGCGTTCGTGAGGTGGACGTTTTAAGTTGGCTTACTTCTTTGCAATGACCACCAATACCACCCAGGCCGCCATTGAAACCACCGGGGCCGCGCCGTTGGCAGAGGCTTCGCAGCCCGGCCGGCTGGTGTCGCTGGACGTGTTCCGGGGCCTCACCGTGCTGGCCATGATTCTGGTGAATAACCCCGGCGACTGGGGCCACATCTACGCGCCGCTGGAGCACGCGGCCTGGCACGGCTGCACCCCCGCCGACCTGATCTTTCCCTTCTTCCTGTTCATCGTGGGCGTGAGCATCGTGTACGCACTGGACTCGGCCCGGCGCGCCGCCAGCCGGCATGGGCCGCTGCTCTTGCGGATTCTGCGCCGCTCGGCCCTGCTGTTCGGGTTGGGTTTCTTCGGGGCCATCTTCCTGCTCTGGGACCTGCCGACGGTGCGGATTCCGGGGGTGCTGGTGCGTATTTCCTGGGTGTTTCTGGCCTGCGGCATCATCTTCCTGAAAACCGGCTGGCGCACCCAAGCCGGGCTGCTGGCCGCTATTCTGTTGGTCTACAGCGTGCTGCTCCAGGTGGTGCCGGTACCCGGCTTCGGACCGGCCAACCTGGAGCCCGCCACCAACCTCGGCGCCTGGCTCGACCGGCTGGTGTTCGGCGAAAACCACCTCTGGAACCAAAGCCGTACCTGGGACCCCGAAGGCCTGCTGGGTACCCTGCCCGCCATCGGTACGGGGCTCATGGGGCTACTCGCCGGGCAGTGGCTGCGCCGCCCCGTTCTCAGCTCTGCAACGAGAGTGGGGTGGCTGCTGCTGGCCGGCGGCGCGGCCGTGCTGCTGGGGCTGGTGTGGAACAGCTGGTTTCCGATCAATAAAAGCCTCTGGACCAGCTCCTACGTGCTGTACACCGGCGGCCTGGCCGCCGCTACACTGGCCGCCCTCTACTGGCTCTGCGACGTGCGCGGCTACCGCCGTTGGGCCAAACCCCTGCTGGTCTACGGCGTGAATGCCATTACCGTATTCTTCCTTTCGGGTTTGGTGGCCCGGAGCCTGAACAGGTGGAAAATTCCGTTCGGCAGCCAGCCGGCCGTGAGTGTGAAGGAGGTGCTGTACGAAACGCTTTTCACACCTTACTTCACCGACCCACGCACGGCCTCCCTGGCCGGGGCCGCCGCCTGCGTGCTCATCTGGCTGGTGGTGCTCTGGGTAATGTACCACCGCCGGATCATCATCAAGATCTGAACCACGGATTCGTCCGGATTTTTCGGATTGGTCGGATTTTGTGGACGGCATTTTCGGCCTCGTTTTAAACGATGCATCACTACCAGGAAAAGTCACCCAAGCAGGTGGCTTTTCCTATCTGACTGAACTTCCGCGCCGACTACAAAATCCGACTAATCCGAAAAATCCGGACGAATCCGTGGTCAACAAATCCGGCCGAATCCGTGGTTCAGAAAGTATAGCCCGCGAAATCCTGGCGGAGCTTGGTTTTGAGCAGCTTGCCGGTGGCGGTGTGGGGCAGCTCGGCTACGAACTCCACGGCTTCGGGGGTCCACCAGCGGGCTACTTTGCCGTCGAAGAAGGCCAGCAGCTCCTCCTTGCTTACGTCGGAGCCGGGCTTTCTTACCACGATGAGCAGCGGCCTTTCGCTCCACTTGGGGTGGGCCACCCCGATAACGGCGGCTTCGGCAATGCTGGGGTGGGCTATGGCGAGGTTCTCCAGGTCGATGCTGGAAATCCACTCCCCGCCCGACTTGATAACGTCCTTCGAGCGGTCGGTGATGTTCATGAAGCCCTCCGCGTCGATGGTGGCCACGTCGCCGGTGCGGAACCAGCCGTCGGCGGTAAACTGGCTGCGGTTGTCGGAGCGGTAGTAGGCGCCGGCCACGAAAAGGCCGCGCACCAGCAGGTCGCCGAAAGCCACGCCGTCGTGGGGCAGCGGCTGCTCGTCGCCGTCCACAATCTTCATGTCGATGCCGAAGATGGAGCGGCCCTGTCGGGTGCTGATGGCGAACTGCTCGTCGGCACTCAGGCTCAGCTGCCCGGCTTTGGGCGTGTTGACGGTGCCCAGCGGGGAGGTTTCGCTCATGCCCCAGGCGTGGCGGATCTGCACGCCCAGCTCCTCGTCGAAGGCTTTGAGCAGGGCCGGCGGGCAGGAGGCGCCGCCCACAATCATCTTGTGCAGGGTGCTGAACCGGGCTTTTTTCTCCCGCATAAACGTGAGCAGCCCAAACCAGATGGTGGGCACGCCGGCCGAGAACGTCACTTTTTCCTGCTCAAACAGCTCGAACAAGCTGGCCGCATCGAGTCCCGGACCGGGTAGCACCAGCTTGCAGCCAATCAGGGGGGCAAGGTAGGGAATGCCCCAGGCATTGACGTGGAACATGGGCACCACGGGCAGAATAACGTCCCGGGCCGAGCAGTCGAAGCAGTCGGGCAGGCCGGCGGCGTAGCTGTGCAGCAGCGTGGAGCGGTGGGAGTAGAGCACGCCCTTGGGCTGGTCGGTAGTGCCGGACGTGTAGCAGAGCGACGACGCCGTGTTTTCGTCGAAGAAGGGCCACTCGAAGTCGGCGCTCTGTGCCGCCAGCAGGTCTTCGTAGCAGCGCAGGTCGGGCAGGGTGGTGGCTTCGGGCATGTGGGCCCGGTCGGTCATCAGGATCCAGGCTTCCACTTTCGGGCAGTGCGGTGCCAGCTTTTCCACCAGCGGCAGAAACGTCAGGTCGAAGAACAGGAAGCGGTCCTCGGCGTGGTTGATGATGTAGGTCAGCTGCTCGGCAAACAGACGCGGGTTGATGGTGTGGCACACCGCGCCGATGCCCGACACGCCGTAGTACAGCTCAAAATGCCGGTAGTTATTCCACGCCAGCGTCCCGATCCGGTCCCCGTTCTGCACGCCCAGCGCCGTCAGCGCATTGGCCAGCTGCTTGGCGCGCTCGTGGGCTTGCGCGTAGGTGTAGCGGTGGATGCCGCCCTCGGTCAGGCGCGACACGATTTCGGTGTCGCCGTGCCACTTGGCAGCGTGTTCGATCAGCCCGGCGATGCGCAGGGGCTCGTTCATCATTAAGCCTAGCATGGGAAGTGGATTGGTGGGGCTTGAAGCTAGGAAAATTTCACGCAGTGGTTCGGGGTGTAAAACCGCAGGGTATCGCAGGGTCGTTCTTACAGGCCGTTTACCAGACGGTGCATATGATCTTTGAGGTGGGCGACGTTGAAGTTAATAAGCTGGCCCAGCTTGAGGCCAGATAGCTTTAGGTAGGTGAGCAGCTGCTTGAAGTGGACTTCCTGCAAGGTTTCAACGGACTTTATTTCGACAATCACCTTGCTTTGAACCAGCAAATCCAGGCGAAACCCCGCTTCGAGCTGCACGCCGGCATACACCATCGGCAGCGGCACCTGCGTCTGAACCAGCAGTCCGGCCTGCCGCAGCTCATACGCCAGCGCTACCTCGTATACCGATTCCAGCAGCCCCGGCCCCAAAGCAGTATGTACTTTGAAGGCGGCCTTTCTCACTTCAAGCGAAATATCATTCTCGTGCATAGAAGTAAGATAAGAACGACCCTGCGATACCCTGCGGTTTTACACCCCGAACCATTGCGTGAAATAAATATAGGACTTACGCAAAATGCTTTCACGCAGTGTTTCGCAGTGTTAAACGTCCTCGCACTGCGAAACACTGCGTGAAATGGCACCAGGAGGGTTTTGCGTAAGTCCTAAAATAATCACTCCTCCACGCTCGTCTCCACCGCCTGCCGCTGGGTCTGCCGCACGCTTTCCAGCGCCACCTGCAACACGCCGGTGCGCACATTCAGCTCCGAAATGGTATTGTTGCGCCGCGTCGGGTTCACCCGGTTGGTCAGCACGATGCAGATCAAATCCTCTTTCGGATCGACCCAGAAGTAGGTGCCGGTGAAACCGGTGTGGCCGTAGCTCTGCGGGGACGCGCTTTTCGCCGAGTTCAGGGCCGGGTTGGCCGCGGGCCGGTCGAAGCCCAGGGCGCGGCGGTTGTCGGGGCAGAACTGGCATTTAGTGTACTCGGCCAGGGTTTCGGCTTTCAGCAGCTGCTGGCCGCCGTATTTCCCGTTCCAGGCGTAGAGCTGCACCAGCTTGGCCAGGTCGTTGGCGTTGCCGAACAGGCCCGCGTGGCCCGACACGCCGCCGAGCAGGGCCGCGGCTTCGTCGTGCACGGTGCCGTGGAGCTGCTGGCGGCGGAACAGCGAATCGTACTCGGTGGGGGCAATGCGGCTGCGCGGGAAGCGGCGCGTGGGGTTGAAGCCCAGCGTAGTGGCGCCCAGCGGCCGGTAGATTTCCTCGGTCACGAACTGGTCCAGCGGCCTGCCCGACGCTGCTTGCACGAACTGCGGGTACAGGATAAACGACAAATCGGAATACACGTAGCCCGGCTTCTCATTCAGCGGCGACCCGGCAATGGCTTTGGTGATGAGCTGGGGGAAGTCTTTGCGGGCCCACAGGCTGGTAGCCGCCGGCAGCGGGAAGCGGGCCGAGGAATCGGCGCGGAAGTAGCGGCGGCTCAGCGCCACGGGCTGGTTCAGGGGCACGTCTTTGGCTTCGGGGCTTTGGCCGAGCAGGGCGTTGAAAATGCCTTTCGGCCGGGTGTAGTCGCGCCAGAACGGAATCCAGGCCTTCAGCCGGGCCTGGTGGGTGAGCACGTCGCGCAGCTTCAGGTCCTGCTTGTTGGTGCCCTTGAGCGCGGGAAACAGCTGGCCCAACGTCATGTCGGGGTTGAACTTGCCCTGGTCCTGCAGCTTCATCAAGGCCAGCAGCGGGGCCGTGGTTTTCGTCACCGAAGCCAGGTCGTAGAGGTCGGTGTTGCGCACGGCGCGGCTGGGCCGGCCGGCCTGGGCGGGCGAATCGGCGTAGCTGTGGGTGCCGTAGCTTTTGCGCAGCACCACCGTGCCGCGGCGGGCAATCAGCACTTCGCCGCCGGGAAAGGCCCGGGCCGCCAGGGCCCCGTTCATAATGGAGTCGACGCGGGCTTCGAGGTTGGCGTTCATTTCCACGTCTTCGGGGAAGCCGTAGCGCAGGCGCCGGCCACCGCGGGTGGTCAGGCCGTAGCCGCGGCTGTACTTGTCGGAGACGGAAACGGGGAGCTGCCCGCTGGCACCGAGGCCGCCGAAGATGATTTCGGCCGTCACGTCCTGCACGTTTTTGCTTTCCTGATAGGCCAGAATCACCGCGTCGGCGCGGTCCAGGTCGCGCACTTTCGCCACGGCGTAGGCGGTGCCGAATACGCTCACGACCACGCGCTGCCCGGGGCCGGTCAGCTCGCGCAGCAGCAGGTTGGTTTCGGGCGTCACGCCGAAGCTGGTGGCGGGCAGGCGGCCCAGGTTGTTGAGCCCCACCAGCACGGTGTTGTAGCGCTTCAGCGTTTCGCGCATCCGCGTCAGCTCGTCCAGCGGGGCCGTGGCCGACAGCCAGTGGTGCGTCACGGGGGCATAATCGGCCACCATGCGCTGGAAATCGGTGGTGTCGCGGGTGCCGATGGTGAGGGTCGCCAGGCGCAGGGTGTCGAGGCGCTGCAGGGGCAGCAGCTCTTTCTGGTTGCGCAGCAGCGTCACGCTCAGCTCCGCCAGCCGGTGGCTCAGGGCCTGGGCGTGGGAGGTGTTGAGGTCGGCGGTAATGTTTTTCAGGCTGATGGGCCGGTACTTGTTCAGGCCCGCCCACTGTTTCAGGGCCAGCACCTTGCGGCAGCGGCGGTCAATTTCTTCCTGCGAAATCCGGCCCTGGCTGATGGCGTCGCGAATCATGCGCAGGGCCAGCGGAATGTTCTTCGAGAATTCCAGCACGTCGTTGCCGGCCAGCAATGCCCGTAGGTCGGCCTCGCCGGGTGGGTACTTGCTGATGACGCCCTTCATGTTCATGGCGTCGGTGAAGATGACGCCCTCGAAGCCCAGCTTCTGCTTCAGCAGTCCCGTGACGATGGGTTCGGACAAGGTGGAGGGCAGGCCCGTGGTGTCGAGGGCGGGGATGTTGAGGTGAGCCACCATCATGCCGCCCAGGCCGCGCCGCATCAGGCTGCGGAAGGGGTAGAGCTCCAGCGTATCCAGCCGCTGCCGGTCGGTGCGCAGCAGGGGCAGGGCCAGGTGCGAGTCGGTGTCGGTGTCGCCGTGGCCGGGGAAGTGCTTGGCCACCGCCAGCACGCCGTGGTCCTGCATGCCCTTCATGTAGAGGTAGCTTTTCTCGGTCACGTTCTCGCGGTTTTCGCCCCAGCTGCGGAAGCCGATGACGGGGTTGGCGGCGTTGTTGTTCACGTCGACCACCGGCGCGAAGTTGACGTGCATGCCCAGGCGCCGGAACTGCGCGGCCACCTCTTCGCCCATGTCGTACATCAGCTGATTGTCGCGCAGGCCGCCCATGCTCATCTGGTAGGGGAAGCGCTGCACGCTGTCGAGGCGCATGCCCACGCCCCACTCGGCATCCATGGCCACCAGCAGCGGCACTTTGCTCTGGCTCTGGTAGCGGTTCAGCAGCTTGCTCTGGCGCACCGGTCCACCCTGGAAAAAAATCAGGCCCCCGATGCCGTACTGCTGAATGAGCGTCGAAACCGAGTCCTCATCCACCCGGGTGCGGTTGGAGTAGGCGGCCACCATAAAGAGCTGGGCCACGCGCTGGTCGGGGGTGAGCGTGCTCATCACCGAATCGACCCAGCGGGAGCTGCGGGCCTGGGCGGCGAAGGGTACGGGCAGGTTGCCGCGGGTGCGGGCAGCGGCAGATTTAGGGGTGGTGGCCGACGCTAACGGCGCCGGCGCGGCGGCTTTCCGGGCCCGGGCGCGCAGGGCGGCCTGGGCCTGCTGGTAATCGGCTATTTCCTGGCGGCGCTGGGCCGCGCGGCGGGCGGCACTGCTTTTTTTGCCGCGCTGAACGGACGATTTAGCGGTTTTCTTCCTGGCGGCCGACTTTCGGCGGCGTTGGGCGGAAAGGTCAGCGGGGCTCAGCAGCACCAGCAGCAGCCACAGAAAAGCAAGGAAGCGGGGGAAAGACAAGATCGGGCGCGGATGGGTTGGACTAGGGTCAGGCGGCTAATTTAGGGGAATGTAGGCCTTTGTTAAGAATATGCCGCGCTTTCCCCAACTCTCAGAAGCTGTTTATGAAGTAGTGCAGAACACCTGCGGCCGTCATGCTGAGCTTGTCGAAGCATCTCGCGTGGCGTCGTCAGAGTCGTGTAAAGCGGGGTCATGCTTCGACAAGCTCAGCATGACCCAAAAATTTCCTGAACAGCCTCAAATCAAAACGGCAACTCCCGGCCACTTATGCGGTGGCCGGGAGCTGGTCGTATTGTTTATCCAGGGCCGGTGGGCCGTTGCGGTCCGCCGGGAAGTGAAGTGGGCGCGGGGCTACTTCTGTAGTTCGATTTCCTGGGTGTAAAACACTTTTTCATCCTCGCCCTTGAGCGTGGCCGTGACGAAAAGCTGGCCCTGCTGCTCGCTGAAGCGGAACAGGCCGTAGTGCTTCTCATTCACGAGCGGCCCCACGCGCAGCTCGTTCGGCTCGCCCGCATTGTTGGTGGCCGGGTGGGTCAGGCCGCTGGAGGTGACTTCGTACACCGGGTAGGCGACGCCCGGCACGCTGGCCTTCGAGATTTCGCCGATGTGCCGGTCGCCGCTGATGAGCAGCACGCCCTTGGCCCGGGTGTCGGCCAGGAGCCGGAGCAGGCGCTGGCGGGCGGCGGGGAAGTTGCTCCACTTTTCGTAGACGTGCTGCTGGGGCAGAAACTGAATGCCCGAGCCGATGATGTGGGCGTCGGCGGTGCTGGTGCGCAGCTGCTGCTCCAGCCACTGCCACTGCGCCGCGCCCAGCACGTCGCCGGTGGTATTGGGGTGGTACACTTTCTGCGCGTCGCGGTAGAGCGTATCCTGGAAGTACCGGTCGTCGAGTAGCAGCACTTTCACTTTCCTGCGGCCCACGGCATACTCGTAGGCGGCGTAGATGCCTTCCTGACGGCGGCGCGGGCTGTCCGCGGGTTCCTGCAGAAAGTCGAGGGCGGCCTGCTGGGTTTGCTTTTTGAAGGGGTAGGTTTTGTCGCCGTCGTTGCGGCCGTAGTCGTGGTCGTCCCAGGTGCCGATGATGGTGGGCACCTGCTGGCGGAACTGGCGGTAGGCGGGCTGGTTGAGCTGGGCGTCGTACTTCCGGCGCAGCACCGTCATGTCGTCGGTATCACCGTAGATGTTGTCGCCGAGCCAGATCCAGACGTTGGGCTTCTGGGCGGCAATGTCGTCCCAGAGCGGCTGGGGCAGGTCGTGGCGGTTGCAGGAGCCGAAGGCAATGGTCAGGTCCTTGGGGCTGTTCCGGACCACGGTAGCCGGGTGGCACTGCTGAAGCCCGGCGGCCAGCAGGAGAAGCAGAAGCTTTTTCATGCCGGCAAAGGTAGCGGCGCCGCCGCATTCCGGCCCGCGTGCTCCGGTTATCCTTGCGTGACAAATACCAGGGCCCGAAACCAGGGTCCAGGCTCATCGGCTGACCCGGGTGCGGTACCCGGCATGGATTTGGCTATTTTTGCGGGGCTTAACGGCCTGCGCGCCGTAGCGGCGTTGTTCAACTGTATTTATCTGCTCACCTCAATAGTGGCTGCCGTGACTTTTCCGACTGATTTATTCCTCCGTTGCGGCCGGTTAACCGGCTTGCTGCTGACCCTATTGCTCACCTTGCCGGCGCAGGCCCAGGTACAGCTGCGCGGCACCATTATCGACCGGGATACCAAAGAGGCGCTGCCGTTTGCCAGCGTGTCGGTCAACAAAACCACCATCGGCACCACGACCAACGTCGAAGGCGAGTTCAGCCTGAGCGTGCCCCGGCTGCCGGTTACGCTGATTCTTTCGGAGCTGGGCCACGTGCGCGACACGCTGCGGGTGACTTCCAACGCCGAGCTGCTGCGCATTCCGCTGGCTTCGGCCGTGGTGGCCCTGCCCGAGGTGAAAATCGGCAGCTACCCGTTCCAGCTCGTGGGCCATGCCTACGAGGAAATGGAGCGCAACTACGGCCGCAAATATTTCGGCAAGGCCTTCTACCGCCAGCTGACGCGCATTGCCGACCAGCCCACGGAGCTGCAGGAAGTGGTCTGGAACGTGAAGTCCAGCAACGCCCGCATCGAAGGCACCACCATTGCCCAGGGCCGCTACGCCGCCGTGCCCAGCATCACCAGCTTCAGCAACTTCTCGCTCTACACCAAGTCCTACGGCCTTTACGACGCCAATGCCGACACCGCTACTTCCCTGGCGCTGCTGAGCCCGAACCTGGTGAAAAACTACCTGCTGGAGCTGAAAGGCGTGCTGGCCGGCCCCGATTCCACCAAAGGCGGCATCGCGGAAATAACCTTCGAAACCCGCCCCGAGCTGACCAGGTACCGCGCCGAAGGCACCATCTGGATCGACATCGACACCTACCGCGTGGTGCGCTACCACATGACTACGCCCAACTTCACGGCCTCCACCAACAACGTCAACCAGAAGTTCCGCAAGACCAGGCTCGAAATCGAAATGGCGTTCCAGAGCACCGAGGCCGCCGTGGCTCCGCTCGAATACGTGAAGGTGAACCTCAATGCCGAGCTGATTACGCCCGGCAAGCCCGCTACGCCGCTCAGCGTGTCGTCGTTCACCTTCTTCTACGACACCAACACCACGCCCACCGGCCTGCCCTACGCCCGCGTCAGCGTGCAGGACCGCGACCTGGCCGCCATCAAGAGCGTGAAATACGACCCCGAGTTCTGGGTGAATAACTCCGCCGTGAAGCGGACCCCGGTGGAAGACGAGGTGATTCAGTCCTTCGAGAAGAAGGGCGCGTTCGGCACCATGGTGAAGCCCCCGGAGAAAAAGCCGGCCCAGCGCAAGCGGTAAAACCTGCCCTGCTGAGTGGTATGCGGAAGCACCGCACAAAAAACTCCCTGCCGAAGTCTTCGGCAGGGAGTTCTGGTAAAAGTCAGGATAGCAGAGGGTTAGGCCACCAGTCGTTCGCGGGTGACTACGGCCTGGTAGGCGGGGAAGTCTTCGGCTAAGGCAAACTCGGCGAGGGTGATTTCGCCATCGATGTAGCGTTGGAGCTCGGAAATTATTTCGGGGCTGGGTGGAGTGCCGCCCAGAGCCGCTACGGCCACGCCCCATTCGGCGCATCGCTGCCGCTTGAGCCGGGTCGTCTCTTCGGCTTGGCTCAAACCGGCTGGCAAAGGATTGAATGGCGTTTTCATTCGTTCTGTTGGGTGGTGATGCTCTGTATACGCGGCAGTTAGGCAAAAGGCCACCCGGCGTCCGTGGTGGAAGTTGCCCAGCCGGGAGCAGGGCCCCAGCGGCCGGGGCGGCTTGGGGCTTTCGGTTCTGCAGAGGCCTTATTTCGCCCCCGATAATTCAATTGATCAAGAAAAAATAAAAATCCCGCGGACCATAAGGCCGCGGGATTTTCAATCTGCTCCGGGAAGGGCGCGGGCCTACGGGTTGGTGCTCCACATGCCGGCTTCTTTGATAAAGATGCGGCGGTTGAGCTTAAGCTGGGCAATCATGAACTCGGCCAGATCCTCGGGCTGCATCACCTTGGCGGGGTTGCCGTCGGTGAGGTTGTTGCTGATGGCCAGCTCGGTAGCCACGGTGCTCGGCGTGAGGGCCGACACGCGGATGTTGTGCTTGCGCACCTCCTGCATCAGCGACTCGGTGAGGCCCATGATGGCAAACTTCGAGGCGCTGTAGGCGCTGGTCGTAGCGGCCCCGCGCAGGCCGGCGGTGGAGGCAATGTTGATGATGTCGCCGGTTTCGCGGGCAATCATGCCGGGCAGCACGGCGCGGGTGGCGTAGTAGGTGCCCATCAGGTTCACCTGCACGATGTGCTCCCACTCGGCCGGGGCCATATCGACGAGCTTGGCGAAGGTGCCGATGCCGGCGTTGTTGATCAGAATATCGATGGGGCCGAGCTGGTCCTGCACCTGGCTGATGGCGGCCTCCACGGCGGCGCGGTCGGCCACGTCGGCCGTAACCACGGCGGCCTTTACCCCCAGGGCTTCGATTTCCCGGGCCACGGATTGCAGCTGGCTTTCGGTGCGGGCCAGCAGGCCCACGTGCACGCCTTCCTGCGCCAGGGCCAGAGCTACGGCGCGGCCGATGCCTTTACCCGCGCCCGTAACGAGGGCAATTTTTCCGGTGAGAGATTCCATGGGAGAGATTAAATGAGAAGATATAGAGTAGCACTACGGCGATGCGCCGCCGGGTGATGAAACTGGCCCGGGAGAATTATGTTGGCCGGGCACGCCTCGGCGGGGTATGCAAACGAGGTGGCCGGCCCCGAATGCGCCGAATCTTGCTACATTCCGGCTCCAAACCTCACGCCTCTTTCCCGCATGAAAAAAATTGTCCTCACCGGCCTGCTGGCCGGGGCTCTGCTGGCTGGCTGCAACCAGCAAAAAACCGCCGACGGCACCACCAGCGGCACCGACGCCACGACCGCCGCGAAGGATCTGCCCATGCTGCTGGCCAACTACTGGGAAGAGCAGGCACGGCTGTTTCCCATGGCGGCCACCACCCAGGGCGACAACCGCTACAACGACCAGCTGCCCAACGACCAGACCAAAGCCTTCCGCGACGGGCTCGGCACGATGTATCAGCGCTACCTCACCCAGCTCGGCAGGTTCGACCGGGAGAAGATGACGGCGAACGACAAAATCAGCTACGACCTGTTTCAGTACGACCTGCAGACCCGGCTCGACGGCCTTAAGCAGGGCATCCTGGTGGGGGCCGACTACCCCGCGGTCTGGATGATTCCCTTCAGCCAGTTTGGCGGCCTGCCGATTTCGCTGGGCCAGTTCGGGGCCGGCACGGGTGCCCAGCCCTTTAAAACGGCCAAGGACTACGACAACTGGCTGGGCCGGGTCCACGGCTTCCCCGTCTGGGCCGACTCGGCCATCAGCAACTTCCGCCAGGGCCTGAAAGCCGGGGTGGTGCTGCCGCGGGCCCTGGTGCAGAAGATGATTCCGCAGCTGCGCGCTCTGGTGGTGACGGACGCCAGTAAAAGCCTGTTCTACGGCCCCGTCACCCTGTTTCCGAAGGACGTAGCCGCCGCCGACCAGCAGCGGCTCACCAAAGCCTACCAGCAGGCCATCCTGCAGGATCTGGCCCCGACGTATAAGAAGCTGGCCGACTTCCTGCAGAACGAGTACCTGCCCAAAGCCCGCGCCACCACCGGCATCAGCGGCATTCCGGCCGGCGCGGCCCGCTACCGCTACCTGGTGAAATACTGGACCACGACCGACAAAACGCCGGAGGAAATCTACCAGACGGGCCTCAGCGAAGTGAAGCGCATCCGGACCGAAATGGAGCGGGTGAAAGCGCAGGTGGGCTTCAAAGGCGACCTGCCGGCCTTCTTCCAGTATCTGAAGACGGACCAGCAGTTCATGCCCTACCAGACGCCCGCCGAGGTGATCGGGGCTTTCCAGCGCATCCAGACCCGCATCGACCCGAACCTGAAGAAGATATTCGGGCGCACGCCCAAAACCGAGTTTGAGATTCGTCAGACCGAGGCTTTCCGCGCCGCCTCGGCCTCGGCCGAGTACAACCAGGGCACGCCCGATGGCTCCCGTCCCGGCATCTTCTACGTCCCGATTCTGGATGCCACCACCTTCAACACGACTTCGGGCATGGAGTCGCTGTTCCTGCACGAAGCCATTCCGGGCCATCACTACCAGATTTCGCTGCAGCAGGAAAACGAGAGCCTGCCCAAGTTCCGCCGCTTTGCCTGGTACGGAGCCATGGGCGAAGGCTGGGCCCTGTACACCGAAAGCCTGGGCAAGGAGCTGGGCCTCTACACCGACCCCTACCAGTACATGGGGGCCCTGGGCGACGAGATTCACCGCGCCATCCGCCTGGTGGTCGACGTGGCCATGCACACCAAGGGCATGACCCGCGAGCAGGCCATCAAGTACATGATGGACAACGAGGCCATCGGGGAGCAGGGCGCCACGGCCGAGATTGAGCGCTATATGGCCATTCCGGGCCAGGCACTGTCGTACAAGGTGGGCGCCCTGAAAATCCGGGAGCTGCGCGAGAAGTACGCCCGGCAGCTGGGAGTGAAGGCTTCGGACCACCTCCGGGAGAAGTATCCGCGCCAGAACGGGGAGCATTTCCACCTCAGCGCCTTCCACGACGAGCTGCTCAAAGACGGCGTGATGCCGCTGTCGGTGCTGGAGCGCAAGATGGACGACTGGGCCCTGGGGGAGAAGTAACCCAGCTGTACCAAATCAAAAGGCCTGCCGTCAGCTGACAGCGGGCCTTTTTGCCTACCGGTAAACACCGCTATACCGCTGGAGCCGGCGACGCCCCCCGGCCCGTTTTGGACGTGTCAGGTGTGCTGCCTGCTGCCTGCTCAACGCTTAATCTGACTACATGAAAACCTTTTTTCTCGCGCCGCTAGGCCGTATTGCCCTGCTCGGCGCTGCACTTCTGATCAGCCGCCCGGCTGCCGCGCAGCAAGGCCGGCCCGCCCGCCCGAAAGCCGCCCCGGCTGCCGACAACCGCGCGGCCATCCGGGACAGTGACCTGAAGCGCGACCTGTTTGCCCTGTCCGACGACCATTTCCGGGGGCGTGAGGGCGGCACCCTCGATGAGCTGCGCGCCTCGATGTGGATTGCCGAGCAGGCCCGCGCCATCGGCCTGCAGCCCGCCGGCGACGACGGCACGTTCTTCCAGTTCTTTCATATTCAGCGCACCCGCCTCACCAAAGCCAGCCGCGCTACTATCGGGACGCACCAGCTCGTGCCCAACCAGGATGCCATCGTCTTTGCCCCGGTGAATGCCGTGGTGAATGCGCCGCTGGTGTACGTGGGCACTGGTACCCCGGCGGAGGTGGCCAAGGTCGACATGCAAGGCAAGGCCGTGGCCCTGGTATTTTCGGGGCAGCCCACCGACGGCCTCAGCTTCCGTCGCTACCTCACGGCTACCATCCGCGACCGGTCGGCGGAGCTGATCAAAGCCGGGGCGGTGGCCGTGGTGGTCGTGTCGGATGCGCGGGCGCAGGCTATCTACGACAACTGGGGCACCGGCTACGAGCGGGGCCGCTACGACCTGCCCGGCGGCCCCAACACCCGCGTGCTCACGCAGGCTCCCACGGTGTGGCTGCCCGCCGCGGCGCTGGCCTGGGTGCAGCAGGCCGGCCAGCAGTTCACCGCCAACCTGGTAGTGGAAAGCTTTCAGTATCCGTCGGTGAACATCGTGGCCCGGGTGCCGGGTACCGATGCCCGGCTGAAAAAGGAGCACGTGCTCTTCAGCACCCACCAGGACCACGACGGGGTGCGCAAAGCCGTGGCCGGCGACTCCATCTGGAACGGGGCCGACGATAATGGTACGGCCTGCGCCGCCACGCTGGCCCTGATGCGGGCCTTCCGCCAGCAGCCGGCCCGCCGCTCGGCCCTGTTCGTCTTCCACGGGGCCGAGGAGCGCGGGCTGCTGGGCTCCCGTTATTACTCGGCCCAGCCCACGGTCCCACGCGAGTCCATCGTGGCCGTGCTCAACATCGAAATGATTGGCCGCAACGCCCCCGACAGTGCGGCCCTGCTGGGCTCCCAGCGGCCCCACCGCAACTCCGCCGACCTGGTTCGTACGGCCCTGGCCGCCAATCAGGCGGGGCCCCGGTTCAAGCTCGACACGCTCTGGGACCAGCCCACTCACCCCGAAGGCTGGTACTTCCGCTCCGACCACCTACCCTACGCCCGCCTGGGTATTCCGGCCATCATGTACACCACGCTGCTGCACAAGGACTACCACACGCCCCGGGACGAGCCGGCAACCATCAACATCGCCAAGCTGGCCGGCGTCACCCGCTGGATTTACCTGACGGGCTGGGCCGTAGCCAACCGCCCCGCCCGCCCCGCCGCCGACCCTGATTTCAAGCTGGAACGATAAAGGCCCACAATTCCCGCGGCAGCCTCAACGCCCGGCCTGATCGTGCGTTTAAGCGGGTAGATAATAGCACTGCTAACTCCTGATTCTCATGGCAACAATATTCTGGCAAGCCCTCGGCGCGGGTGCCCTGGCCGGCCTGCGCAGCATCACGCCGCTGGCTACGTTGAGCGGCTCGCTCGCCAAAAACAAGTCGGCCACCCTGGCTACCTCCCCTTTGCGGTTTCTGCAGTCGAAAACGGCCGCTACCGCGCTCAAGCTGATGGCCGGGGCCGAAATGGTAGCCGACAAGGTGCCCGGCATGCCCGACCGCACCGCGCCCAACGTGCTGCTGGGTCGGGCCGTGTCGGGGGCGCTGATCGGGGCCACGATCTACAAAGCGGGCAAAGACCGACAGATGGCCGTAGGTGCCGTGCTGGGCAGTCTGGCCGCCGTAGCCGCAACATTCGCCAGCTTTCACCTGCGCAAAAGCCTGGGTGAGCAAACCCCGGTACCGGATACCGCCTGGGCCGTGGCGGAGGATGCTACCGTCCTCAGCAGCAGCCTGGCCCTGTCGACCGCGCCGAAGGCCCCCCGGCCCGATCGGCATAACGGCCCCGAATTTGCCCGTCGTAAAATCCAGTACCCGTCATAATAAAGAGCTTAGACTTGTTCCTAAATACAGAAAAGCGCAAATTCAGCGGTCATGCTTCGGCTGCGCGGACGCCAGATGAAGCATGACGTTCTTTTTTCATTATTGCTTATTCGGGAACAAGTCTCTTCCATAAAAAAAGGATCCGCAGCACCTGCTGCGGATCCTTTTTTTATGGAAGCTGGAGCGACCTTATTTCGGTGGAATAGTCGAGGAGTTGGTACCGCTTTTCGTGTTGTTGCCCGGCGCGGCGCCGGGTGGGGGCGGGCCGCCGGCCGCACCCTTCACGGGCGTCGACTGGTTCATGCCGGCGGGCGGAGTAGCGGTGCCGTCGTTGGTAGCCTGCTGCATGTCGGCGGCCGAGCCGGTACCCGCGGGCGGGTTCACGTTCTGCTGGCTGTTCACGCTGTCCATGTCGGTTTCGATGGTGCGGGCGGGCGGGGCATTGGAGAAGTCGTTGGCCGTTTGCTGATCGGTGCCGGGGGTGCGGCTCCGGTCGCAGGCGGCAAAGGTGGCGGAGGCGGCCAGCGCCCCGGCCAGCAGAATTCGTTGAGGAAGCTTCATGGGCTGGTTGGTTGATTGAAGGGTAGAGGTCGGTTGGAAGCCGGGTATACGCAGTTTGGCCGGCCAGGAGCTAAAACTACCGCTCCGAACCGCTAGCTTTGTCGCATGGCTATTCCGGTGCTGCTGAACTGGAGCGGGGGCAAAGACTCCGCCCTGGCTCTATACCACCTTTTACACGACCCGCGCTACGAGGTGGCCCACCTGCTCACCAGCGTGAATGCCCACTACCAGCGCGTAGCCATGCACGGCGTACGGGTGGCCCTGCTCGAAGCTCAGGCGGCCCGCATCGGCCTGCCCCTGACCAGGCTGGAATTGCCCGAAACGTCGGATATGGCCGACTACGAACGGTTGATGCAGGCGGCGCTTGCCCCTTTGCGGGCGCGGGGAATTCAGCACTCGGCGTTCGGGGATATTTTCCTGGCCGATCTGCGGACCTACCGCGAGCAGCAGCTGGCACGCGTGGGCATGCAGGCCATTTTTCCGCTCTGGCAGCGCAGCGCCGCCAATATTCTGCGGGAATACCTCGCGCTGGGCTTCCGCGCCATCGTCGTGTGCGTAAATGAGCACTACCTCGACCAGAGCTTCTGCGGCCGCCTGCTCGACGAAGAATTTCTGCGCGACCTGCCGCCGGGGGTAGACCCCTGCGGCGAAAACGGCGAGTACCACAGCTTCGTGTTCGACGCCCCCTATTTCTCCGCCCCCATTGCTTTTGAGCGGGGCGAAATCGTGCGCCGAACCTATCCGGCTCCCGCCGGGGCGGGCGAGGCCGGCTTTTGGTACTGCGACCTGCTGCCGGCTACCGGCTGAAAAACAGGGCCCGTTAAAGCTTCGCCCCAGCCATTGCTCCTACCGCGTGGCCCGGTTTCACCCGCGACGGAGAGAGGCTTCAAAAAACTTAGCCTGAACCGGTTCCCGGGCCTGCGAAATCATCGGCCCGCCCAAATACCGCGTTACTTTTGGCCTACTTCCCTGTTGTTCGCCACTACCCTGTTCCGGTACCGCAACGTATGGCTTCTGAACCCGCTACTATCCTCTTCGACGGCGTCTGCAACCTCTGCAACGGCTTCGTGCAGTTCGTCATCCGCCACGACCCCGCGGGCCGCTTCCGCTTTGCCGCGCTGCAGTCGGCGGGCGGGCAGGCCCTGCTGGCGGCGCACGGGGTGGCGTTAGGGGCCGAAGATCCGGAAACGGTGATGCTGGTGGCCGATGGCAAGGTATACACCCATTCTACGGCCGTGCTGCACATTGCCCGGGGACTAGGCGGCTTCTGGCAGCTGCTTTACGGCGGCATACTATTGCCGCGCTCCGGGCGGGATGCCCTGTACCGGTTCGTGGCCCGCCACCGCTACCAGTGGTTTGGCCGTCAGGACGCCTGCATGCTGCCCACCCCGGAGCTAAAGCAGCGGTTTTTGTAGGGCGCTATCCTGCTTTAGCCTGATTTCCGGCGGCGGCTTGGGTTTTCCTGAGTGGGCGCGTACCTTTTGCCCTCATCGTTCCGACCTAACCCACCGTTTATGCAAGCGCTCCAGCTCACTGGCATCGACCAACCCCTGACCCTGACCGAAGTTCCCACCCCCGCGCCCGGCCCCGGCGAAGTGCTGGTGCAGCTGCGCGCCGCCGCCCTCAACCACCGCGACGTCTGGATTCAGCAAGGACAGTACGCCGGCCTGAAATTCCCCAGCATCCTCGGCTCCGACGGGGCCGGCGTGGTTTCGGCCGTGGGGGAGGGAGTAGCGGCGACGCTGGTCGGTCAGGCGGTGCTGATCAATCCGGGGCAGAACTGGGGCGACAATCCGCACGCCCAGGCCAAGAGCTTCACCATTCTGGGCCTGCCCAACCAGGGTACTTTCGCCGAGTACGTGAGCGTACCGGCCAGCACGGCTCATCCTCTGCCCGCTCACCTCAATTTTGAGCAGGCCGCGGCGCTGCCGTTGGGTGGCGTCACGGCCTACCGGGCCATGTTTACGCGGGCCGGGCTGCGGGCCGGCGAGCGGGTGCTCATCAATGGGGTTGGTGGGGGCGTAGCCCTCTTGGCTTTGCAGATGGCCGTAGCGCTGGGGGCCGAAGTATGGGTTACTTCCGGCTCGGCCGGGAAAATCGAGCGGGCCAAAGCCCTGGGCGCCAAAGGTGGGGCCAATTACAAAGACGAAAACTGGGCTCCGGCCCTGGTAAAAGAGGCCGGCGGAGCCTTCGACGTAATCGTGGACAGTGCGGCCGGTCCGGGCTTCGGGGCCCTGCTCGATGCCGCCGCGCCGGGCGGGCGTATCGTGTTCTACGGCGGTACGCGGGGGGCTATTGCGCCGATACCGCCGGCCAAAGTGTTCTGGAAGCAGCTTTCCATTCTGGGCTCCACCATGGGCACCGACCAGGATTTTGCCGCCATGGTGCGTTTCGTGGAAGACCACAAGATCGTGCCCGAAGTGGATCAGGTTTTCCCCCTGGCCGAAGGCGAAAAAGCCATGCGCCGCCTGGATGAAGGCCAGCAGTTTGGCAAGCTGGTGCTCCGGATTTCCGCGTAATATTTATACCGGAAAAGCGGGCTGAGAGGAATGACAAGGCCGGTTTTGGGGTTATGAATGCAGCTGTAAATAGCCTGATTTTAAACCCGCTCTCAAGATGAAAAACCCCGCTGATTACCTGGAGAACCAAGTTTTTGAAGCCCGTCGTCCCCGCAAGGAGATGCAGCCGGTGGTGGCCTACGCCGCTGCCGTACAGGCCATTGAGGCGGCGCTGGCCGATGCGGAAAAATACAAGTACCTGCTTATGCGGGCCCTGCGCCGCCACGCCGATGATCTGGCCGCGCCGGCGCCGGCTGCTCAGCCAGCCACGACCGATGCCGAAGCTACCGTGGTACCGATGTACACGCTGGAGCAGGCCGCTTAGTCAGGTGCTGCCTTACGCAGCTGTCATCCTGAGCTCGCGAAGGATCTTTCCCGCGGTTTTAGGCCCCGTTACTTCAACTACCAAGCCCCTTGTCATGCGTCGGCAAGGGGCTTCGTGCTTTACCTGAAGGCTTCTGCGTTAGCCTCGGAAGGTCCTTCGCTTCGCTCAGGATGACAGCCGATTTACTGAATCACTGAATCACTCAACCACCCAATCACCGGCCAGATGCTGGGCCAGGGCCGCGGCCTGCTGCCGCAGCTCCGGTACGGCCGTCGACTCGAAGTAGGCCGGCCGGCGGCTGGGGCCCAGCGTGAACAGCACCCCGGAAGCCTGCCCCCGCGCGTCCATCAGGGCTCCGTGGGCATTGGTCTGCATCCCCAGCCGCAGCGCATCCGGCACCAGCAGCCCGGCTTCGCGCAGACTGGTTACCAGCGCGGAATCTATGCGGCCGTAGTCGAGCAGGGGGCCGGTGCAGCTGATGACGTGGCGGGCCGTCAGCCAGCGGGCCTGCCCCTGCTGCTGCACCTGCACTGCCAGATCAGGCCCCTGGGGTACTGTTTGCCGCACCCGGCCCAGCTGCATCCGCACGATGCCCGCGTCCAGCATTCCCTGCACGGCCGCCGTATTCTGGGGCGGACTACGGTGCCGCACCACCGACCAGATAGAAGCCAGGTGGCGCAGAAACCGCGCCTGCTCCGCCAGGGGCCACGCTGCCCAAATCTTGCCCAGGCTGGGTCGCAATGAATCCAGCACCGGCCGCCAGTCGATGCCCTGCGCCGCGGCTTCCCGAATCCGGTGGCGCACGGCGCGGAGCACCTCGCCCACCGTGCTCATACCGGCTAAGTCGGCCGCGTAGAAGTTGGGGTAGGAGAGGCCCGCGGGGCCGTGTTCGGCGGGCCAGCGCCCATTGCGCGACACCACCGTGACCGGGCCGGTATGGCCATCGGCGTCCAGGCCCAGCAGTACGTCTACCGCCGTCAGGCCCGAGCCGATCAGCAGCACCGAATCCTGGGGCGCAATGTTGCGCAATGCTCCCGGTGCCCAGGGGTTGCCGTGGTAGGTGGAGTGGGTGAGGTAGGCCTGGTCGGGGCCGGCGGGGGGCAGGGGCGGAAAGTTACCCAGGGCCAGCACTACCTGGTCGCTGGGCAGCGCGGTGCCGCTGGCCAGCCGGACCGTGGCGGCGCGGCCGTCGGGAGTCAGGGTAGCCGCCACGGCGGAATCCTGGTGCCAGAAAAACCGCAGGCCATTCGTGGCCGGCTGCGTCAACACGGTAGAAACCAGCTCCTGCAGATACCGGCCGTAGACCTGCCGGGAGCAGAATTGCTGCTCGCAGGGCGGGGAGTCGGTGGCCGCCACCCACCTGGCGAAGTGGTCGGGCTGGTTGGGAAAGGCGCTGAGCGCCGTGGTGCGCACGTTCAGCAGGTATTCCTGTCGTCGGGCCGAGTACGCCAGCCCGGGTCCCGGGGCTGGGCGGGGTTCTACCAGATGCACATCGAATGGGTACGGACCACCCGGCAGGTTCGCCAGCTGTACCAGCAGCATCGAGCCCGAAAAGCCTCCGCCCAGAATGGTAATCGTCCGTCGTTGCACCCGGTGGTATCGTGAGAAGGAGAAGATAAGCGGTGAAATTGGTCGGTTCCGTATCGGGCGGCCAATCCGCAGTCCGGAGGCAAACGAAGCAGCCCGCGCCGGGTTGATCCGGGGCGGGCTGCAAATAAGGGCATTTGGCTAGAAACTCCGGACGATCAGGGCCTTGCCGGGTCTACTAAAATTATGGTATTACCCACGGTGCCGCCGGATGGCCGGCTTCAACCGGGCGTTTACAGATACGTGCCGGGGACCAGGTAATTGCGCACGTAGTCGTCGATGCCGTCTTCGAGGCGGGTGAAGGGCCGGTCGTAGCCAATGCCGCGCAGCTTGCTCATGTCGGCCTGGGTGTAGTACTGGTAGGTATCGCGGATGTCCTCGGGCGTGTCGCGGAAGTGGACGTCGGCGGGGCGGCCCAGGGCCTGGAAGGTGTTCAGCGTCAGGTCCAGGAAGGTGCGGGCTTCGCCGGTGCCCAGGTTATAGATGCCCGAATGCTGGCGGTTGGTCATCAGGAAGAAGCACACTTCTACCAGGTCCTTCACGTAGACGAAGTCGCGCTGCTGCTCGCCGTCGGCGTAGTCGGGGTTGTGGGAGCGGAACAGCGTCATGGAACCCGTCTGGCGGATCTGCTCGAAGGCGTGGAAAATCACCGACGCCATGCGGCCCTTGTGGTATTCGTTGGGGCCATAGACGTTGAAAAACTTCAGCCCGGCCCAGAAAAACGGCTTTTCCGGCTGCTGCACGGCCCAGTTGTCGAAGGCGTTCTTGGAGTCGCCGTAGGGATTCAGGGGCTTGAGCAGGGGCAGCAGCGCGTCTTCATCGGAGTAGCCCAGCGTGCCCGAGCCGTAGGTGGCGGCAGAGGATGCGTACACCAGCGGCAGCTGGTAGCGGCAGCAGGCCCGCCACATTTTCTGCGAGTACTCCACGTTGAGCAGGTCGAACACGGCCTTGTCCTGCTCGGTGGTGTCGGTGCGGGCCCCGAGGTGGAAGATGAACTCCACCTGCTCGTGGTTGGTGTCGAGCCAGTCGAAGAACTCGTTGCGGTCCACGTATTCGCGCAGGCGCTTGCCCTTGAGGTTGGCCAGCTTGCGCTCGACGGCGAAATTATCGACCACCACGATATCGTTGAAATTGGCGGCGTTCAGGCGGGTAACTAGGCAGCTGGCGATAAAGCCGGCCGCTCCGGTGACAACTATCATAAGGCAGGGATTTTGGTCAAAAGTAGGGAAAAACGGTGGGGGCGCCGGCGCTGACGGGTTTTCTCGCAGAGGTACGCAGAGGGTTGCGCGGAGGTAGGCGGAGGAAAATGAAAAATAGCCACTTAACCGCGCCGCGCTACCTTTGGCGCATGATTCGTTTCGTGCTCCGGCTCTCGCGGCCACTTCTGCTCGGGCTGTTGCTCAGCGCCTGCCAGTCGGATAACCCGGCCCGCCAACCCGGCGCTGCCCCCCAGCAGCTCACCGACGACCTCGGCCGGCCGGTTTCCGTCCCGGCCCAACCGCGCCGCATCATGGCTCTGGCGGCTTCCATGACGGAAATGCTCTACGCCGTGGCCGACACCGCCACCATCATCGGCCGCACCCAGGTGTGCGACTACCCCCGGGCCGCGCTGCGCAAACCCATCGTCAACAGCTACCCGCTGGATCTGGAAGGCCTCGTAAAGCTGCACCCCGACGTGGTGTTCACCGTGGACGGCATTACGTCGCTCGATGATGCGGCCCGCCTGCAAAAGCTCGGTATTCCGGTGTATTTTCAGAAGTACGACAAAGTTACGGACGTGCTGCGCGGCCTGCGCGACCTGGGCCGCATCCTGGACCGCGTGCCCCAGGCCCGGCGCTACACCGACTCGCTGGCGGCGGAGCTGAACCAGCTGCAGTCTATTGCCGCTGCTACCCCCGTCCGGCCCCGCGTGCTGGCCATCACCTGGCAGGACCCGATCTACGTGTACGGCCAGAATACGCTGTTCACGGACAAGATCAGCGTGGCGGGCGGGCAGAATGCCGTAACGGAGAAGTTCCCCCAGCCTTACCCGGCCCTCACCCGCGAGTACATTCTCCAGCTCAACCCCGACGTGCTGCTGGGCGGCAGCTTCGGCAAGCTGGACAGCACCTTCTTCCGCAAGTACCCCGAGCTGAAGCGCATCAAAGCCTACCAGACCCGCCGCGTTTTCGCCATCACCGGCGATTTGATGGAGCGGCCCGGTCCCCGCGTAGGGCAGTCGGTGCTGGAGCTGCAGGGGCTGCTGCGCCCATGACGCGCCACCCCGCCCCCTGGATTCTGGCCAGCCTGCTGCTGCTGCTGGGGCTGGTCGTGGTGGGCCTGCGGGTCGGGAGCTTCGCGCTGGACTATGCTTTTATTGGCCGCACCCTGCTGCACTACGACGCCACCGACCCGGCCCAGCTGGTGCTGGTGGAGCTGCGCCTGCCGCGCCTGCTGATGGCGCTGCTGGCCGGGGCCGGCCTGGCCGTGAGCGGCTACCTGATGCAGGCTATGGTAAACAACGCCCTGGCCGACCCCTACCTGCTCGGCACCGCCTCGGGGGCTTCGCTGGGCGCTATTCTCTGCTTCGCGCTGCTGCCCAACCTTATGGTTGGCGGCCTGTACCTGCCCCCGCTGGCCGCGCTGGTGGGCGGCTTGATAACCACGCTCATCGTGGTGGCGCTGGGCACGCAGCGCGGCAAGATCAGGCCGGCCCAGCTGCTGCTGGCGGGGGTGGCGCTTAGCTCCCTCACCACGTCTATCGGGGGCCTGCTCACGTTTCTTTCCACTTCCGAAGGCAAGCTGCGCACGGTGGTGTTCTGGGCGATGGGCAGCTTCGAGCGCGCCGGCTGGGACGTGCTGGCCTACCCGGCGGTGGCACTGGGACTGGCGCTGCTACTATTGGTTTTCCTGCAAAAGGACCTCAATATCCTACTCCTGGGCGAAGAGCGGGCGCAGGCTCTGGGCGTGCCGGTGGCCCGCACCCGCTGGCTGCTGGTGATTACGGCCTCGGCCCTCACGGGCTGCATCGTGGCGCTGTGCGGGCCGGTGGGCTTCGTCGGGCTCATGATTCCTCACCTCACGCGCTGGCTGCTGGGCGTCACGGGCAAGGCCAATCTGCTGTTCTGCGCCCTGCTCGGGGCCGACTTTCTGCTGGCCTGCGACCTGCTGGCCCGTCTGCTCTACCCGCCCGCCGGTTTGCCCGTCGGGCTGATTACGGCCCTGTTCGGCGTACCGTTCTTCGTATATTTGCTGCGACGGAAAGAGTCTTAGGAGCTTGGGGGCTCAGGATTTTGGATGATGTTCAGGCTCGATTGGTCAGAACAAAACCCAAGCCCCCAGCATCCAGGACATCCAGGATCCTAAGCCCCCAGGACCCTAAGCCCCCACCGTCCAGGACCCCAAGACCCCAAAAACCAATGATCTACGTCAGCCGGCAGGAGCACTTTAACGCCGCTCACAAGCTGCACAACCCTAAATGGTCGCAGGAGCGGAACGCGGAAGTGTTCGGGCCCTGCGCCAACGTGAACTGGCACGGCCACAACTACGACCTCATCGTGACCGTGAAAGGCCGGCCCGACCCGGAAACGGGTTTCGTTATCGACCTCAAGGCCCTCAGCACCCTCATCCGCGAGCATGTCGTGGACCAGGTGGACCATAAAAACCTCAACCTCGACGTGCCGTTCCTGAAAGATCAGCTGGCCAGCACCGAAAACCTGGCCGTGGCTTTCTGGCAAATCCTGGCCCGCGAAATCCCCCGGATTTCCGCCGCCCAGCTCCACTGCATCAAGCTCTACGAAACCCCCCGCAACTTCGTGGAATACTTTGGCGAAGCCAATTAAGAATTAAGAATTAGTAATTAAGAATTGGCCGCCATTACAGCGTACATCCTGGTTCTGACTTACTGATAATTCTTAATTCTTAATTCTTAATTCTTAATTCCAAAGCATGAAGTATTACCTGATAGCCGGGGAGCGTTCCGGCGACTTCCACGCCTCCCACCTCATGCGCGAATTGCGCCGACAGGACCCCGAAGCGGAATTCCGCGGCTGGGGTGGCGACCTGATGCAGGCGGAAGGCGGCACGCTCGTGCACCACTACCAGGAAATGGCCATCATGGGCTTCTGGGAGGCGGCGACCAGCATCCTCAAGTTTCGCGGCTACCTCAAGGAGTGCCAGCGCGACATTCAGGCCTACCAGCCCGACGTGGTGATTCTGGTCGATTACGCGGGGTTCAATATGCGCGTGGCCAAGTTTGCCAAGGCGGCGGGGCTGAAGGTGTTCTACTACATCTCGCCCAAGATCTGGGCCTGGAACCAAGGCCGCGTGCACCAGGTGAAGGCCCTGGTGGACCAGATGTTCGTGATTCTGCCCTTCGAGAAGGAGTTTTACCAGCGTTTCGGCTACGACGTCGACTACATCGGCAACCCCACCGTGGATGCCATTGCCGAGCATTCGGTGGGCACCGATTTCTACCAGCGCAACAACCTCGACCCGCAGAAGCTGATTATTGCCGTGCTGCCCGGCTCGCGCAAGCAGGAAATTGAGGAGATGCTCTACGAGATGCTGGCCATCCTGCCGCCCTTCCTCGACTACCAGTTCGTAGTAGCCGGCGTGACCAACCTCGAGCGAAGCTACTACGCCAACTTCGAGCGCAACAACGTGCGCATCCTCTTCGACCAGACCTACGACCTGCTCAGCCACGCCCAGGCGGCGTTGGTCACCAGCGGCACGGCTACCCTGGAAACGGCCCTGTTCAACGTGCCGCAGGTGGTGTGCTACCGGACCAGCGCCGTTTCCTACGCCATAGGAAAGGCCGTTATCAAGGTGCCCTACATTTCGCTGGTCAACCTGATTGCCGGCAAGGAAGTGGTGAAAGAGCTGATTCAGGGCGAGTTCAACTCCCGCAACCTCGTCACGGAGCTGAAGAAGATAACCGCCGACGAAGCGTTTATTGCCGGGCAGAAAGCCGGCTACGCCGAGCTGCAGCAGAAACTGGGGCGCAACAATGCCGCCGCCAAGGCCGCCGAGCTGATGGTGGGCTATCTGCGGAAGTAGCCCCACCGGATAATGAGCTGTTAGTGATTCAACCTATCGGTCATCCTGAGCAAAGCGAAGGACCTTCCTCGGATATCCTGCCAAGCCTGGTTCAACGAGCAAAGCCTTTCACCAGGGCGCGGAGAAGGATGTTGTGCAGGGAAAGGCGTTTTGGAGTGCTGCAAGAGGCCGGCCCTTCGCAAGCGTACGCCAGATGAAGGATGACAAACGACGAAAAAACCGAAACCCTAAACAGGTTCAGTATAGCGGTTTGGCGAACGGTGTAAGTCCCGGTCCGGCGGCTTTTTCAGCCATCGGGCCGGTTTCCGTTCGCTGACGCTGTTCAGGCGGCATGGCGCAAGCGACGACCGGCCCGACGGCTGGTAGCCGCCGGACCGGCAGCCACCCCATTCGCGAAACCGCTGTAACAGAATCAGCATCGCGTTCGGGAAGAAATAGCTACTGCTTCATCTTATAGCGGTTTCGGAATCGGGGTACCGGTCATTGGCTCCGGTCCGGCGGCTTTTTCAGCCGTCGGGCCGGTCAAAGGTCGCAGATATTGAGGCTGTTTAGGGTTTCGAAAAAGCTGTCATCCTGAGCTTGCGAAGGACCTTATCACGTCCGTACCACTTGGAATTAGGCCAAAATGAGCAGTCGTGAGAAGGTCCTTCGCAAGCGGACGCCAGATGAAGGATGACAAACGACGAAAAAACCGAAACCCTAAACAGGTTCATTGTTTCATGCTGGTGGGTTGTTCTGGCAGCGACCGGCCCGACGGCTGAAAAAGCCGCCGGACCGGAGCGTACCCCGATCATCCGCCGGCGCTCGGCTATGCCGGGTGACGACCACGCTTTGAGCAGCTATGCTGCGAATTTGGCGGCCCTGTTCACTCAAAGCTATACGGCGCGGGGACGCTCGCGGCATAGCCGAGCGACGGCGGGAGGCGAAAGGAACCGCGCAAACCTGTAGGCTGCTGGTAGCGCCATAAACCGTGCGGCAATAACCCCAAGCATAAAGGGCCGCTCGTAGAAGCGGCCCTTTATGCTTTTATAGTACTGACAGTGTAGGTTAGTTGCCGGGGAGTGCGTAGCTCAGCTGTAGCTGATACAGCGTATTGCGTGGTCCTCCTTTGCTGATACGGCTCAAATCATTGGCATAGCGGAGCGTGAGGCCCAGGCCCATCGGCAGTTGGTAGCCCACGCCGGCCACCGCGCCCACCGCCAACCGGTTAGAGCCGGATAGGTCGGTAGAGGTGCCGGCTGCATTCTCGTTGCGGGCTGCCAGCAGGTAGCTGAGCTGGGGACCGGCTTCGAACACAAACCCATCGGCGTTGATTTTAGCCAGGACCGGCAGCTCCAGATAGTGCAGTCGGTTCTGGTAGGTGTTCCCTTGGAAGCTTGTTTCTGAGCCTTTGGCCGAGTAGAGTAATTCCGGCTGCAGCAGAAAGAATCCGTCCTGCGACAGCGCCACCTGCGCAAACCCGCCCGCCGCCAGCCCCAGTATCCGGTCAGGTCGCGTAATGCTTGGAATGTACGTAGTGCTGTAGTTTACGCCGGCTTTCAGGCCGAAGCGCGTGCTTTGCGCGTGGGAGTGCAAGGGCAAACTCCCCAGAATTAAAATGGGGTAGGGTATAAGTAGTTTTTTCACAAGCGCAATATAACGTACTGCCTTTCCCTATGGAGCAGCATGTTCGAAAACCGAACGCTCCCGCTAAACTCCAAGAGCAGGCCCCGTACCTGGTGGTCAACCGGTCGCTGCAGGCAGGGCCAGGCTAGTTTAGGCAACCCATCTATGATTCATCGTTCAGGAAATGGCGTGAAGGGATGCGTTACGTGAACCCGGAACCAGACGCCTTTACCAAAAGGAGCCTACAGGATTTTGGGGGCAGTGGGGCAGTAGCCCTAGCCAAAACCCTTGAGCTACCGCCTTTAGCTTGACTTTAGCCCTACGCGGCCCATGCCCGGGCCTCTTGCCAGATGTGGAGCTGGTGGCGCGGGATTTTGAGCAGGACGGTGTCCTTGGGCGAGTTGTCAAAAAGCGTTTCGGCCCATAAATAGCGGCGTACGGTAGCCAGGGCATCGCTAAAGGTCGGGGCCTGCTTCTGGTACCAGGTGCAGGCCTGTGCCCGCAACAAGCCCCGGGCGTGCAGGCGGTTGGCCAGCAGGGTGACGAGCGAAAACAGGCCCGGCAGTACGGGGGTGGTGCGGGCTATGGCCAGGTTGCTCCACTGGCGTTGGGTTTCCACGCCCAGGTGGGCCCGCACCTGGGCGAAGGTCACTTCCAGGGCCCAGCGTTGGGCGTAGGTGGTCACGATGGTGGCCGCTTCCAGGGCCAGGTCCGTGCTCAACAACGCCTGTATCGTTCCCTGCGGCTCGCCGGCCGGCCGCACCAGCACCCAGCGGATGGGCACGACCGTGCCGGCCGAGTACCACAGGGCCGTGCCCGTGGCCAGCGCCACCGTCCGGACCTGCCCGCGGGCATCGGCGGGCAGCGTGAGCGCCTGCCAGCCGGTGGTGGCCGCCGCCGCCACCTGCGCCAGGCCGGGCAGGCGGGCGCCCTTGACCCGGGTGCGCCCCCGCTGGCCCTTCACGCGGGCCGGGGCCGGGGCATACAGGGCCGCATCCAGGCGCAGGCGCGTAAGCCAGGTGGCGTGGGCGCGCGTCGCGGCCAGCAGCGTCAGCACGGCGTAGCCGCTGTCGCCCAGGTAGATGAGCTGGCGGCCGGGCAGCCAGCGGGCCAGCTGCCGCACGGCTTGCCGGGCCCAGTCCGTCGCTTTTTTGTGGCGGCGGCCCTGCGCCCTGGCCCAGCCCGCCGAGGGGGCTAGCACGGTGAGCACGGGCAGGGCCCAGACCCGCGCGGCCCAGGGCAGGGGCGTGAGCAGGCAGACGCTGAGCCAGCGCAGGCCGCTGCACTTGACCAGATGGGAATCGCTGCTGCGCACGGCGTCGCGGTAGATGCCGCGGGCCGCGATGCGTGGCCCCCAGCGGCGCTCCAGCGTTTCGTCCAGGCCGAACACCAGCGGGCCGGTGGGCAGAAAGGCGGCCACGAGCTGGCCCAGCAGCAGGCGGCTGGCGGCGCGGGCGCTCCACTTAGCCCGGCTCAAGACCCGGTGATACTTGTGCCAGCCCGCCTGCTGGCCCAGGCCCACGATGCGCAGCGCGGCAGTGACGGTGCGTTTGCCCGGCGCCAGGATGGCCCCGAGCAGCAAGAGCTGCACGTGGGCGAAGACGCGGCGGCAAAATAGGTGCGCGTACGGTACTACGGCCTGGAACTCGCGGGGGAAGGTGGGCATAGCAGAACGGTGTCGTTACCCAAAGCTAAGCCTGCCCTACCCGGCGGGTTTCTTTTTTGCCCCTAATCCTGGCTCAAAAGGCTAAAGTCAAGGCTAGGCAACATCGATAATGCGACTAATGGAGTGCAAGAAGGTTTCCGCGATTACGCCTGCACCACACCCCACTACTCCCAGACCGAAGACTATGCCGTAACGATTGTGGCCAATATCCAAGCCCCGGCCGCTAACTTCACCGCCGACCAAACCCTGACCTGCTCCGGCCGCGTGCAGTTCACCGACCAGACCCAGAACGCGCCCACCAGCTGGCTCTGGAACTTCGGTGACAACACCACCAACACCCAGCGCAACCCGCTGCACCAATACGCCGCCGCCGGCACGTATACCGTGACGCTGACGGCCACTAACCCCGTCGGCTCGAACACCCGCACCCGGGCCGGCTACATCAGCTACGACAGCCAGGTACCCGTAGCGGCCACTTGCACCCCTGCCACCACGGCTTACTGTTGCGGCTACGGCATCATGCAATTCACGCTGGGTACCTTGGCCAGCGCCTCCACCGATGGTGCGGCCGGTTATGAAGACTTCACCTGCACGCGCCGGCTGAGCACGCCGGCCGGTAGCCGCCTATCCTGGGCCGTGCAAACCGGCGGTACCAACGTCCACGATGTACGGGGATACCTCGACCTCAATGACGATGGCCAGTTCACCGCCTCGGAACTACTGTTCAGCGACCCCAGAGCGTGTGGACAGCTGTCATTTGAGCCAGCACATGATGGAGGCGAGGTGAACCACGGCTAAATAGCACGCGGCTTTCTTGTCATAGCGTGTGGCGACGGCACTATTCTGCTTGATTTTCAAGAAAAACCGCTCCACTTTGTTGCGGTCTTGGTACAAATTCTTGTCGATTACACGCTCGGTGGTGCGATTTTTCTTTGAGGGGATGACCACTTCGGCCTCGTGCTCTTCCATACGCTCCACCACCGCGTTCGTGTCGTAGCCCTTGTCGCCGACGACGGCCTTGACCTCCGTCGGCAGGGCCTCGATGATTCGCTCAAAGTGCTTGCCGTCTGCTTCTTGCCCGCCCGAAAGATGCACATACACCGGATTGCCCAACGCATCGACCGCCGCGTGCACCTTCGTCGTCAGCCCGCCTTTGCTGCGGCCGAGTGCTTCGCCGTCCGCGGCCTTTTTTTTGGCCGGCGGCCTGCGGATGGGCTTTGACGCTGGTCGAATCGACGAGTACCCACTCCCAGTCCGGCTCCTGAATAGCCATAAACAAGCGTTGCCACACCTTTTTTTCGGCCCAGCGGGCAAAGCGCCGGGCCAGCGAATTCCACTTGCCCAGTCGCTCGGGCATGTCCCGCCAGGAGACGCCGGTGCGAATACGCCACAAAACAGCGTTGATAAACAGGCGATTGGCCGCACTGGCCCCGCCCTGCTTTTTACAAGAAGCCTCCAGCAGCGGACGCAGAGGGGCCCATTCCCGATCCGTTAACTCGTGACGACGCATGACGCAAATCTACGACAGCTGTCCACACGCTCTAGGGCGCGGGCCACGGACTCCCGTGCTGCTCCCCAGGCCTCGCCCCGCAGCAGTTCCGCCCGGGGGGCGCCATAACGCTCACTCGTCGCCACGAATACCTCCCGGCGGCGCAAGGCCTGGTGCAGGCGGTCCAGGGCGCACAGCATGTACGCGGCTGGGTTCACCTCCTCTTTGCTGGGAAACACCTGCCGGGCCCAACTCTTGGGCACGAGGGTACGGGGGACAGCGCCCATTTCGGCCGGCCCCGCCCACCCACTTCCTGGGCCTGTAAAAAGTGCCAGGCATCAAGCATGGGTTTAGCCGAAGGGGAGCCCTCGAAGGCCACGCCCGCCAGCAAGGCCGGCAGGAACCGGCGCACCGCCGCGTAGCTGCCGCTCAGTGCCTGGAACTGCGGGTCCTCTTCGCTGCTGGCCAGGGCCCGTACCGCGTCGGCCGCCGCCCGCAATGGGGCTTCGCCGATGCGGCCGCGCACCGGTTCCCGAATGTGGGCCGCGGGAACGGATTCGTCCAGCAGCATACCCACCGCCTGTTGCAGGACCAGCGCGGCCTGGTCCAGGTCCTTGAGGGAGCGGAGCCGCTCGCGGCGGCGCTTCGTTTCGCCCCGCAAGGCCAGGGAGGTCAGCAGCCCGTCGAAGAGGTCCAGAACATCGTCGGTGGCGGTGCGTTCGGGGGCCTGTGCGAAAACGAGCAGCGTGGTCAGGCGGCGTTCCTCGTCCATGCGGACCAACGTCTGCCCCCAAGCCAGTTGGGCGTGGCGGGCCAGCCGCACCAGCCGGGCTTCGGGCAGGTCGTGGAGTGAGATTTCCCCAACGCCCAAGGCGCGAACTTGGTCCAGCCGCCCCAACGCAGCCACCAGGGCGGGGCCGGAAACGCGGGTGGGCGCGGTGCGCAACGCTTCCGGTCGGGTGAGCCGCTGGCCGGGCGGCACGACCAACAGGGCCTCCAACGCCGCCTGTTGCACCGGGGTCAATCGGGTACGGAGCGGGCGGTAAATGTGGCGGCCGGTTCGTTCGCGGACCCGGGCAATGAGGCGGGCCAGTACCGTCACCCCCGGCAGCACGACGCGCCGGGCCACCGGGTGCGCGGTCGCCAAATCAAACAACACGCTGGGTCGCACGGTGCTCGTGAGCACCTGGGCCTAGAGCCAGCGGGTCAGCCGGAACGCCTGCCGGCCCTCAAAGACGACAAAGCCCAGGTACGCCACCATCTGGACCTGGTGGTCGTGGAGGGTGTTCGGCCGGACGTACTGGTCGGTCCAGGCCTCGGCGGGCAAGTGCCGCTGCTGGGCCAGGGTCTGCACCACCACGGCCGGCACTTGCGGGGGGAGGGGCAGAAACGTGCCCAAAAACCGCAGGGTACCTGGCTGCACGACGCACCCAAGCTGGGGGTAGGCGCGGCGGTAGTTGGCCAGGAAGCCCACGTCTTGGGGGCTTAGGTAAAAAAAGCGCGTCAGCTGCTCCGGGCTGGGGGCGGCGTGGGAGCGGCCGTAGCGGGCGGCCTGCTCGTCACTCAGGAATTCGACTGGCATGGACTGGGGGTGAGCCGGCTACGCAGCGGCGGCAGTGCCGTTGGTTCAGCAGATGGGCGGCAATGAGACCCGCCGAAGCCGCGTACTGTACTGCTTGCAACACCGGCCAGCGCTCGGCCAGCAGCGCCGCCGCCGCGAACACGGCGAAGAGCCCCCACAGCAGCAGGCGCAGCCCAGGGGAGGAGTGCCGCCGGGTGGCCAGGGCCACCAGCACCCCGCTCAGCCCCAGAAAAGCCAGCTCCCAGCGCTCGGCCGTAGCTCCGGGGTTGCGGATGCCCCACCAGGCCAGCAGCAGCGGCCCCACGGCGCAATGCACCCCGCAGAGCGCGGCGTTCAGCACGCCGCCGTAGTCGGCGGCGCGGCGGAAGGAAAAGGCGCGCACTGGCTTAGAATGCGGGCCAGGGGTCCTGAAAGGAGCCGCCGCGCTGCCAGTGGCCGATTTCGGCTTCGGTGCAGAGGCAGGCGGCCAGCTCCTGGCGCACCCGCGCCTCGGGCACGTCCTGGCCGATGAACACCAGCTCGTTCTGGCGGTCCTGAAACCGGCTGTCCCAGCGGGCCATGATGTTGGCGCGGTTTTCCCGGAAGGTGGGGTTGAGCTCGGGCCGCTCGATGGCCGCCCACCAGGAGCCCGCGCTTTCGGTGCGGAGCGAGCCGCCGGCCTGGCCCCAGTTCAGGGCGTCGGCGGGGCGGGAGGCCAGCCAGAACAAGCCCTTGCTGCGGATGACCTCGCCCGGCCAGCCGTCGGCGATGTAGTCCCAGAACCGTTGCGGGTGGAAGGGGCGGCTGTCGCGGAAGACGAAGCTGCCGATGCCGTATTCTTCGGTTTCGGGCGTGTGGTGCGCCTTTTTCAACTCCTCCTGCCAGCCCCGGCCTTGTTCCGCTTCCTCGAAATTAAAGAGGCCGGTATTGAGCACGTGCTCCAGCCCAACCTTGCCAAAGGTGGCTTCCACGATGCGCGCCCCGGGGTTTAGCTGGCCCAGAATGGCGCGCAGCTCGTCCAGAAAGCGGGGCTCGACCAAATCAGCCTTGTTGAGCACGATGACGTTGGCAAACTCCACCTGCTCGGTGAGCAGGTTCACGATGGTGCGCTCGTCCTGCGGGTCGGCTTCGTTGAGCTGGCGGTCGGGCAGGCGGTCGAGGCTGCCGAAATCCTTGGCGAAGTTGAAGGCATCGACCACCGTCACCATCGTGTCGAGGCGCGAGAAGCGGCTCAGGTCGATGGCCCCGTCCTCGCTCACGAAGGAGAAGGTCTGGGCCACGGGCAGGGGCTCGGAAATGCCGGTGCTTTCGATGAGCAGGTAGTCGAAGCGGTTTTCGAGGGCCAGCTTTTCCACTTCCAGCATCAGGTCCTCGCGCAGGGTGCAGCAGATGCAGCCGTTACTCATCTCCACCAGCTTTTCCTCGGTGCGCGAGAGGCCGCCCTCGCGGGCCACCCGGTTGGCGTCCACGTTCACCTCGCTCATGTCGTTGACGATGACGGCCACTTTCAGGCCTTCGCGGTTGTGCAGCACGTGTTTGAGCAGGGTGGTTTTGCCCGCGCCCAGAAAGCCGCTGAGCACGGTAACCGGCAGTTTGCGCAGGGCGCGGAGGGGGGAGTCAGAAGGCATAAAAAAAGAGGTCAATGAATTAGTAATGAGAAAAATGAGTCGTTAAACCCGGCTCTTACCCGCGGGGCCACGGGTCAGAGAAAACGGTGCCCCGTCGCCAGCAGCCGATTTCCAGCGGGGTCCTCGGGCAGCTTTCCAGGTGGGCCCGCAGCCGGGCTTCATCCAGGTCCTGGCCGTTCCCCGGTGTGCGAGAAGCGGCCGGGACCAGCCGGGCCGTCGCCGCTTCCGATAACGGCCGCATTCAGCCCGGCGCGCTCCCGCAGCAGGTGCCGCAGCACGGTCGTTTGCCCGCGCCCGTGAGGCCGGTAAGCACCGCGACGGGCAGTTGGGGCCGCGTCGGCAGGGAAGAAAGTGGTTGGGTAAGCATGGCCGTTGCGTGAGGCAGGAGCAGATAGTGCGGGATGGAAAAAGGGCTGGTCAGCCCCGCAGCCGGCCGGGCAGGTTCCAGTAGCCCAGGGCGAAGAGCACGGCCGCGGCCCCCAGCAGCTCCAGCAGGCCCGCCGCCACGCCCGCGCCGGTGGGGGCCGGGGCCTGAAAGGTGGGCCGGGCCGCGTAGTCCGCCGCCGTAATCGGCTGGTTGCGAAACAGGCGCGGGAAGTAGAAACCCACGATGCGGCGGTGGAAGGCGGGCAGGGCGTTGAAAAAGCGCAGGTAGCTGGGCAGGTCGGTGCCGGCCAGCTGGCTGAGCAGGTTCTGGGTGTTCACGGCCGGGTTGAGCAGGCTGAAGCGGGCGGCCAGCGTTTCGCGGGCGGCAATGGCGCGCAGGTACTCGTCCACCAGCGGCTTCTGGCGCTGGGCCGTGAGCTGGAAATGCGCGGCGTAGCCCTTGGCCGGCAGGTTGGGCTGAAACAGCGTGTCGCCGGGCGGGGCCAGGCCGGGGTGCTGACGCAGGTACGTCCGTATCACGGCGCGCACGGCTGGCTCGCTGTCCTCGTTGTCCATGGCGGCGCGGCGCACCAGCGTGGCCAGCGGCGCGCTGTCCACGGGCCGGACCACGGCCAGCGCGGCGCTGAGCACGCTGGGCACCACCAGCAGAAACAGCAGCCACAGCCCCACCGCCGTCAGCGCATTCACGGCCGAGTTGCGGTTGAAACTCACAATCAGCCAGACCAGCGCGAACCAGAACGCGCAGTACGCCAGCACCGTCAGCAACCACAGCCCCAGCACCGCCGGGCCGGTGGCCCGCCCGGCCCCCGCTACTACGAACCCCACCACGGACAGCCCCCCGGCCAGCCCCGCCACCAGCCCGAAGCCGAACAGCAGCTTGCCCAGCAGCAGCAGCCGCACCGAGGCCGCCTGCACGTGCAGCAGCGGCAGCACCCCGTTTTCGCGGTCGGCCGAGAGCAGCCCGTAGCTGAGCACGATGATGAACAGCGGCAGCAGGTACACCAGCACGAACGCCAGGTCGAAGTTGCCCACCAGCAGCTTCTGGGGGTTGGCCAGCTCGTTTTGAAAGAGTTGGTAATACAGGCCCATGCCGGTGAGGCGGTAAGCGCCGGGGTTCAGGTCGCGCTGGCCCACCACCAGCGCGGCCAGGGGCGCGGGCGGCGCGGTGGCCGCGTAGCCGTGCCGGTGCCAGGCGTAAGTAGGCTGCGTGGCTTGCTCGTAGGTGTCCTTCTCGCTAAGCCGGGCCGGGTCGGCGGCGGCCGCCGCGCGGTAGCCGGCAAACTCGGTTTGCTCGGCTTGCCGCACCTGGGCAATGGCCGCCCGCTGCCCGGTCATTTGCCGCTGCCCGTAGTAAATGGCGTACAGCCCAAACAGGGTCAGCACCGCCAGCAGCCCGACCTGCAGCCGGTTGCGCCGGAAGCGCCGCCATTCGTAGCGAATAATCAACGAGAGCATGGGCTAGAGCGGAAAGCGGTTGACGGAAAAATGCAGGGCCAGCGGCAGCCCCAGCACCCACAGCAGCAGCGCCCCGATTTCCAGGCCATAAGGCCGGAGCGCCGGCCCCACGGCGGGCAGCTGGTAGGTGAAGTCGGGGACGGCAGTCCAGAGGGCGCGGCCGGGGTGGTACTCGTAAAACTGGCCGTATTTCGAGTTCTGCGCCGCGTCGGCGTGGAGGGTGCGGATGAGGCCCAGCCGGTAGGCCCCGGCCTGGCGCTGAAAGTCGAGGCTGGCGTAGAGGTCGGTGCCGGTCAGGGCCATGCTCAGGTTGCGCAGGGCCAGGTAGGAGTCGGCGAAGCTGGCGTAGGTGCTCAGGCGGTTCTGGCGTTCCAGGGTCTGGCGCAGGCTGTCGCGGTGCAGGGTCTGCACCCGGTCCAGGTAGTCCTCGCCGGCCTGGGCCGTCACCCATTCCACGTTCAGCGGCAGCTGCTGCACCGAGTCGACGCGGTAGCGGGTCAGGTAGGTGCGCGTCAGCCGGGCGCTGCGGCCGGCCTTGGTGGTGTCGCCGGGCAGGCCGTGGTCCATGTCGCGGCTGATGCCCTGCTGGTAGGCCTGCATCGAAGGCAGCGCGTGCAGGTTGTCGCCCAGCGCGGCGGCCGTTTTGGGCAGGATAATAACGAAGCCTATCCAGACCGTGAGCAGGGCCAGCAGGGCGTTGCGCGAAGAAGTGGCCCAGGCCGATACCAGCACGCCCAAACACACGAACCCGAAAAAGTAGCCCGCGTAGCCCCCGGCCAGCAGCACCAGCCGCCGGGCCAAATCGCCGGTCCAGGGCAGGCCGGCCTGCCAGAACGCCCCGCCCAGGGCCACTGCCAGCGTGGGCACCAGCAAAGCCAGCACGATGCCGTAGTAGGCCAGCACCTTGCCCCAGGCCAGCTGCCGCCGGCTCACGCCCTGGCTCAGCGCCAGCCGCAGCGTGCCGCTTTCCTTCTCCTGGGTGAAGGCCCCGAAGCACAGAAAAATGATGAGCAGCGGCAGCAGCACCTGCAGCACCAGCGCCCCCGACAGCTCCCCGAACCGAATCAGGGCCGAGTAGTCCTGGGCCGGCCGGAACATGAACTCGTGCTGGTAGTGCGCCTCCAGGTACACCGACGTGCCGGTGTAGGCTTCCAGCCCGTAGTCGAAAAAGCTCAGCCCGGTTTTGGGCTTGAACACGAACGTGCCGAAGTGCGTGGCGATGTGCGGGTGCTTCTCGCCCTGGCCCAGCCACTCGGCCCGGCGCTCGGCCTGGGCCCGCGCCATCTGGGCCCGTTGCCGGTCGAAGCTCACGTAGCCCACCGCGCTGGCCGCCAGCAGCAGCCCCGCCACCACCAGCCCGAAAAGCAGCACCTGCCGGTTACGGATGGCCGCCCGGACTTCCTTGAAGATGATGCGGCGTAGTATCATGGTTGATGTTGATAAGAGAACGGTCATGCTTCATCTGGCGTCCGCTTGTCGAAGCATCTCACCCGTTTCAACTGAACTGTGTTATTGACCGTCATGCTGAGCTTGTCGAAGCATCTCTACCGCTTCGTTGCAATACCGTGCAGCCGAAGCGGTAGAGATGCTTCGACAAGCTCAGCATGACGGGCAATTCAATTTTTAATTCTCTTTCAAGCGTGCATGTGCTGCAAATACAGCTCCTCCAACTCGTTGTAGTCCACACTGCTGGCCCCGAAAGATTCGAGTAGCCGGCCTTCCTTCATGATGCCGATGTGGGTGCCCGTGTCGCGGGCCCGGAACAGGTCGTGGGTGGCCATGAGCGTGGCCACGCCCCGCTCGCGCAGGCGCAGCAGCAGCGCCGAGAATTCGTTGCTGGCCTTGGGGTCGAGGCCCGAGGTGGGCTCATCCAGCAGCAATACTTTGGCATCTTTGGCCACGGCCAGGGCAATACCCACTTTCTGGCGCATCCCTTTCGAGTAGGCCGCTACCCGCCGTTGGGCAAAGCCCTCCGGCAGCCCGGCTTCGTGCAGCAGCGTGAGCAATTCGGTTTTGGAATGCGCTTTGCCGGCCAGGCCGCAGAAGAAATCCAGGTTTTCCAGCCCCGTCAGGTCGGGGTAGAGCATCAGGTTCTCGGGGATGTAGGCCAGCTGCTGCTTCGTGGCCGGCCCGTGCTCGCGCACGGCCAGGCCGTTGATGAAAGCCGCCCCGCCGCTGGGCTCGATGAAGTCCAGGAACAGGTTGATGGTCGTGGACTTGCCGGCCCCGTTGGCCCCGAGCAGGCAGTAGATGTCGCCGGGCCGCACCGTCAGGTTCAGCGGGTGCAGGGCCGTGAAGTCGCCGTAGCGCTTGGTCAGGTCGCGGGCTTCGAGCATAATTAATTCAGCTTGGCCAGGCCCGTGAGCAAACCCGGCACGTCCATTTTCTTGCTGATGGTGCCGTCGCTGAGCTTGTACTGGTAGAGGCTGTTCTGCGTGCGGGTGTTCACGCTCAGCAGCAGGTTCTGGTCGTCGAACTTGCGCATCAGCGAGGACTGCGAGCCGAAAATCAGCGGCAGGCCGGGCAGCGCGCCGCCGGAGGTGCGGGCGTTCAAATCCAGCCGGTAGTAGCGGTAATTCGGGCCTCTGAATTCGTACGAGTCCGTGGGGTCCTCGATGCGGGTGGTGAAGGCCAGGCCGTTGCCAAAGAGGTAGAGGCCCTTGCAGTCCTTGCCGGTGACGGCCTTCAGGTCGAAGAAATACGCGGGGTCGAAGCGGGTTTCGCCGGCCTTGATGCGCAGCACGCCGCTCGGCACCCGGCTCGTGCCGTCGCCCTGCACGTAGATGTCGCCGTTGGCATCCTTGCTGAAGCACGAAATGGCGCCCGAGGAAAACACGGTGCCCGTGCGCGGGTCGGCAATCACCTTTTCCAGGCGGCCGGTGGGCAGGTCAATCACGGCCACGTGGGCCGAGTCGGTGAGCGAGGCAAACGAGGGGGTTTCGTAGTACACGCCCCAAAACAGCTTGGTGTCGCGCACCATCGAGCCCAGGTAATACACCCGGCGGGCCCCCGGCTTCTGGAGCCGGGTCAGGTCCACCTCACCCGTCGTCACGAACGTCGTGGGGTTGAATTTTACCAGCCGGGCCAGGCCCCCGCCCACCGAGGCGTAGGCTTCGGTCTCGCTGATGAACTGCACGTCGGAAAAGGTATTGGCCCCCGGCACCACCAGCCGGCCGGCCTCCACGGGCCGGCCCGTGGCGGGGTCGAAGGTGTACTTGGTGAGCGTGGCCGGCGCGCTGAATTTCGACATGTACAGCGCCTGCTTGTAGTGCCACATGGCGGCGAAGCTGGCCTGCTCCGTCGCGTTCTTGGTGTCGAGGGTGGCCGCGTTCAGGTCGGTCAGGCCCTGGATGTAGGTGGTCTGGCTGGGAAAAGCTCCGCCCACGGTACTCATGGCGTAGTTGGCAGCCACGGTGGGCTTGCTGTCGTCGGTCTTGTTTTTGTCGCAGGCCCCGAGCAGGAGCGTCGCGGCGGCCAGGGTGCCGGTCAGGAGCCGGCTTTGGAAGTAGGAAGTGTGCATGTGGTTGAATGGGCAATTGAATGGGTAAGAAAAAATGGAAAATGCTTTTTTGAGGAGTGATGAAATCAGGCCCCGCCGCTAGCTGCTTTTGCGCAGAAACGCCCGCAGCTTCAGGTGGCCGGAGCGGCCGGGGCGCTGCACGTTGAAGTTGTCGTAGGCCGGGGCGTCGGCCAGGTTGTGGACTTCGGCGCTGAGGGTGAGCCGCTCGCCGGCCAGGGCGTAGCTCAGGCCCAGGTGCTGCACCAGCTGGCCCGGGATGGTGGCCTTGGTGGCCGCAAACCCGTCGGTGGCCCAGTACAGGTAGAAGGCCTGCACGTAGCTGGCCTGGTACCAGGCGCTCAGGCGGCGGCCCGCCCCGCCCACGTTGGCCCGGCTGAGCTGCACCTCGGCGTTGCCGAAGAAATAGGGCAGGTTGGGCATCCGGGCGTTGAAATACCGGGCATCGGCGGCCCCGCTCTGGCCCAGCGGCGTGCGGCTGCGCACGTCCTGGTACGTGGCGTTCAGGGTCAGGCTGAGCGCTGGCACCGGGGCGTAGCGCACCGCCGCTTCGGCCCCCAGGGTGCGGGCCTTCAGCAGGTTCTGGTTCTGGGTGTCGCGGATGGACGGCGGCTGGTAAATCACGTTGTCGGCCGCCCGCAGAAAGCCGCCCACTTCGGCGCTCCACGTGGGGCGGGCGTAGCGCACCTCCAGGTTGGCGTTGTGGCTGGTTTCGGCTTGCAGGGCCGGGTTGGCGCGCACCAGCACGCCGTCGCCGAACAGCTCGTATTCGTCGGGCAGGCGGGCCGCGTACTCGTAGCTGCCTTTCAGCACCCAGGCCGGCGCGGGCTGCCAGCGCAGCAGCTGGTTGGCCCCCAGCCACTGCCGGGCCTGCCGGGTTTCGAGGTACAGGCCGCTGTCCTGCTTGCCGAAGCCGCCGGACTGGTAGCCGAAATACTTCACGGCCGTGCTGCTGCCCCAGCGCCCGCCGGCCCAGTCGTGCTCGTAGGCCAGGCCGGCCACCAGCTTGCGCAGCGTGGTCGCGTCGCGGGCGTAGTCGCGCTCCTGGCGGGCGGCGATGATGGCATCGGCGCCCGCCCGCCGGAAGGAGCTGCCCAGCACGTTGGCCACCAGTCGGCGGCCGACCCCCAGCGCCTGGGTGGCGTTCAGCCGGGCCATGCCGGTGTGCGAAGTCAGCGCGAGCAAGCTGCCGATGCCCACAATCTCGCCCGAGCTGACGGACCGCCGCTCCGTGATGCGGCCATCCCAGTTGTAGATGTTGCGGCTCGTGTCGGTCAGCGCCCCCCGCACGCGGGTGTAGCCGGCGTAGGCCCGCACGTCGAGGCCCGGCCGCAGCGCGGTTTTCTGGTAGCTGAGCGCGGCCCCGGCGCTGGTTTCGGCGTAGCGGGCCGCGCCGTAGGCCTGCAGCATCTGCACGTTGTGTTGCAGCTGCTTGTCCACCCCGGCCCCGAATACGGTCAGGGCCAGCTTGTCGGCCCAGAGCCGGTCCTGCCAGCCGATTTCGACCCGGCCCAACGCGCTGCTGAACCGGTCGTGGAAGCGCCGCACCGTCTGCTTTTCCGGCGTGCCCACCGGGCTAATGACTTCGGCCTGCACCTGATAATCGTTATCGGCGCGGTTGTAAAAGCCATTGCCAGCCACGTAAAAGCCGCTGGCGGGCAACACGTAGCGTCCGTTTAGCGCCGCTTTGTGGGTGTTGAAAGCGCTCAATTCGTAGGAGGCATCGAGGTAGGAGAACTGCTCGCGGCGCGTCACCACGTTCAGGGCCCCGCCCAGCGCGTCGGCCCCCAGGCTCACCGGCGTCACGCCCCGGTACACTTCCACCCGCTCCAGCAGGCTCACCGGCAGCACGTTCAGACCCAGCCCCCGGCCGTAGAATTCCAGCGGAATGCCGTCCAGAAACACGCGGACCTGCTTGCCGCCCAGCCCGTTCAGTGAGAGGTTGGCGTTGCTGCCCAGCCCGCCGTCCTGGCGAATGCGCACGCCCGGCACCCGGTTCACCAGCTCGGTCAGCCCGAAAGCCTGGCCGTAGTAGGGCCGCAGGTCGAGCACGGCCACGGCCTGGGCGCCGTTGCGCAAGGTCGTTGCTTCGGATTGGCCCTGCACCTGCACGGTGCTAAGCTCCTGCGCGGCGGGGCGCAGCGTCAGCCCGAGGCGCAGCGTCTGGCCGGGGCGCAGCACCAGGCGGCGCGTCAGCGGCTCACAGCCCACAAACGTCACATCCAGGTCGTAGCTGGCCGGCACCACCGCCAGCAGTTCGTAGTGGCCCGCCGCGTCGCTGGCACAGGCGTAGCGGGTGCCGCGCAGCCGCACGGAGGCACCGGGCAGCGGAGTCCCATCGGGGGCCACTACCGTGCCCACCACGGCCGCCGCAGGCCCCGACGGCTGCGCGGCCGCTGGCAACCCCGCTCCCAGCAGGCAGGCCATGAGCCAGAAAAAGTGTCGCACGGCGTCGGGAAATAACAAGTGAAAGGGTATATGCAACTACTATACATATCTACTGGCAGTCGGCTCTCATAAGCCCGCCGTAGTTTGCGGGGGGGCTTCCGTCGCATTTGAGCCGAAACACCCCAATAACGTCGCAATACCGCTTTATCAATAGCCGTTGCGCTTGTGATTTTTTACAAATGCAAAAATACTCGCCGCTGTCTTAAATGCAATGTTGTTGCAAATAAAATATCAAGTCGCCTGCAATACCCGCGCCTGGCTCCGGCTGCACGACCAGGCGGTAAGCAGCACGATGACCAGGGCGTAGGCCACGTTTTCCACCGCTAGCCCGGTAAGGCCGCCCGGTGTGGCCGCCGCGCCGCATCGTACCCAGGGCTTCGCGCTGGTGCCCGCTCAGGTAGTCGGCCAGTACCAGCAAAGGCACGCTTTTGGGCAGCGCTTGCGTCGCTACTGCCGCCGCCAGCGTTTTGGGGGGCGGGCCGGGCAGCCGCAGGATATGGCCGTTGTGGGCAAATGGTGCGTCCACAGCCCACAAAAAAGCCGCCTCAACCGGGGCGGTTGGGCGGCAAATGACCAATGTTGTTCCTCATCCGACCTAGGCCGGGTGGCAGGCCCGGCACACGCCGGCCAGCAGGTAGTCACGGGTAGTGGCCTCAAACTTATCGGGCAGCGTCACGGCCGGAATGGCCACCTGGTTGAGGCAGTAAATGTGCTGACAGGCCGTGCATTTGAAATGGACATGGTTATCGAAATGCGCCTGGGCGCTGCACTCAATGGAGCACGACGCATACCGAATGATGTCGGTCGAGTCGATGACCCGGTGAATCAAGCCGTTTTCCTCAAACGATTTTAGGGTGCGATAAAGCGTGATACGGTCCGTATTGGGGCCAATTTGCCGCTCAATGTCGCTGCCCGAAAGGGCAAAGGGGGAGTCCGCCAAGGCCTGAAGCACCGCGCGGCGCGCGGGGGTTTTGCGCAAAGAGTGGTTCGTTAAGGCTTGCGCAATGCGCTCGTCGGAAGTGGACATACGAGGGGAATGAAACAAAAACTAACGACCTGTTCACTATCGGGGGACCGTGCTTAATCACTAAACAACTGCAAAAGTAACGAAGTTGCAAAATGCAAGCCCCGCAGGGAAGGCGCTGTATCCGAATGGCTGGCACCTTCCAATCGGCAATACCCACAAACATCTTACCCGGCGGCTTCTTTAGAGCCCGTCGCCACCCCCAGGTAGGCCAAGTAGCGGTAGATGGTAGCCCGCCCGACTCCCAGCAATTACCCGATTTCAGCGACCGGCTTATCTTGTTGCAGATACAGCGTTTTCGCGGCCCGGGCTTTGGACAGCGCTTCCTTCGACAATCCTTTGGGGTCGGCCGCCCTGCCGGGCCCGGGCCCGGGCGGCCGTCAGCCCCGCGCGGGTACGCTCGCGGATGATGTCGCGCTCAAACTCGGCCAGGGAGGCAAACAAGTTGAACATGAGCCGGCCCTGGGCGGTGGTCGTGTCCAGGTGGTCCTGCAAGCTGATGAAGTGGACACCCTGCTGCTGAAATCCCGCTACCAGCGTCACCAGGTCTTTGAGGGAGCGGCCCAGCCGGTTGAGCTTCCACACCCCCAAGGTATCTCCCGCCCGCAGCTGGCGGAGCAATTGTTGGAGGGCGTGGCGCTCCTTCACGGAAGAAACCTTTTCGTGTCGGATATCCGTGCAGCCGTACTGCTGCAAGGCGTCCAATTGCAAGTGCAGCTGCTGGTCGGCAGTGCTGACGCGGGCATAGCCAAAAACCATAGTAAGAGCCTATCCGAATAGGCAAAAAGAAGTGGTATTTTTGGGGTATGGCTACGGTTCAAGAATTTCGCATTTCCGACACGCTGTGGGCGCGGTTGTCGCCCCATCTACCCACTCACGTACCGAAGGCGCATCCTTTGGGCTGCCACCGGCTGCGGGTGCCGGACCGGCAGGTATTGGACGGGATTTTCTTTGTGTTGCGCACGGGCTGCCAGTGGAAAGCCTTGAGCGCGACCGGCATTTGTTCGAGCAGTACGGCCCATAGTCGGTTTCAAGCGTGGGCGCAGGACGGCGTCTTTGCCCGGCTCTGGAACGAGGCCCTACAGGACTACGAGGACCTGATTGGCCTCGACTTTGACTGGATGGCTCTCGACGGCTCGCTGCACAAAGCGCCGTTGGGCGGGGAAAAAAACCGGGCCCAACCCCACGGACCGCGGCAAAGGCGGCGTCAAGCGCAGTCTTTTGACCGAGGCGCGGGGCATCCCGGTGGGCCTGGTACTGGAGGGAGCCAACCGGCATGACATGAAGCTGACGGAAAGCACCTTGACCAGCTTGCCGCCCGCCGCGGAAGCGGCCCGACAGGCCCACCTGGCTGGCGGTGGCGAGCAGGGCCTGTGCCTGGATGCGGGCTACGACTACACGCAGGTACGCGAAATCGTCGCCGCACTGGGCTACACGGCCCACATCCGCTCGCGGGGCGAAGAAGCCCAGGTCAAAAAAGCGGGGCAGAAAGCCCGCCGCTGGGTGGTTGAGCGGACCCGTTCCTGGCTCAACCGCTTCCGGCACCTGCTCATCCGCTGGGCTAAAAAGCCCGAAAACTACCTGGCCATGCTCCATTTTGCCTGCGCCCGAATTACGTGGTACAACTGTCTTTTTGGATGAAGCTGTTCGCCTATTCGGATGGGCTCTTAGTACCGATAAGAGAAGCTTATCGGACCCTATTTTACAAAAAAGCGGCTCCTCTTCCAGCAGCGGTTGCTCCCCCTGCTCAAAGCGGCACGCGTTCGTACCGCGGGCGTTATTGTTTCCTTTCCCCCCGTATACCAAAGGGAACCCCATGCCTTTGGGGATTTGGGGAGGAGGAGGAACGATTCTCTATCCGAAGCGTAGTTATACCAGCGAACTCCTGCCGCCTGGCGCCAGGCGATTCCCCTACCGGAGCGACACCCCAGCGCCTTGGTGCTGGTGCCGCTGCTGGCAGCGCGTCGACGTGCAACCGCTTGTATCCTTTAACCCAATCCCTCATGGATAGCCGCCAACGGTTCCGTACGACCACCCTGTTGCTGGCAGGCCTCGTGACCGCCTGCCACTACTCCGGACAGGAGACGCGCCTGCAGGCCCTCGGTACGGAAACTACCGCGCAGGCCCCGGGCCAAACCGGCTGCACGCCCTTGGAAACCCGGGCGGCCAACGTGCCCGGCCAGCGCCCCACGACCCCCGACCAAACCCGGGCCTGCCCCATCACCTCTTCCGCGGCGTTCGACGTGGTCGTGCTGGCCACGGGACTCCAAACCCCCTGGGCGGTCGAACCGCTGCCGAACGGGGACCTGCTGATTACGGAGAAACCGGGCCGGCTGCGCATCGTATCCGCCCAGGGGCAGGTCGGCGCGCCCATCCAGGGCCTGCCCGCGGTGTACGCCTCGGGACAGGGTGGCCTGCTCGATGTCGCGCTCAGCCCGGCCTTTTCCACGGACCAGACGCTTTACTGGTCCTTTTCCGAGCCCCGCGGCGGGCGCGGCAACGCCACGAGTGTGGCCAAAGGGGTGCTGTCCCCCGACCGCCGGAGCCTACGCCACGTGCGGGTGATATTCCGGGCGATGCCGGCCTACGACGGCGACAAGCACTTTGGCTCCCGCCTGGCGTTTGGGCCCGACGGGATGCTGTATGTAAGCCTTGGTGAGCGCTCCGACCTGGAAATTCGACCCCAGGCCCAACAACTGAACAGCCACATGGGCAAAATCCTCCGCCTCACGCCCGACGGCCAACCCGCTCCGGATAACCCTTTTGCCCGCCAGGCCGGGGCCCTCCCCGAAATCTGGACGGTGGGCCATCGCAACGTGCAGGCAACCGCCTTCGATGCGCAGGGGCAGCTGTGGTCCGTGGACATGGGGCCGCAAGGCGGCGATGAGCTGAACCGGATAGAAGGGGGCAAAAACTACGGGTGGCCGCTGGTCACGTTTGGCGAGGAATATTCGGGCGAGCCCATCCCGAACGCCACGACGACCAAATCAGGTTATGTTGACCCCGTCTATTACTGGGACCCGGTGATTGCGCCCTCGGGGGCCCAATTCTATACCGGCGATGCCTTTCCGGCGTGGCGCGGCAACTTGTTTGTGGGCGCGCTCAAAGACCGGGAGTTGGTGCGGCTGCAACTGGAGCAGGGCCGCGTGACGGGCGAAGAACGGCTGCTATCCGACCGCAACCAACGCATCCGGGACGTGAAGCAGGGGCCGGACGGGGCGCTGTACGTAGTCACGGATGAGGCAGAGGGCGAGCTGTGGAAACTGGTCCCCCCGCTGCGTAGGCCGTAGACTGGTGCCCTAGGCGCCGGAATAAAAAGGCTTCTTACGCGTTTTGACTGGAGCCGCTCCGTCACCAATGAAAAAACATAACTATAAATGCTGAGCCATACTCTATCCTACGATTTTTCAATTAGTTGATTTACAGTTATTTAAAGCTATTTTCAAGCAGAAAAGGGCCTCTGCTGCCTGTTTAAAGGGGTTGCAGACGAAAACCGGGGCGGGCCGACCTTTGTGGTTCCAACACCTAAAAGCCACTCCCGCCCCGTGAAGCAACGCCTCATCGCCAAAATTACGACCGTTTTACAGCACGTGCCCCTGGTGGGCCATCTGTCGCGGCAAAAGTTTATCGCGCAATTCGTTATCGGCCTGATAAAGAGCCGAAACGTGCACTTCTGCGAAGTGGCCCAGCACCTGAACGATGCCGCCAAGCCCACCTCGAATGAAACCCGGATTCAGAACTTCTTCCGCGACGTGGAGCTCGACTACCTGGTGCTGGTTCAGCTGCTGGTCAGCTTGTTACCGGCCACCGGCAAGCTGCGCCTGTGTCTGGACCGCACCGAATGGGACTTCGGCCAGTGTCAGGTCGATATCCTGCTCGTCACCGTGGGCTGCGGCGCGTGGCACGTGCCGCTCTACTGGGAACTGCTCGACAATCGCAGCGGCAACTCCAACGCGGCCCAGCGCATGGCCGTGCTCGAAGTCTGCGTGGCGGTGCTGTGCCGCGAGCGCATTGGCCTGGTGCTGGGCGACCGCGAATTTGTGGGCCATGTCTGGCTGAAGTGGCTCAAAGACAACGGCTTGAATTTTGTCATGCGCTTACCCAAGCACCACCTGCTGACCGAGCAGAGCGGCCGCCGTCGCGCCATTGCCGACCTGGGCCTGGCCGTGGGGCAGGTACGCCGCTTTGCCCACGTGCAAGTCGATGGCGTGTGGGGGCAAGTCTGGGTCAAGGCCCTGGCTGAAGGGGAGTTTCTCTTTCTCTTTGGCACGGCCGGCCTGACTTCGCTGGGGCAGTTCTACGCCAAACGCTGGACGATAGAGCAGTGCTTTCAGAATTTGAAAGGCCGGGGATTTAACCTGGAAAACAGCCACTTGCGCTCGCACGACAAGCTGCGTAAACTCGTCGCGTTGGTCAGCCTGGCCTATGCTTTTTGCCTGAGCGTGGGCCAGGCGGCGGACCGGCGCACGCCAGTGACGCACAAAAACCATGGCTATCGGGCCACGAGCCTGAGCCGCCACGGCCTGAATATCGTGCGCCAACTCACCCGCCCCGCCACCGATGCCCGAACCAAGCTAGCCCGACTAGTCGAAGCCTTATTGGACTGGCTCATCAGGCAAGTTGCTCGCTATCAGATACCTGTAAAAATAGTGGGGTAGAGTAGAAGAAGAGTTGCTTCGTAAAAGGGGGGGAGCGTATTTACGTCGTGCGAACTTGTAACAGATAGTTTGTAAAGCCTCTGCCGAAGGCAATGCGGAAGTATTCTTGCCAATATAAGACCCCATTATAATTGAACTATAGCGGTTTCGGAATCAGGGTACCGGTCATCGGCTCCGGTCCGGCGGCTTTTTCAGCCGTCGGGCCGGTCGAAGGTCGCGGATATTGGTTCATGCTGGCGGGTTGTTCTGGCAGCGACCGGCCCGGCGGCTTTTTCAGCCGTCGGGCCGGAGCGTACCCCGATCATCCGCCGGCGTTCGGCTATGCCGGGTGACGACCACGCTTTGAGCAGCTATGCTGCGAATTCGGCGGCCCTGTTCGCCCATATCTACCCGGCGCGGGACGCTCGCGGCATAGCCGAGCGACGGCGGGAGGCGAAAGGAACCGTGCAAACCTGTAGGCTGCTGGTAGCGCCATAAACCGTGCGGTAACAACCCCAAGCATAAAGGGCCGCTTCTACGAGCGGCCCTTTATGCGTCTGTAGTACTGACAGTGCAGGTTAATTGCCGGGGAGTGCGTAGCTCAGCTGTAGCTGATACAACGTATTGCGTGGTCCTCCTTGCTGATACGGCTCAAATCATTGGCATAGCGGAGCGTGAGGCCCAGGCCCATCGGTAGTTGGTAGCCCACGCCGGCCACCGCGCCCACCGCCAACCGGTTAGAGCCGGATAGGTCGGTAGAGGTGCCGGCTGCATTCTCGTTGCGGGCTGCCAGCAGGTAGCTGAGCTGGGGGCCGGCTTCGAACACAAACCCATCGGCGTTGATTTTAGCCAGGACCGGCAGCTCCAGATAATGCAGTCGGTTCTGGTAGGTGCTCCCTTGGAAGCTTGTTTCCGAGCCTTTGGCCGAGTAGAGTAATTCCGGCTGCAGCAGAAAGAACCCGTCCTGCGACAGCGCCACCTGCGCAAACCCGCCCGCCGCCAGCCCCAGTATCTGGTCAGGTCGCGTAATGCTTGGAATGTACATAGTGCTGTAGTTCACGCCGGCTTTCAGGCCGAAGCGCGTGCTTTGCGCGTGGGAGTGCAAGGGCAAACTCCCCAGAATTAAAATGGAATAGGGTATAAATAGTTTTTTCACAAGCGCAATATAACGTACTGCCTTTCCCTATGCAGCAGCAGCATGTTCGAAAACCGAACGCTCCTTGTGCTAAACTCCAAGAGCAGGCCCGGTACCTGGTGGTCAACCAGTCGCTGCAGGGCCAGGCTAGTTTAGGAAACCCATCTATGATTCATTGTTCAGGAAATGGCGCGGAGGGATGCGTTTCGTGAATCCGGAACCAGACGCCTTTACCAAAAGGAGCCTACAGGATTTTGGGGGCAGTGGGGCAGTAGCCCCACTGCCAAAACCCTTGAGCTACCGCCTCCAGGTATTTGCTCGATTACTCTTCCAGCAGTATATTAGTATTATGAACTACTGCTTCCTGCTCTCGCGTCTTGTGCTGCTGTTTATGCTGCCTGCTCTGTTCGTCAGCTGTAGTCGGGCCAAGCAAGAAGAACCCAAACCCAAAGAGTACGTGGTGCGCGTGCAGGTTACGGGTAGTAGTATGCTAAGTGGTTCAGCCATTATCAACTCAACCTATGACTATGCGGGAGCGAAAGGTGCGCCCGTTGAGAATGCGGTTATTGCGCGCATCTACTCCACTCAGGTAAATGAGACCTACGACTTAGGAAAGTTCGGAGCAGCTGACCGGATACGCGTGCGCGTGGAGATGAGCGCGAGTGTATCCGAATCAATTCTTACAGCCAGGATTTTAGTCGATGGGGTAGTGAAGAAGAGTTGCTTCGTGAAAGGGGGGAGCGTATTTACGTCGTGCGAACTTGTAACAGATAGCCTGTAATAGTCCCTGACGAAGGCAATGCGCAAGTATTCTTGCCAGCATAAGACCCCATTATAATTGAACAATAGCGGTTTCGGAATCGGGGTGCCGGTCATTGGCTCCGGTCCGGCGGCTTCTTCAGCCGTCGGGCCGGTCGAAGGTCGCGGCTATTGGTTCATGCCGGTGGGTTGTTGTGGCTGCGACCGGCCCGACGGCTGAAAAAGCCGCCGGACCGGAGCGTATCCCGATCATCCGCCGTCGCTCGGCTGTGCCGGGTGACGACCACGCTTTGAGCAGCTGTGCTGCGAATTCGGCGGCGCTGTTCGCCCAAGTCTACCCGGCGCGGGACGCTCGCGGCATAGCCGCTCCGGCGTAGCAATCACTCGGCCCAGCCGAGCGACGGCGGGGTGGACTATAGCAGCCGAACTTGTTTATTGGGCGTAGTGGTAGCGGCACTGGATGATATGCAGCAGGTTTGCCTCAAAGCGATATACCAGGCGGTGCTCATCGCTGATACGGCGCGACCAATAACCGGCGTAGTCATGCTTGAGGGCTTCCGGCTGGCCGGTGCCCGTAGTAGGAGTGCGCAGGCACTCTGTAAGCAGCGCCCGGATTTTACGGGCTACGGCTTTGGCCGTATCAAGCCAATACTGAAAACCTTCCCAGGCGGCGGTATCCCCGCTTAGCGTCACCGCGCAGCGGGCAGCTCGTGCGTTTCACGCTGGCCTTCCCGGTCCCGTTCAATGGCGGCCTGCAAACGGGCGGCGTTGGCTGGTGAGGCCAGCAGGTGAGCGGTTTCGTCCGGCCCCGGCCGCTTGGCCGCTTACCCGCGCAGCGTCACGTAGGGAAGATTCCGCAGCAGCTCCAGCAAAAAGCCAGCGCGGTTTTCCGGTACTTCAAGCGTGATTTTCATAGACGGTAAAATTAAGATATCCGGCTACTTCACCCTGCGCCCGTTACGCTGCCCGCAGCTGCTTCAGCGGCGACTTCTCGAATTTGCTCTGGGCGTAATCCAAATCAATCACCAGCTCCTTCACGTCCGCTTCCGACGGAATGTCAAACATGGCGTCGGTCATGATGCTTTCGCAGATGCTGCGCAGGCCGCGGGCGCCGAGGCGGTACTCGTCGGCTTTCACCACGATGTACTCCAGGGCTTCCTCGGTGAAGGTCAGCTCCACGCCTTCCATTTCGAAGAGACGGTTGTACTGCTTCACAATCGAGTTTTTCGGCTCGGTCAGGATCTTGCGCAGCGTGGCGTGGTCGAGCGGGTTGAGGTGAGTGAGCACCGGCAGGCGGCCAATGAGCTCCGGAATCAGGCCGAAGGCTTTCAGGTCCATGGCCGTCACGTAGCGCAGGAAGTTGTTGGTGTCCACCTTGTCGTCGAGCAGCGTCTTGGCGAAGCCCATGGGCTTGGTGTTCAGCCGGCTCTTGATGATGCGCTCAATGCCCACGAAGGCGCCGCCGCAGATGAACAGGATGTTCTCGGTGTTCACCGTAATCATCTTCTGCTCGGGGTGCTTGCGGCCGCCGTGCGGGGGCACGTTAACGGTAGTGCCTTCGAGCAGCTTCAGCATGGCCTGTTGCACGCCTTCGCCGCTCACGTCGCGGGTGATGCTGGGGTTGTCGCTCTTGCGGGCAATCTTATCTACTTCGTCGATGTAAACGATGCCGCGCTCGGCGGCTTCCACGTTGTAGTCGGCGGCCTGGAGCAGGCGGGTGAGGATGCTTTCCACGTCCTCGCCCACGTAGCCGGCCTCGGTGAGCACCGTGGCATCGGCGATGCAGAAGGGCACCTGCAGAATGTTGGCCAGCATCTTGGCCAGGAAGGTCTTGCCCGTGCCGGTTTCGCCCACCATCATAATGTTCGACTTCTCAATCACCACGTCGTCCTTGGTCGAGGGCTTCTGCTGCATCAGGCGCTTGTAGTGGTTGTACACGGCCACCGACATCACCTTCTTGGCTTCGTCCTGGCCCACCACGTACTGGTCGAGGTAGTCCTTCATCTCGCGCGGCTTCACGAGGTTGAACTTCGGCGTCTTCGAGTTCGAGCGAATCTTGTTCTCCTCGTTCAGGATTTGCTGGGCCTGGCCCACGCACCGCTCACAGATGTGGGCATTGATGCCGGAAATCATGACCGTGACGTCTTTTTTGCTCTTACCGCAGAAGGAGCACGTTATATCTGCCATTTCTAGGACTCTCAGAAAAAGGGGGAAGGAAGCCGGGTTTTCATCCAACTACCTCAAAGGTACAAAAAGGCCAACGCCCTACGCGCGGAAAAAAGTTGCTTTTGGCGCCAATTCAGCTGTCATCCTGAATGCAGCGTAGCGGAGTGAAGGACCTGCCTCTTGCTGCACTACAACGCTCATTTCAACGCACAAAGCCCCTTACCGTATACCAGTAAAGGGCTTTGCTTACTGAAAAAGGTTGCAGTGCGGCAGGAGGCAGGTCCTTCGCAAGCTCAGGATGACAGCCGATGTGGGGATGAGAAGAAAACGCTGCTTACGCTACTTTCTTCTCCAGCACTTCGTCGATCAGGCCGTACTCCTTGGCTTCGTCGGCGCGCATCCAGTAGTCGCGGTCCGAGTTGTCGTGGATTTCCTGGTAGGTTTTGCCGGTGTGCTGGGCCAGGATGTCGTAGAGCTCCTTCTTGAGCTTGAGAATCTCGCGGGCCGTGATTTCGATATCCGACGACTGGCCTTGCGCGCCACCCGAAGGCTGGTGAATCATCACGCGGGCGTGCGGCAAAGCCGAACGCTTGTCCTTGGCCCCCCCGGCCAGCAATACCGCCCCCATCGAAGCGGCCAGACCAGTGCAGATCGTGGCTACATCCGGACCCACGTACTGCATGGTGTCGTAGATGCCTAGGCCGGCGTACACCGAGCCGCCGGGCGAGTTGATGTAGAGCAAAATGTCCTTCTTGGCATCGGCCGACTCCAGGAAGAGGAGCTGGGCGGTGATGATGTTGGCGATATAATCGTCGACGGCCGTACCCAGGAACACGATGCGGTCCATGATCAGGCGGGAGAATACGTCGATTTCGGCGAAGCGCGTGGGGCGCTCCTCAATCACCGAGCGGGTCATGCCCGTGGGCAGCATCATCCCGGAGCGCACCTGACCTTCAACGTGGTTCAGATACTGGTCCACGCCCAGGCCGCTGAGGCCCTGGCCTTTGACGGCGAACTTGCGGAATTCTTGTTTATTCAGCATGATGGAAAAAGTAGTGGGGGAGAAGTTGAGAGCGAAACCAGAGGGCAACAAAAAAGCCCTGACGGCAAGTAAGGGCTTTTTTGTTGGTTTGAAAACCGCAGCGCTAAGCGTTAGCCAGCGTTCTGAGTCCGGAAGTCCTGGGCCGAAATCGGGTTGTCAGTAACAACAACTTTGCCGCGCAGGTTTTCAATCACTTTCTCTGCCAGAATGGCTTCATACTCGGTCACGTAGTTCTTACCGTTCTCCTGACGCAGGAAGTTGTCGGCGAAACCCCGCACCGACTCCTCCAGCTCGGCGCTGATTTCGGGCAGGTTGAACTGACCCATGATCTTCTGCATGGTGCGCTCCACGATTTCGTCGTTCGACACCTTCAGCCCCTGCTCTTCCACCACCTTGTTGCGGATCATCGACCACTTCAACTCCTTCTCGTAGTCGTTGTAGTGCTCTTCGATCTGCTCGGCGGTCAGCTTGCCGGCATTAGCGCGCAAGAGCCACTTCTTGAAGAACTCGGTTGGAATCTGGATGGTCGTAGCCTCCACCATCTTGTCGATGATCTGGCGGTTCACGAAGCCTTCGGCTTCACGGTCGTAGTTCTCCTGGATGGTCTCGCGCACTTTCGTGTCGAATTCTTCCGACGAGGTCACGATGTCCTTGCCGAATACTTTGTCGAATAGCTCCTGGTCCAGCTCGGGCTTCTCGGTGCGGTTCACTTTCTCCACCGTCAGCGTGTACTCCCCGCTGATGTTGGCGGCTTCCTCCTTCGAAAGGCCGGAGAACGACGCAATGGCCGTAGCATCGCCGTCGAAAGCTTCCTTCAGGTCGAAGGTGATAACGTCGGCGGGCTTTACGCCCACGAACTTATCGGCGCCGTTTTTCACCTTATTAATAGGCATCAGCACGGGGCGCTCGGAGGCCTCGTCGTCAGCCTTTTTCAGCTTGCCGTACAGGAAGTCACCGGCTTCCGAAACCTCGGGGTTGGTGCTCTGGCCAAACTGGCGGTTGATCTGGTCGTAGGTTTCTTCCAGCGTGCTGTCGTCGAGGCTCACCTGGTGGCGGTCGATGGTCAGGGTCTGGTCGGCGGGCAGCTCGAAGTCGGGCAGCAGGCCCAGCTCAAACTTGAAATCAAACTCCTTCTGGGTGTCGAAATCGATATCGGTCACCTGCACGGGCAGGGGCTCGCCGAGGATTTTGATGTTGTTGTCCTTGATGTAGCCATCCACGGCTTTGCCCAGCATGCCGTTGATTTCCTCGGCCAGGATGCCTTTGCCATACATCTTGCGCACGAGTGCCACGGGCACTTTACCCGGCCGGAACCCTTTGATCTGCGCCTTCTTGCTGTAGTCTTTCAGCTTGTTTTCCACGGTGGCCGCGTAATCAGCCTCCGTCAGGTGTACTGTCAGGATGGCACTAAGCTGGTCGTCGTTTTTGTCGAGGGTGATATTCAAAACGGGCGTCGGTTAAGGGTAACGAAGAAAAGCAGCCGGCCGCAGCCGGTGAAAAAGAAACCCCCAACGGGTGGGTTGAGGGTTCTTGAGGCGGTAAAAAAACTAAAAAGTGCGGATAGAGGGACTCGAACCCACACGCCTTGCGGCACCAGATCCTAAATCTGGCACGTCTACCAATTTCGCCATATCCGCGGGTGAGGCCGTCTGCCTCGGGGGCGCAAAGCTACGCAAGCAATGTTAAAATTCAAATCGGAGCGCGAAATTGGGCCAGGAAACAGATGGGCCGAAGCGGCGGGAATGCCATTTGGCGCTATTTTCCGGGTTGTGGTGTTATAAAAGCGGCGTTCCGGTCCTAAACCCCGGCGGGGCTGTAGTACTTTCGCACCGATCATCCAGTTCCCGTGGCCTGCTGGGCCGCACCCCGTATCATGGCAACCCTGATTGACCCCGAAGTAGAGCGTAACGAAATTCTGCGGCAGTACCGCCGCCTGCTGCGCACGGCCAAGCCTTACCTGTCCGGCAACGACGCCAAGTTGATTAAAAAGGCTTTTAACACGTCGTTGGAAGCCCATAAGGAAATGCGCCGTAAGTCCGGGGAGCCCTACATTCTGCATCCGCTGGCCGTGGCCCAGATTGTGGTGGAGGAAATCGGGCTGGGCACGACCAGCATCGTGGCCGCTTTACTACACGACGTGGTAGAGGATACGCCCTGGGAAATTGCCGACGTGGAGCGCGAGTTCGGGGCCAAAGTCGCCCGCATCGTGGACGGACTGACCAAGATTTCGGGCGTGTTTGAGTACGGCACCTCCGAGCAGGCCGAGAACTTCCGCAAGATGCTGCTCACGCTCTCGGAAGACGTGCGCGTGATTCTCATCAAGCTCGCCGACCGTCTGCACAACATGCGGACGCTCGACTCGATGCCCCGCCACAAGCAGCTCAAAATTGCCTCCGAAACCAGCTACCTCTACGCGCCGCTGGCTCACCGCCTGGGCCTCTACGCCATCAAGAGCGAGCTGGAGGACCTCTACCTGAAGTATACCGACACCGAAGTCTTCAACGAGCTGACGAACAAAGTCCGCCAGAGCCGGGGGGCGCGTAACCGCTTCATCAAGGACTTCGTGGCGCCCGTAGATGAGGAGCTGAAGGCGCAGGGCTTTAGTTTCGAAATCAAGGGCCGGCCCAAAAGCATTTACTCCATATTAAGGAAGATGCGCAAGCAGAACGTGACCTTCGATGAAGTGTACGACCTGTTCGCCATCCGCGTGATTCTGGACGTGCCGCCGGAGCAGGAAAAAGCGGCCTGCTGGCAGGTGTATAGCATCGTCACGGACTTCTACCAGCCCAACCCCGACCGGCTGCGCGACTGGGTGAGCACGCCTAAGGCCAACGGCTACGAAAGCCTGCACACCACCGTCATGTCGCGCACCGGGCAGTGGGTGGAAGTGCAGATCCGCAGCCGCCGCATGGACGACATTGCCGAGAAAGGCTACGCCGCCCACTGGAAGTATAAGGATACCGGCACGCCCCAGCCCGAATCGACGCTGGAAGCCTGGATTGCCAAGGTTCGGGAGATGCTCGAAACCAACAACTCCAGCGCCCTGGAATTTATGGACGAGTTCCGCCAGAATCTGTTCGTGAAGGAAGTTTACGCCTTTACGCCCAAAGGCAAGCTGGTCATCCTGCCCGAAAAGTCCACGGCGCTGGATTTCGCCTTCGAGATTCACACCCACATCGGTCTGCAGTGCCTCGGGGCCAAGGTAAATCAGAAGCTGCAGCCGCTGAGCTACCAGCTGCACAACGGCGACCAGATCGAAATTCTGACCTCGCAGAAGCAGAAGCCCACCGAGGAGTGGCTGCAATATGTGAGTACCGCCAAGGCCCGCAACAAAATCCGCGAGTACCTGCGCGACGACAAGCGCAACAAAGCCGAAGACGGCCGTTACCTCGTGGAAAAGCGGTTGGAACTGCTGGGGGTAGAATCAACGCCGGATAACCTGAACCGACTGTTTGCCCACTTCAACATCTACAATCCGCAGGATTTCTTCTTCCGCCTGGCCACCGGCCAGATCGATGGGCGCGAAATAAAAGGAGAATTGTTCGATCCGGCCATCGAGCCGCCGCGGCCGCCGTCCATCCTCGAAGCCAGGACGTTCGACAAGGAAGTGCAGAAAATCCGTGGGGTGCGGGCCGACATGCTCGTCATCGGCGAGCACACCGATAAGTTCGACTACACCATCGCGCCCTGCTGCAACCCGATTCCCGGCGACGACGTGTTCGGCTTCGAAACCGACGAGGGCATCGTTATCCACCGCACTTCCTGCCCGAAGGCCGTAGGGATGATGTCGAATTATGGTAACCGCATCGTGCGCGCTAAATGGACCGATCAGCTGGAACTGGTCTTTCTGGCGGGTATCCGCATTCAGGGCTCCGACCGGGTAGGCCTGGTAAACGACGTAACCAAAATCATCAGTACCAGCCTCAAGGTGAACATGCGCTCCATTACCATCGATTCCAACGACGGGATGTTCGAGGGCCACATTATTGTTTACGTCAACGACACGGCCCACCTAACTAAGCTCATCCAGCGTTTAGCGTTTGAGCAAGGTAAACGGGGTCTTGTTAGTAGAGCGATTCGATAGCTAGGCTCTAAAAAGTTTATAAAGTCTTAATTGGTACAAAGTGCTGGTGGAGCATACTCCCTTTAGTGTTTTGTCAAGCGCCCGTGAAGCGGCTTGCATCCGGGTTACACCGGCGTAGCCGGACGATTTAAGTCTTCTTTCCAGGTATTGGCCCTCACCAAAGGCTTGCCCATTGGTTGTAAGACTTCAACCCCAATGCGGGCGGTAAGCTGGATTCACTCTCATTTCTGCTTATCTTTGCCACTCCTTATATATAAGGTTACAAAATGCTTGATAAAGAGAAGTTTGCGGAGGTACGGAAAATATTCACCGCTTACCTCGAAAACAAAGGGCTGCGAAAGACTTCCGAGCGCTACGCTATTCTGGAGGAAATCTACTCCCGCACCGGCCACTTCGATGTAGAAGAGCTATTTGCCGGCATGAAGCACCAGGGCCTGCAGGTGAGTCGCGCTACGGTATATAATACCCTCGATTTGCTGGTAGAGCATGGTCTGGTCAGCAAGCATCAGTTCGGGCGCAACCTGGCTCAGTACGAGAAGTCGTACGGCTACCGGCAGCATGATCACGTCATCTGTACGGAGTGTCATAAAGTCGTTGAGTTCTGTGACCCGCGCATTCATGGCATCCAGACGATGGTCGGCGAGCTTTTGAATTTCCATATCTTGCACCACTCTTTGAACCTGTATGGTGTCTGTGGCGATTGTCGCGCCAAAGCCGCCGCGCACGCAGCCAACGCATGAAAACTGAATCCTCCGTAAGCAACGGCATTCTGCACGTCAGCCTTTCCGGCGACCTGATCGGTAGCCCCGACACCCAGCAACTGCTCCAGTCCGTGGATGAGCATCTCGGCGACTCCGTGATGCTCTGCGCCATCGACTTGTCGGGTGTACGCTATATCAATAGCACCGGCATCGGGGTGCTGGTGTCCTTGCTCACCAAATTCCGCAGCCGTGGGGGCGAGTTGGTCCTCATCAACCCCGCCGACCATCCTCGCAAAATGCTCGCCCTGACCAAGCTCAACGCCATCTTCACGATTGCGGAAAGCGAATCGGCCGCCGCCGAGTTACTCAAAACCCCGCAGTAATGCCCGTAGACGTACTAGTAGGCCTCCAATGGGGCGATGAAGGCAAAGGCAAGATTGTCGATGTCCTGGCTCCCACCTACGATGTAGTAGCCCGCTTCCAGGGTGGCCCCAATGCCGGCCACACGCTCACCTTCGACGGTACCAAGCACGTCCTGCACCAGGTGCCATCGGGGATTTTCCACCCGCACATCATCAATGTCGTCGGCAACGGCGTGGTTTTCGACCCGGTCGTGTTCCGTGTAGAGCTCCAGAAGCTCACCGATAGGGGAGTAGATGGCACCCGCAACCTCTACATCTCCAAAAAGGCTCAGCTCATCCTGCCGTCGCATCGCGCCCTCGACCGGATTCTGGAAGAAGCCCGGGGCGGGGGCAAAATCGGTTCTACTCTCAAAGGAATCGGCCCCACCTACCAGGACAAAATCGGCCGCACCGGCCTGCGCATCGGTGATGTACTGCTCCCCGATTTCAAGGAACGCTACGCGGAAGCGGTGGCCCGCCACGCGTCTATTGCTGCCTTCCATAACCGGGAACTGGAAATCGAAGAGTTTGAAGCAGACTTCTTTTCCGCCATCGACTACCTGCGCACCCTGAATCTGACGGATACTGAATATCTGCTGAACGACCTGCTCAAGCAGGGTAAGCGGATTCTGGCGGAGGGCGCTCAGGGTTCATTGCTGGATATTGATTTTGGTACCTACCCCTTCGTGACCTCATCCAGCACGGTAGTCGCCGGTGCCTGTACCGGCCTTGGTATTGCCCCCCGCCACATCGATAAGGTGTTCGGCATTACGAAAGCGTACTGCACCCGCGTTGGCAGCGGCCCATTCCCCACCGAGCTTCATGATGAGGTAGGGGAGCAAATCCGCACTGCCGGCCGTGAGTTCGGGGCCACGACCGGCCGGCCGCGCCGCTGCGGCTGGATTGACCTGCCCGCTCTGCGCTATACTATTATGCTTAACGGCGTCAGCGAGCTGCATCTGATGAAAGCCGACGTGCTCGATGATTTTGATGAAATCCGTGTTTGCACCCATTACCGCAACTCCGAAGGCGAGACAACCGACAAGCTTCCCGACCTGGACGCCTTGCAAACCATGCAACCCGTTTATGTAACGCTACCCGGCTGGAAGGTCGATTTACAAAGCATATCCAATCCGGAGTCTTTACCGACGGAGCTAAAAGACTACCTGCATTTCCTGGAACAGCACCTACAGGTGCCCATCCGTATCGTAAGCGTGGGTCCCGACCGCGTCAGCACGTTGCATCTGCAGTAAAGCACAATCTCAGGAGAGCCGGTGTAGCTGACAGCTGCATCGGCTTTTTCGCGTTTAAAAGGCCCGTTTGAACGCCAATGATAAGAAAATTCAGAACTCTTTACTGTAGCTATCCGCCGCAATCGGGTTGCTAAGTGTCTGTTTGCCAAATAGTAATTAGCAAGGCAGGCTACGATAAGAACTCTTATGAACCGGGGATTATTATGGGGCTGTTGCTTCGCCCGAAAAAACCGTGCACCTTTGCCCTCCCTAACCGAAACGCGGTAAGGAAAACAGTCTTGAAGGGTTGCGGTAGTTTTCCATCGTTTTGCTCATCCTGTAGGGGGTGAAACAAAAAGGTGAGTCGGGAGTAGGAAAGTTGAAACGAGTCGACTTACCTTTGCAGCCAGCTTCAAGAGGAAGGGGGCGAAACAGCATCAGCCCTGGAAGCAGGGAATAAAAAAACTGCTTCTGTTACTTGGAAAGGCCGAAAAGGAAGTTACCTTTGCAGCCCGCTTCGGAAGGAAGAGGAGCAAAAGGAAAACAGGGCAAGAAAAAAAGATGTTTCTTTTCTTGTGGTAGTCAAAAAGCTGCTTACCTTTGCAGCCCGCTTCAACGGAAGGGGTGTAGCAAGCGAGAGACAAGCCAACCGGACGGGTTGGTACAACGTCACACCAATAGGGAGTGACAGACGTTCTTTGAATGATTGGAAATGACAAATTGGTAAGACTTGGTTGTCTTCGGACGACGAAGTAGAACACGCGTAACAGGGCTTTTAAGGAAGCTCATTTTACCGGGTCGGATCAGCACTCGACATCAGCTCATGTTCGCATGAGTGTA
>NZ_BAABDJ010000012.1:0-4487 GCF_039539565.1 Hymenobacter fastidiosus | reverse complement strand
TCGGCGGGAAACAGGTCTTCATATTTTCGCCCCCCTTTCTTATGAAACCAACCCTCACTATCCTGCCGCGGGTTTGCCGCCGCTTCGGGTTTCTGGCCTTGCTGCTGCTGGTGGCAGGGTTGCCGCTGACCCCGACTTTTGCCCAGGCCCCCGGGCTCACCGGCCGCGGCCCCGCGCGCAACCAGCTTAACGCGCCCGCCACGGTCAGCCCGGCCTTTGGCTTCGACCGCTTTATGAGCAGCGCGCCGGCCACGCCGGGCAGCGGGAAGGTCTTGAGCCCGCCGCGCGGTGGGCGGAAGCAGAGCGGAGTGGGGGGCACGACAACTTCATCAGCTACTCCGTTGAGGGGCTTTCAAGTGGTGGTCCCAGGCGATGATGGCGGCGGCGGCACCCCTAGCAATTCCCCCTTTATCGACAGCCTCGTGCCCACGAGCGGGCCGGTGGGCACGAGCGTGACGCTGACGGGCGACAATTTCACCGGCGCGACGGGCATCCGATTCAACGGCATGACGGCCGGCACCTTCAGCGTGACGAATGGCACCACCGCCACGGCCACCGTGCCGGCGGGGGCCACCAGCGGCAACGTGACCATTGTTACGCCGGGCGGCACCAGCAACGGGAGGTCCTTCACGGTTACGGTGCCGGCGCCGCTGGCCATCACCAGCCGGGCGCCCGTGCGCAACCTGCGCAACGCGGCGGCCGCTGCCCCCGTGGCCGTGACCTTTAATCAACAGATGCAGAACACGGCCGCCACCCAGCAGGCGGTGCGGGTGTTCAGCCAGCAGCGGGGCGGGCGGCTGTTTGGCACCCAGGGCGGGGCGGCCAGCGTGAGCGGCAGCACCATCACCTTCAACCCGACGAATAACTTCCGGCCCGGCGAGACGCTGCTGGTGACCACCACCACCGCCGCCACGGCCACGGCCACCGGCGTGGGCACTCTGGCCCGCGGGCAGGTGCACCAGTTCACGGCGGCTACTGGCGGCACGGGCCGGGGCAACTTCGTGGCCCCGGCCATCAACGCCAACCCCGCCGTGGGCGTTGCCCCGCGCAGAGTGGCGGTGGGCGACGTGGACGGCGACGGCGACCTGGACCTGCTCACGGCCAACGAATTCAGCAACACGGTGAGCGTGCGGCTCAACAACGGCACGGGCAGCTTCTCGGCCCCGGCCCCGGCCACCACCACCACCCCCGAGGTGGGCGTAGGCAATCGCCCATTAAGCGTGGCTTTGGGCGACGTGGACGGCGACGGCGACCTGGACCTGCTCACGGCCAACGCCAGCAGCAGCACGGTGAGCGTGCGGCTCAACGACGGGATGGGCAACTTTACGCCGCCGGTCACCAACCCCGAGGTCACCGTGGGCTCTTTGCCCAGCAGCGTGGCTTTGGGCGACGTGGACGGCGACGGCGACCTGGACCTGCTAGCGTCCAACTTCGACCTCAACGGCACGGTGAGCGTGCGGCTCAACAACGGCACGGGCAACTTCTCGGCCCCGACAATTAACCCCGAGGTCACCGTGGGCACCCGCCCAGTAAGCGTGGCTTTGGGCGACGTGGACGGCGACGGGGACCTGGACCTGCTTACGGCCAGCCGATTTGGGAATACGGTGAGCGTGCGGCTCAACGACGGCACGGGCAACTTCACGGCCCCGGCTGCCAACCCCGAAGTGGGCGTGGGCGCTAACCCCGCCAGCGTGGCGTTGGGCGACGTAGACGGCGACGACGACCTCGACTTACTCACGGCCAACTTCAACACAAGTGGCACGGTGAGCGTGCGGCTCAACGACGGGATGGGCAACTTCACGGCCCCGGCTACCAACCCCGAAGTGGGCGTGGGTCCCACCCCGCAGAGCATGACGCTGGGCGACGTGGACGGCGACGGCGACCTCGACTTACTCACGGCCAACTTCAACACAAGTGGCACGGTGAGCGTGCGGCTCAACGACGGGATGGGCAACTTCACGGCCCCGGCTACCAACCCCGAAGTGGGCGTGGGCAACCAGTCGGGCAGCGTGGCGGTGGGCGACGTGGACGGCGACGGCGACCTCGACTTACTCACGGCCAACGTCGGCGCCAACACGGTGAGTGTGCGGCTCAACCAGGCATCCGCGCCGGGGCTCACGAGCCTCTCGCCCGCGAGCGGACCGGTGGGCACGAGCATCACGCTGACGGGCACGGGCTTCACCGGGGCCACGGGCGTGAGCTTCAACGGTACGGCGGCCGGCACCTTCGCCGTGACGAGCGCCACTACGGCCACGGCCACCGTGCCGGCGGGGGCCAGCAGCGGCAACGTGACCATCAGCACGCCAGGCGGCACGTCCGGCGGGGTGGCCTTCACGGTGGTGCCGCCGCTGACCATCACCAGCTTCACGCCCCTGAGCGGGCCGATAGCCACGAGCGTGACCATCGCGGGCACCGGCTTCGACGCCGTGGCCAGCCAGAACGTGGTGTTCTTCGGGGCCACGCGGGCGGCCGTGACGGCGGCCAGCCCCACCAGCCTGACGGTGAGCGTGCCGCTGGGCGCGACGTACCAGTACCCCTCGGTCACGAACCTGACCAGCGCCCGCACGGCCTACGCCGGCCAGCCCTTCGTCGTGACCCTGAACGGGGCCGTGGCCTTCGCCGCCAAAGTGGACGTTGCCACCGGCAGCCAGCCCTACTCGGTGAGCATCGGGGACGTGGACGGGGACGGCAAGCCCGACCTGGCCGTGGCCAATTCCAGCAGCGCCACGGTGTCGGTGCTGCGCAACACGGGCACGGCGGGCACGGCCAGCTTCGCCGCCAAAGTGGACTTCGCTACCGGCAATAGTCCCTTTTCGGTGAGCATCGGGGACGTGGACGGGGACGGCAAGCCCGACCTGGCCGTGGCCAATTTCAGCAGCGCCACGGTGTCGGTGCTGCGCAACACGGGCACGGCGGGCACGGCCAGCTTCGCCGCCAAAGTGGACGTTGCCACCGGCGAGGGTCCCCGCTCGGTGAGCATCGGGGACGTGGACGGGGACGGCAAGCCCGACCTGGCCGTGGCCAATCAGTTCAGCAACACGGTGTCGGTGCTGCGCAACACGGGCACGGCGGGCACGGTCAGCTTCGCCGCCAAAGTGGACTTTACCACCGGCAGCCTGTCCTTTTCGGTGAGCATCGGGGACGTGAACGGGGACGGCCAGCCCGACCTGGCCGTGGCCAATAATGGCAGCGCCACGGTGTCGGTGCTGCGCAACACGGGCAACACGGGCACGGTCAGCTTCGCCGCCAAAGTGGACTTCCCCACCGGCACAAATCCCGTTTCGGTGAGCATCGGGGACGTGGACGGGGACGGCCAGCCCGACCTGGCCGTGGCCAATAATGGCAGCAATACGGTATCGGTGTTGCGCAACACGGGCACGGCGGGCACGGTCGGCTTCGCCGCCAAAGTGGACTTCCCCACCGGCGCGAATCCCTTTTCGGTGAGCATCGGGGACGTGGACGGGGACGGCCAGCCCGACCTGGCCGTGGCCAATGTCAACAGCGCCACGGTGTCGGTGCTGCGCAACACGGGCACGGCGGGCACGGCCAGCTTCGCCGCCAAAGTGGACTTTACCACCGGCAGCCAGCCCATTTCGGTGAGCATCGGGGACGTGGACGGGGACGGCAAGCCCGACCTGGCCGTGGCCAATGTCAACAGCGCCACGGTGTCGGTGCTGCGCCAGGTGGGGCCGCCGCCGGTCATCAGCAGCCTCTCGCCCACCAGCGGCCCGGCGGGCACGAGCATCACGCTCACGGGCACTAACTTCACCGGGGCCACGGGCGTGAGCTTCAACGGCACGGCCGCCATCACCTTCAGCGTGACGAATGCCACCACGGCCACGGCCACCGTGCCGGCGGGCGCCACCAGCGGCAACGTAACCATCACCACGCCCGGCGGTACCAGCAACGGGGTGGCCTTCACCGTGTGCGCGGCCCCGGTGGCCCTGGCCCAGGCCGCCACGGTGCAGCTCGATGCCACCGGCAACGCTACCATCACGGCGGCCACGGTGAATAACGGCTCCACCGCGGACTGTGGCTTCGGGGCCGGCGGCGGGCTGAGCGTGTCGCCCAGCAGCTTTACCTGCGCCAACCGCGGGGCCAACCCCGTGACGCTGACCGTGACCGATGTCTTCGGCAATACTGCGACGGCGACGGCGACCGTGACCGTGGAGGACNNATCACCTGGACGGCAACCGACGGGGCGGGCAATAAAGCCACGTATGACCAGAGCATCATCGTGACCGATAACGAGGCCCCCGTGGCCCGCACCAAACCGGTGACGGTCACGCTCAGCCTGGGCACAGCCACCATTACGGCCGCCGATGTAGATAACGGCAGCTCCGACAACTGCGGCATCGCCACCCGCAGGGTGAGCCCAAGCAGCTTCAGCTGCGCCACGCTGGGGGCCCGCATCGTGACCCTCACGCTCACCGACGCCCAGGGCAATGCCACTTCGGCGACGGCCACGGTAACGGTGCTGGGCAGTA
>NZ_BAABDJ010000011.1:0-8950 GCF_039539565.1 Hymenobacter fastidiosus | reverse complement strand
GCTGCAGGCCAAGTACGCCCAAACCCAGGCCACGCTGCGCTGGGCCGCCGGCGGGGTGGAGTAGCCGCAATTCCAGTCGTGCGCCTCCCCCCGCATCTCTTGGGCCAAATCCCCGAATCAGGCCGGGCGCTGGGGTTCTTCTGTCAGATGAGCCTCCGCTTCGGCCAGCGGGTAGAGGGCAGCCCCTGCCGCCAGGGGCGGAACCGGTGAAACCACGCCCAACCGCTCCGCGAGAGTGTCTCCGCGCCCCTTGGCTAGGGCCGCTTTCAATTCCAGCGCTACCCCTGCTCACCATGATCAATGGTTCAGGTGGTCAACAGCGCCCGGCGGGCGGCCTCTTCTGAGCTGAATCCCCGCATCAGGCCGGCCCCGGCCATAACTACCTCGGTGGCGCGGTGCCCGTAAAAGTCGGCTGAAAATACCACCACGTGCGCCGTCAGTCCGGCGCGGCGTGCCCGCGGGTACCAGTCAGTGGCCAGCCAGTCCGCCAATTCATCCCACATCAGGCAGGCTTGCCGCCGGTCGTCGAGCAGCCGGTGGCAATGCACGGTTTGCAGCTGGGCCAGCATTTGTTCGTAGCCGGCGCGGGTGGTATCCAGGTCTTGCTCCGGGGCCCAAATGGCGTGCAGGTAGTCATCGACCGAGTCGTAGTCCAGCGTTAGGACAGCGGATTGGTGCAGGAGACGATGATGCATGAGCGCGGAAAAAGGGGGGGGCAGGGCCGAATGACCAAGCCTCCGGGAATGGTGCGAAATGCCAGGGCGTGCCCGGCGGTGGCTGCCTCAGGCCGTTGCCACTGGAAGCGCTGCGCCACCGGCCGCCACCGGGACCTGTACCACCGGCTGCCCCCGCCGGCGGCTGATGAGCTTCTGTAATTCTGCTGCCCAGAACACCAGGCTTGATACGGCCAGGGTGATGGCCAGCTCTGCCCAGGTCAGGGGCTGCGTGCTGAACAGGTCGTTGAAGAAAGGGGTGTACACAATCAGCAGGTGCAGCGACCCGGTCAACGCCACTGCTCCCAGCATGGGTTTGTTGGACCATAGGCCGATGCTGAAAATGGATTCCTGCCGCGACCGAATGGCGAACGTCAGGCCCAGCTGGCTGAAACAGAGCACCGTGAAGGCCATGGTTTGCCAGTTTGCGGTGCCGTTGCGCAGCGCCCAGGCCTGCGTCCCGATAGTTAATCCTCCAACGAGCACCCCGACCAGGACAATGAACCAGCCCAGCCCGTTGGCGAAGATGGTTTGGCGCGGGTCGATGGGCGGGCGCCGCATGCTGTTCTTTTCCGACGGCTCGTAGGCCAGCGCCAGGCCGGGCAGGCCGTTGGTTATCAGGTTAATCCACAGGATGTGAATGGCCAGCAGGGGCACGGGCAGCCCAAAGAACGGCGCGAAGAAAAGGGCCACGATTTCGCCCACGCTGCCCGCCAGGATGTAGCGAATGAATTTGAGAATGTTGTCGAAGATGCGCCGCCCGTGCTCCACGGCCTGCACGATGGTAGCGAAGTTGTCGTCGAGCAGAATCATGGCGGCCGCCTCCTTGGCTACCTCCGTGCCGTTGATGCCCATGGCCACGCCGATGTCGGCGTTTTTCAGGGCCGGGGCGTCGTTCACGCCGTCGCCGGTCATGGCTACGAACTGGTGTTTGGCTTGTAAAGCGCTGATGATGCGCAGCTTCTGGGCCGGGTCCACGCGGGCGTACACCCGCACTTTTTCCACCACGGCGGCAAAGGCCGGCTCGTCGAGCTTGGTGAGCTCCGGGCCGGTCATCACCAGCTCATCGGGCCCGGAGAGGATGCCCAGCTGCCCGGCAATGGCCTTGGCCGTGAGGGGATGGTCGCCGGTAATCATCACGGCAATGATGCCGGCGGCCTTGCATTCGGCCACGGCCTGCTTGGCTTCTTCGCGGGGCGGGTCAATCAGGCCCGCGAAGCCGAGGAAGCTCAGCCCGGTTTCAATCGTGGCGGGCGTGACTTCGGCCGGCAGCTCCGGCAGCAGCTTGCCCGCGTAGCCCAGCACCCGGAAGCCCTTGGCGGCCCATTCGTCCGCGCGCCGCCGCAGCTCGGGAATTTCGGCTTGCTGGCTCTGTTCGAGTTGGTCGAACAGCGCGCTCAGCGCCCCTTTGGTAATACAGAGCACGCCCTGGTCGGTCTGGTGCAGCGTCGTCATGCACTTGCGCTCCGAGTCGAACGGCAGCTCGCCAACCCGCGGAAACCGGCTTTCGAGGGCGGCCCGGGCGTGGTCTTTGCCGGCCGCGTATTGTCCCAGCGCCACCTCGGTGGAGTCGCCCAGCCAGTTGCCGGCCGGGTCCTGGGTCACGTCGTTATTCAGGGCCATGGCCGCCAGCAGGCCGGTTTTACTATCCAGCGCCGGCAGGGCAAAATCCGGCGCGGCATACACGTGCTCCACCGTCATTTTATTGAGCGTGAGGGTACCCGTTTTGTCGGTGCAGATGTAGGTGACCGAGCCCAGCGTTTCCACGGCCGGCAGCTTACGAATCAGGGCCTGGTCCTTTATCAGCCGCCTGGCACCCAGCGCCAGCGACACGGTGACCAGCGCGGGCAGCGCTTCGGGCAGCGCCGCGATGGCCAGCGAAATGGATACCAGCAGCAGACTCCCCAACGGCTCGCCCCGCAGCCAGCCCACCCCGAAAAAGAGCGCGCCGATAAGCAGCGCCGCGGCCGACAGATACTTGCCCAGCGTGGCCAGCCGCTTTTGCAGCGGTGTCACCGTTTCGTCGGTCTGAATGAGGGTGGCAATCTTGCCCAGCTCCGTTTTCATGCCCGTAGCCACCACGTAGGCCGTGGCCCGGCCGTTGGTCACGAAGGTGCCTTTGTAGCCCATGTTCAGCCGGTCGCCGAGCGGCAGCTCGCCGGCGGGCAGCGCGTCCGGCGTCTTCTCCACGTTAGCCGACTCCCCGGTCAGCGAGGACTCGTCCACTTTCAGCGCGTGGGTTTCCAGGAAGCGCACGTCGGCCGGAATCACGTCGCCGGCTTCGAGCACCGCCACGTCGCCGGGCACCAGGTCGGCCGCCGCAATTTCTACGGGCTGGCCGTTGCGCAGCACCTGGGCCTGGCTGGCGGCCATCTTCTGGAGGGCTTCCATGGCCTTGTCGGCCCGGTATTCCTGCACGAAGCCGATAACGGCATTGAGCACGACAATAGCCAGGATGACGTAGACCGATTTCCACTCGCCCGCGGCCCCCGACACCCCGGCGGCCACCAGCAGCACCAGGATCATCACGTCGGCCAGCTGGTGCAGCAGCAGCTGCCACACGGTCTTCTTCCTGGCGTCGGCCAATACGTTCGGGCCATGCTCGGTCAGCCGCTGCCGGGAAGTAGCCGCGTCGAGCCCGGCGGGCGTGGATTTCAGCTCTTGCGCGACATCGGCAACTGAGGCAACGTGGTATTGCATGGGTAGCGCGTGGACGAGACCCGAAGGGCCGTGGCTGTGGGCCGGTGCGGTATTTGGGTGCTTATACGGCGGGCAGCACCAGCACGGGCACGGCGCTGTGCAATACTACCTGCGCGGTGACGCTGTGGTGAAACAGCTCGCCGAGGAAGCTGCGCGGCCGGGCAATGAGCACCACCAGATCATAGTCGGCGGGCCGGGCCACCTGCAGAATGGCCTCGGCCGGCGCCGGGGCGGTGATGCTTAGGGTCCGGACGGGCGATACCAGGTCAGTGGTCAGGCCCGTCCGCTGCACTATTTCCAGCGCGGCCGCCGCGCTTTCAGCCGCGGTAGCTGTTTCCGTTACGTGCAGCACGGTCACTTCCGCGTGCAGGGCCGCGAGCAGGTGGCGGATGGCTCCCGCGTGCTGGCCCAGCGAGAACGGCTCGCCATCCACGGCCAGCAGCACCCGCCGCGGCGGCCTGGTGGTGGGCATGTTGTGCGGCACCACCAGCATGGGGTAAGGGGCCGTACGCAGCATATCGAGGGCGGTGGTGCTGACCAGCTCGTCGGGGGTAGCCTCGGTATCGGGGCGGCCCAGCACCACCAGGGTCGGGTGATGACGGCTCACGGCATCAGCCACGGCGTAGGCCACGCGGCCGTGCCCCACTTCCGCTACTACCGGCACCGACAGGTTCCCAGCGATGCTGCTCAAGGCCAGCGCAATGGCCTCTTTGTTGAGGTTCGAGAGGCTACCGGTAAACATCTCCGGATCAAGAACGGAGTCGCGGCGGACGTGTAGCAGCACCAGCCGGGCACCGAGCGGACCAGCCAGGTTGGTGGCGTAATCGAGGGCGCGGGTAGCGGCCAGGAAGAAGTCGGTAAGAATCAGCAGGGAAGGAGCCATCAGTGGGGGTTGAGCGAGTGGTGAAACCACTGGCAAAGGACCGGGTATGCGGCGGCCATCGGCATGCGCAACGTCAGTCCTCGCGCTGATTTTAATCAGGGGGCCAGCCCGGGCAATTCCGGAACCTTGCCCGGCCCCACCGGCCGGCCGTACAGCCTGGGGCTGCCCCGCCGCTGCCTTTTCGGGGCCGCCACAGGAGAAAGCCTGCGCAACTCCCCGCGGGTGCTGCGCCCGCCGACAGGCCAACCAGCGTAACAACGATTCGGTCAACTGATCTAAGGTCCTTCGCTCTGCTCACACTAACCGGCGAAGTGAAAATGGCCAACAACTCCCGCCGCACCTGGTTTGCCTCCCGATGACTTCCCCTCCCAATCGGCCCGAAGTGTGGCTGCGCGGCCCGCTGCCGGATATGCCGCCCCTGCTCCAGCCCGTGGCCCACGCCCTGGTGCAGGCCCGTGAAGAGCTGAACGCTCTGCTCACTGATTTTCCCGAAGCCCTGCTCTGGGAGCAGCCCGCCGGGCTGGCCTCGCCCGGCTTTCACCTTCAGCACCTCACCGGCGTACTGGACCGCCTCACCACCTACGCCCGGGCTGAGCCGCTCAGTGCCGCGCAGCTGACGTATCTGGCCGCCGAAGGTCAGGGCCCCGCCAGCCCGGGCACCCCGGCCGCCCTGGTGCAGGCCTTCAGTATTCAGGTAGACCGGACGCTGGCCCAGCTGCGCGCAACCCCGGCAGCGACCCTGACGGAGCCGCGCGGAGTGGGTCGGGCGCAGCTGCTGTCCACGGTGCTGGGGTTGCTGGTCCACGCCGCCGAGCACACCATGCGTCACCTCGGCCAGCTGCTCGTCACGGTGCGGGTGCTGCGGGCGGCGTAGGGGCGGGCCTACCGGACTACCGGCGCTTGCGCGTCCGCGGCAATGCGCTGACTTTTGGCCCGGTACCGGAACCACCCGGCTACGGTGATTCCTACGCCCAAAGGCACGAAAGCAGCCCCGACCCAGATGTAAAAATTGTCGCGGAAGAAATTGATGAGGGAGAAGCCGGCCACGATCAGGGTCATGCCCGTGCGCACGTAGGCGAGTACGGTCCGCTCGTTGGCCAGGTGGGTGCGCTCCAGAGCCAGCCGGTCGCGCAGGTCCGGCGGGAGGTGGGGGAGAATGGGAGGAGAAGCAGGCATACCCCGCCATACGCAGGAAAGAGCGGACCGGCGGTAGTTTTCAGTCAGGCCTGAAACAACTTCTTCTCGGCCCAGAACGTGCCAAAAGGCACCACCGATACCACCAGCGCCAGCAAGGCCTTGCGCCACGACCAGCTCAGCTCCAGGCTGACCTGAATTACCAGCAGCACATACAGCACGAACAGCACGCCGTGGGCCATGCCCACTACCCGCACCGCGTCGGGCTGGCCGGCCAGGTACTTCAGCGGCATGGCAATGCCCAGCAACACCAGAAAGGATACGCCTTCCAGAAAACCAACCACGCGGAGGCGGCCCAGCGACGTCCGCAGCAAAGAAGCAAGCATAGAGCAGTCATGAATGAAGCCGCAAGATACGCCGGGTCCGCCGAGCCACCGCCGAGCATATACCCCTGCGGTCAGGAGCAAGCTCATCCTAACCCGGGGGTAAAGCTCCGCGTAAGCCCTGTTACCAGTCACTTAACTTCTTTCGACGCATGAACTCATCCCAGCAACCTACCCGCCCCAGTCAGGACGACGACTACGGCCAGTCTTATGATTCTTCTTACTCCTCCACGGCCAACGGTTCGTTGGCTGCGAAAGCCAGTCAGTGGCTGAGCAAGGGCAGCATGGGCGGGATGCTCGGCAAGCTCAGCACTACCCAGAAAATACTCGGCGGGGCCCTGCTCGTGTTTGGCGTAAGCAAGCTGCTGGGAAGCAGCAAAGCCGGAAAAGCCAGTACAGGCGACCAGGCCGGTACCCTGCACGAGCTGCTCTACTTCGTGAATGACCGGATTGAAGGCTACCAGCGGGCCGCGGCCGAAAGCCAGGATGCGGAGCTAACCGGCTACTACAAGCAGCTGGTGAGCCAGAGCCAGCAGTTCGCCAACGAGCTGAACGGCTACCTGCAGCAGCAGGGCGGGCCGCGGCAGACCAGCACGACTGCGAAAGGCAAGCTCTACCGCGTCTGGATGGACGCCAAAGCTACCATCACGGACTTCGACAAAAAAGCAATCCTCGGCTCCAACGTCTACGGCGAGGAGTGGGCGCTGAAAGCCTACGAAGATGCCCTCAACGACCATACCCTCACCGGCACCATCCGGCAGGCCGTAGAGCGGCAGTACGCCCAGTCGCAAAAGACCTACAAGGAGCTGCAGAAGCTGGAAGCCCAGCAGTAAGCACCATCAGGCTTTTAGGTAAACAAAACAGGGCACCCGGCGACGGGTGCCCTGTTTTGTTTGTCGGCCTGGCGCGGTGGCGCTTCTATCCGGCACGGGCGGGGCGCTCTAGCAGCACGGCGGGCTCGTCGTGGTAGGTGGTGCGGGCGTACTCGCGGTAGCCGAACTTCTCGGCGATGCGGCGGGAGGCCAGGTTGGCCGGGTCCATGAGGCAGACGGTGCGGGCGCCGTGGAAGTGCGCGTCGCCCCAGGTCTGCACGGCCTGCACGGCTTCGGTGGCGTAGCCGCGGCCGTGGGTGGCGGCATCCAGCACCCAGCCGATTTCCGGCGCCTCGCCGATGGGCGGCTCGATGGTGCGCTTGCGGTCCACGAAGCCGATGGAGCCGATGAAGCGGCCGCTGGCCTTTTCCTCCACGGCCCAGAAGCCATAGCCCCGCAGCGCCCAGTGGCCGGCGCTGCGCATCAGGGTGCTCCAGCAGTCTTCCTCGCTCATGGGCTTGCCGGTGAGGTAGCGGTAGAACTCGGGCACCTGGAACATGGCCACAAAAGCCGGCAGGTCGGTGGGCGAGTAGCCGCGCAGCCAGAGGCGGGCCGTTTCGAGCACGGGCACGGAGTAGTTTGGGGTAGGGGTGGGCATAGGCGGGAAAAGCTGAAATTCAGGTGGCGTAAGATACCAGCCCATCAGCACAACGCGCAACCGACTGCCGGCCCGCTGCGGCCGGTGCGGGTTTAGGCGCAGCCGTAACTCGGGCCGGTTCATGCCGGGAGGCGTAGCCTCCCCCGCCCGAACGACCACGCCGCCCGGATTTCTCCAGGCGGCGTGGTTTCGGCTTGCCGCGTTGCGGCAGTAGAGGTACAACCTCCACGTCATGAGCTGGTCACGAGTTACACTGCGCTAAACCCGCGCCAGATGGGGGGGTACCCGCAGGGTAAACGCATTAAAATCCAAGGCACTTTTGGCGGTATTCATCGGATAAAGCGCAAAGGTTTCGTTTTCGGTTGAGACTCTTGCTTTCGGGTTGCGCCCGCAGTAGGTTGAGGACGAATTTGCGGATGATGGCGCAGTTCGCAGCGACGTGACCGGCGCGTTTGCGGCTGTGGTCTTCGCCAAAGACGACGTCCAGGACCCAGTGCAAGCGGTTTTCGATGCCCCAGTGCCGTCGCACGTAGCCTTGAAATGCCGCTGCGCAAGCCTGGTGGCTGCTCAGGTAATGTCGGGTTTCGGTCGTAGTCACGCCCGTGGCCGTGACCGTGCGCGTGGCCACGACTTCGACCAGGGTTTGCAGCCCGACCCACTCAGGGCCGCGCAACGCGGCGGGCAGCTGCTCGGCGGGCAAGACCCGACAAGTGCGCGTTTCCACCCGCCCGTGGGCGGGCTTTTCGCCGGCCGTGGTGGCCGCCTCGGGGCCGGCGGTAGCGGCAAAGGCGGCTTTGACCGCCGCGTGTAGCGCGAGCTGGTTGCCTTTCAGGGCCAGCAGGTACTCGGCCCCGGCGCCGGCAATGGCCTGGGTCACACTTTTCTGACAGCCGATGGCGTCCATCGTTAGCAGGCAGCCCTGCACGTCGAGCAAGGCCAGCAACTCGGGCAGGGCCGTGATTTCATTGGCCTTGTCCGGGGTTTGGTACTGACCCAGGCACAGGCCTGCCTCGTCGCACCAGGCGTGGAGCAGATGCACGGCCGAGGCCCCGCCCTGCGCATGCGGGGTCTGCTGCTGCCGGGCCGTGGCGGAACGGCGCAGGCGCTTGCCATCGAGGCAAATGTGCGCCCCCCGGGGCAGCGTCACGCTCCGCTGCACCCACGTAATGAGACACTTTTCGAAGCCGCGCGGCTCGAGCCGGCTCATCACCCGATTGAGCGTGTCGTGGGCTGGAATGCCCGCCGCAAAGGGCAGATACTGGCGCAGCCACGCCAATTTGGCCACGCCAAAATCGACGATTTCGTCCCATTCTTCATACCCGCTTAGGCTGGCGCTCACGCACAAGAGCAGGATTTCCAACAGCGGGTACTGCCGCCGACGCGCCAGGCGCGGGTCGGGAAGTGCCGCAAAATCCGTCAAAAAGGACGCTAAATTCAACTCACTCATACCCACAAAAAAATCAAAGCTAAGCCGACCCTTTTTAATGCGTTTACCCTGGGGGGGTACCCGGCATGGTCGAGGAACTGCCGGGCTACGAGCGACAGCGGGACGACAATGATACGACCTCTCAAAACGGCGACATTTTTAGCGGGCTGAAATAGACCTTATTCGACTTGGTTGGTGAGTTTATCGGGCGCGTAGGCCCGCCAGGCGCTACGGACGCGCA
>NZ_BAABDJ010000010.1:0-5766 GCF_039539565.1 Hymenobacter fastidiosus | reverse complement strand
TCGGCGGGAAACAGGTCTTCATATTTTCGCCCCCCTTTCTTATGAAACCAACCCTCACTATCCTGCCGCGGGTTTGCCACCGCATTCTGTTTCTGGCCGTGCTGCTGGCCGCGACAGGGGGCCTGCTGTCCCCGGCTTTCGCCCAGGCCCCCGGGCTCACCGGCCTCAGCCCCGAACGCAACCAGCTTAACGCGCCCGCCACGGTCAGCCCGGCCTTTGGCTCCGACCGCTTTATGAGCGTCGCGCCGGCCACGCCGGGCAGCGGGAAGGTCTTGAGCCCGCCGCGCGGTGGGCGGAAGCAGAGCGGGGCGCGGGGCACGACAACTTCATCAGCTACTCCGTTGAGGGGCTTTCAAGTGGTGGACCCAGGCGATGGCGGCGGCGGCGAAGCCCTCTCTCTCATCAGCCTCTCGCCCGCGAGCGGCCCGGTGGGCACGAGCGTGACGCTGACGGGCACCCGCTTCTTCGATGCCACTGGCGCGAGCTTTAACGGCACGCCGGCCATCACCTTCGCCGTGACGAATGGCACCACCGCCACGGCCACCGTGCCGGTGGGGGCCACCAGCGGCAACGTGACCATTGTTACGCCCGGCGGCACCAGCAACGGGGTGGTCTTCACGGTTACGGTGCCGGCGCCGCTGGCCATCACCAGCCGGGCGCCCGTGCGCAACCTGCGCAACGCGGCGGCCGCTGCCCCCGTGGCCGTGACCTTTAATCAACAGATGCAGAACACGGCCGCCACCCAGCAGGCGGTGCGCGTGTTCAGCCAGCAGCGGGGCGGGCGGCTGTTTGGCACCCAGGGCGGGGCGGCCAGCGTGAGCGGCAGCACCATTACCTTCAACCCGACTACTAATTTCCGGCCCGGCGAGACGCTGCTGGTGACCACCACCACCGCCGCCACGGCCACGGCCACCGGCGTGGGCACTCTGGCCCGCGGGCAGGTGCACCAGTTCACGGCGGCCACCGGCGGCCCGGGCACGGGCAACTTCGTGGCCCCGGCCATCAACGCCGACCCCGCCGTGGGCGTTATCCCGCAGAGCGTGGCGGTGGGCGACGTGGACGGCGACGGCGACCTGGACCTGCTTACGGCCAACTTCGGCACCTTCACCTCGGCTGGCACCACGGTGAGTGTGCGCCTCAATAACGGCAGCGGGGTGTTTGGCGGCGGCTCCAACCCGGCCGTGGGCAGTCGCCCGGTCAGCGTGGCGCTGGGCGACGTGGACGGCGACGGCGACCTGGACCTGGTCACGGCCAACTTCAACGCGGGCACGGTGAGTGTGCGCTTCAACAACGGCAGCGGCGGCTTCGGCGGCGGCTCCGACCCCGCCGTGGGCGCTGGCCCGTACAGCGTGGCGCTGGGCGACGTGGACGGCGACGGCGACCTGGACCTGCTCACGGCCAACTTCGGCTTCAACGCCAACTCGGTGAGTGTGCGCCTCAACAACGGCAGCGGGGTGTTTGGCGGCGGCTCCGACCCGGCCGTGGGCAATCGCCCGGTCAGCGTAGCGGTGGGCGACGTGGACGGCGACGGCGACCTGGACCTGCTCACGGCTAATAACAACACCAGCGGTACGGTGAGCGTGCGGCTCAACAACGGCACGGGCAACTTCAGCGGCGGCTCCGACCCCGCCGTGGGTACTCGCCCGGTCAGCGTGGCGCTGGGCGACGTGGACGGCGACGGCGACCTGGATATGCTCGCGGCTAACGGCAGCAGCAACACGGTAAGTGTGCGGCTCAACGACGGTAGCGGCAACTTCAGCGGCGGCTCCGACCCCGTCGTGGGCAATAGCCCGCAGAGCGTGGCGGTGGGCGACGTGGACGGCGACGGCGACCTGGACCTGCTCGCGGCCAACTTCGACGTGGGCACGGTGAGTGTGCGCCTCAACGACGGCAGCGGCAACTTCAGCGGCGGCTCCGACCCCGCCGTGGGCGCTGGCCCGTTCAGCGTGGCGGTGGGCGACGTGGACGGCGACGGCGACCTGGACCTGCTCGCGGCTAACCGGGGCGGCAACTCGGTGAGCGTACGGCTCAACCAGCTGCCCGCACCCACCCTCACCAGCCTCTCGCCCCCCAGCGGCATCGTCGGCACGAGCATCACGCTGACGGGCACCAACTTCACCGGCGCCACCGGCATCAGCTTCAACGGCACGGCGGCCGGCACCTTCAGCGTGACCAATGCCACCACCGCCACGGCCACCGTGCCGGCGGGCGCCACCAGCGGCAGCGTAACCATTACCACGCCGAACGGCACCAGCAACGGGGTGGCCTTCACGGTCACGGTGCCGCCGCTGACCATCACCAGCCGGGCGCCCGTGCGCAACCTGCGCAACGCGGCGGCCGCTGCCCCCGTGGCCGTGACCTTTGACCAGCCGATGCAGAACACGGCCGCCACCCAGCAGGCGGTGCGCGTGTTCAGCCAGCAGCGGGGCGGGCGGCTGTTTGGCACCCAGGGCGGGGCAGCCAGCGTGAGCGGCAACACCATCACCTTCACCCCAACGAATAACTTCCGGCCCGGCGAGACGCTGCTGGTGACCACCACCACCGCCGCCACGGCCACGGCCATCGGCGGCGGGGGCACTCTGGCCCGCGGGCAGGTGCACCAGTTCACGGTGGCTACCGGCGGCCCGGGCCGGGGCAACTTCGTGGCCCCGGCCACCAACCCGGAGCCCGCCGTGGGCGCTGGCCCATTCAGCGTGGCGGTGGGCGACGTGGACGGCGACGGCGACCTGGACCTGCTCACGGCTAACCTCAGCAGCAACACGGTGAGCGTACGGCTCAACGACGGCACGGGCAGCTTCACGGCCCCGGCCACCAACCCCAACCCCGCCGTGGGCCCGGTCCCGGTCAGCGTGGCGCTGGGCGACGTGGACGGCGACGGCGACCTGGACCTGCTCACGGCCAACTTCAACGACAACGGCACGGTGAGCGTGCGGCTCAACGACGGCGCGGGCAGCTTCACGGCCCCGGCCACCAATTCGGAGGTCGCCGTGGGCATTGGCCCGATTAGCGTGGCGCTGGGCGACGTGGACGGCGACGGCGACCTGGACCTGCTCACGGCCAACCAAACCCAAAACAGCAACAGTGTGAGCGTGCGGCTCAACGACGGCACGGGCAGCTTCAGCGGCGGCTCCGACCCCGCCGTGGGCGCTCAACCGCGTAGCGTGGCGGTGGGCGACGTGGACGGCGACGGCGACCTGGACCTGCTCACGGCCAACACCGGCAGCAACACGGTGAGCGTGCGGCTCAACGACGGCACGGGTAACTTCAGCGGCGGCTCCGACCCCGCCGTGGGCGCTACCCCGGTCAGCCTGGCGGTGGGCGACGTGGACGGCGACGGCGACCTGGACTTCCTCACCGCTAACACTTTAGTCAATACGGTGAGCGTGCGCCTCAACGACGGGGCCGGCAACTTCACGGCCCCGGCCACCAACCCCAACCCCGCCGTGGGCACTGGCCCGCGTAGCGTGGCGCTGGGCGACGTGGACGGTGACGGCGACCTGGACCTGCTCGTGGCCAACCAAAACAGCGCCGCCACGGTGAGTGTGCTGCTGAACGACGGCACGGGCAACTTCGTGGCCCCGGCCACCAACCCGGAGCCCGCCGTGGGCAGCCAACCGGCCAGCGTGGCGCTGGGCGACGTGGACGGCGACGGCGACCTGGACCTGCTCACGGCCAACGTCAACAGCAACACGGTGAGTGTGCGGCTCAACCAGGCATCCGCGCCGGGGCTCATTAGCCTTTCGCCCACGAGCGGCCCGGCGGGCACGAGCATCACGCTGACGGGCACGGGCTTCACCGGGGCTACGGGCGTCAGTTTCAACGGCACGGCCGCCGGCACCTTCTTGGTGACGAGCGCCACCACCGCCACGGCCGCCGTGCCGGCGGGCGCCACCAGCGGCAACGTGACCATTACCACGCCGGGCGGCACCAGCAACGGCATCTCCTTCACCGTAATACCACCGATAAGCATCACCAGCCTGTCGCCCGTGCGCAACCGGCGCAACGCGGCGGCCGCTGCCCCCGTGGCCGTGACGTTCAACCAGCCGATGCAGAACACGGCCGCCACCCGGCAGGCGGTGCGCGTGTTCAGCCAGCAGCGGGGCGGGCGGCTGTTTGGCACCCAGGGCGGGGCGGCCAGCGTGAGCGGCAACACCATCACCTTCACCCCGACGAATAGCTTCCGGCCCGGCGAGACACTGCTGGTGACCACCACCACCGCCGCCACGGCCACCAACGGCGCCACCCTGGCCCGCGGGCAGGTGCACCAGTTCACGGCGGCCACCGGCGGCCCGGGCCGGGGCAACTTCCTGGCCCCGACCGCCAACCCCGACCCCGCCGTGGGCACTAACCCGTTCAGCGTGGCGGTGGGCGACGTGGACGGCGACGGCGACCTGGACCTGCTCGTGGCCAACAACGGTGCCGGCACGGTGAGTGTGCGCCTCAACGACGGCAGCGGCAACTTCAGCGGTGGCTCCGACCCCGCCGTGGGCGCTACCCCGGTCAGTGTGGCGCTGGGCGACGTGGACGGCGACGGCGACCTGGACCTGCTCACGGCCAACGCCACCAGCAGCGGCACGGTGAGCGTACGGCTCAACGACGGCTTCGGCAACTTCACGGGCAGCAGCAACCCCGCCGTGGGCTCGTTCCCGCTTAGCGTGGCGCTGGGCGACGTGGACGGCGACGGCGACCTGGACCTGCTCACGGCCAACGCCAACGCCGCCACGGTGAGCGTGCGGCTCAACGACGGCTTCGGCAACTTCACGGGCGGTAGTAACCCCGCCGTGGGCAGCTTCCCAGAGAGCGTGACGGTGGGCGACGTGGACGGCGACGGCGACCTGGACCTGCTCACGGCCAACGCCAACGCCGCCACGGTGAGCGTGCGCCTCAACGACGGCAGCGGCAACTTCAGCGGTGGCTCCGACCCCGCCGTGGGCGCTACCCCGGTCAGTGTGGCGCTGGGCGACGTGGACGGCGACGGCGACCTGGACCTGCTCACGGCCAACGCCAACGCCGCCACGGTGAGCGTGCGGCTCAACGACGGCACGGGCAGCTTCACGGCCCCGGCCACCAACCCCAACCCCGCCGTGGGCAGCATCCCGTTTAGCGTGGCGCTGGGCGACGTGGACGGCGACGGCGACCTGGACTTCCTGACGGCCAACCGGGTCAGCAGCACGGTGAGCGTGCGGCTCAACCAGTCAGCCGCGCCGGGGCTCACGAGCCTTTCGCCCACCAGCGGCATCGTCGGCACGAGCATCACGCTCACGGGCACCAACTTCACCGGCGCCACGGGCGTGAGCTTCAACGGCACGGCGGCCGGCACCTTCTTGGTAGCGAGCGCCACCACCGCCACGGCCATCGTGCCGGTGGGCGCCACCAGCGGCCCGGTGACGATTACCACGCCCGGCGGCACCAGCAATGGGGTGGCCTTCACCGTGTGCGCGGCCCCGGTGGCCCTGGCCCAGGCCGCCACGGTGCAGCTCGATGCCAACGGCAACGTTACCATCACGGCGGCCATGGTGAATAACGGCTCCACCGCCAACTGCGGCTTCGCGACCGGCGGCGGGCTGAGCGTGTCGCCCGGCAGCTTTACCTGCGCCAACCGCGGGGCCAACCCCGTGACGCTGACCGTGACTGATGTCTTCGGCAATGTTGCGACGGCGACGGCGACCGTGACCGTGGAGGACAAGGTGGTCCCGACATTTGCCACGCAGCCCGGCACCCGCAACGTGAACACGGACGCCGGCCTGTGCGCGGCCGCGCTGGTGC
>NZ_BAABDJ010000009.1:0-150951 GCF_039539565.1 Hymenobacter fastidiosus | reverse complement strand
TATACCGTTTCCGAACGGCTGAAATGGAGGCTGCTTGCATCCAACAAAACTAACTCAAACAGCTTCTGAGCGAGTAGCTGCCCCAGGCTACCAGGGCTAAAGTCAGCAGCCCAATGATGAGCTTATGGTGAATAGAAAAATGAATGAGCCGGTCGAACATAAAGCCGCTGTGATGAAAACCCTAACCAGGAAAAAGGAGCCTGCCGGCTGCTGCCCCGTCCGAAACGAGAGCCGCGCCGAAACGCCTGCAACCAGCCCCCGCGCGTAGCGAAGCCGGTCAGCGAAAGCCGGAAAGCCAGGAAAAGGTTAGGCCCGGGGCGGCTGCCAGCAGGCCCTTGAAACGCCCGTCGGGGCGTCCGCGGCATAGTCTGCCATCTGCACGTCGGCCAGGGCCAACGCGGGCGGCGTCAAAAACACCACGGCAGGAGTTGCCCAGGCCACGAGTACGTGCGAGCAGTCGTGGGCGTGGTGAAACGGCAGCGACTGGTGCTCCTGGTCGTTTCCGTCGTGGCTATGGTTCTGGCCCACGTAGTGGTCGAGCAGAAAAGTCAGCCATGAACTGTCGCGGTGATCCTGCCCGTGATGGTCGCGCAAAGCCAGCGATTCGGTCAGCTCATGGGCATCCGCGTTTGGCGGCAAGCACGAGAGCAGGCCGAAATACACGGAGAACAGGAGGTAGAGAAAACGCATGTCGGGCAAAAGTACGCTTTCAGCAACAAGTAGTTGCCCGGCTGCGCCAGCAGGTAGCCGGGGGAGTTGCGAAGGGTTTCGTTTTCCTTAGCGGACCTCCCCAGCCCCAGCAGCACCTCTCCCGAACCACCAACTCTGAAGCCTGCGCCAAGGCCTCGGCCCAACCGTTGGCGGTGCGGGTTTTTCTGCGCGCCCCGCGCCCCGAATCCGGTTGAGCAGCCGCTGCTGGTTAGAACGGTACCACCACCTTCACGCTCATATTGCGGCCGGGGTTGAAGATGCCCGCGCGGCCACCGGAGGAAGCGGCGTAATATTCAAAGTACTTCAGCCGGTTGAGGTGGGCCTGGTAAGCGGTGTCGAACACGTTGTCGACCTGCACGAACAGCTGGGCCACCGGGCGCCCGGCGCGGGTAGTGAGGGTGGTGCCGGCCCCCAGGCCCAGCAGGGCGTAGCCAGCGGTGGCAGTTTCAGTGTTATCCAGGGCGTAGAAGCGGTTTTGGCGGGCGCTGCCGTCCACGGTGGCGCGGAAGTAGGTGCCCGTGAGCCGGCCCGGGCCGGCGGGCAGCGTGACGCGCACCTCACTGCGGCCCCGCAGCGGCGGAATCAGGGGCAGATAGCGGCCGTCGGCGCCCTGGTTTTCCCGCAGCGTGGCGTCGGCATTTCCACCGTTCACCAGGGCTACGCTGCTGTTCCAGGCCAGCCAGGACAAGGCGGCGGGGCGCAGGTTCAGGCTGGCTTCAAAACCGTAAAGACGGGCGGCCGCCTGCTGAAACTGGTAGGTGGTGTTGCCCGGCACGATGACCACCGGCTGGCCCGCATCGTCGAGCAGGCGGGCCTGGTAGATGAACGCCTGCACGTAGTTGTGAAAAACTTCCACGCTGGCGTCGAAGGTGGGCTGGTGCCAGAGCACGCCCACGTCCTGCTGCCAGCTGAACTCGGGCTCGAAGGTGCGGTTGCCGAGGTACACGATATGGGCGCCGGGGTCGAGGCCGTTGGAGCCGATTTCGGGGATGTTGGGCGCGCGGTAGCCGCGGGCCAGGTTGGCGCGCAGCGTCAGGCGCTCGGTGGCTACGTAGCTCGCGCCCAGGCTGGCCGATACGCCCCGGTAGCGCCGCCGGAATGCCGGGAACTGCAATGTTGCGCCCGCCGTGCCGGCGGCGGCCTGGCCGTCGAAACCGGTGGCGGGGTTAGAGGCCACGTAAAAGTCGGTCCAGTTCACCAGGCGCGTGTCGTAGCGCAGGCCGCCACTTAGCTCCAGCTTGCCCAGGGGCTTTTTGAGCAGCAGAAAGCCGCCGGCGTCCAGCAGGTCGTAGTTGGGAATGGGAAAGTCGGTGGCCTGCTGGTGGCGGTTCAGCTGGCCCATGCCGTTGCTGCCCAGGCTGATTTGCAGGCCCTGCCAGTCGGGCAGGTGGTAGCGCAGGTCGTAGGTGTAAGTGGTCAGGTCCAGGGCCAGGCCGGGCTGGGCGGGCGCGGTGGGGTGGTTGAACTCCTCGCGGCGGTTCTGCTGGGCGCCCAGCAGCAGGTGCAGCTCGCCGCCGCCCAGGTGCACTTGCGTTTTAGTGAACACCCGGTAGTGCCGGATGCGCTGGTGCAACGCTCCAATGACGTAGGAATCCAACTCCTTATCAGTCACCAGCGGCCGGTTCTTAATATCGTCGAAACCGCTCTCCGACACCTGCCGGGTGAAGCGGCGGCTGAGCGAGTCGCGGCTGCCGTCCGGGATTTCCTGCTGATTGTCGTAGAGCGTGAGGTACCAGTGGGAGCTGCCCCAGTTTTTGCTCACGCCGGCCATGCCCGTCAGCGTCAGCTCCCGGAAACCGGTGTTGTACACCGCGCCATCCGCGCTGTTGCGGTAGTCGCGGGCCAGGCGGTGGCTAGCCCGGAAGCTGGTCTGGAGGCCGTTTCTCTGGTAGTTCAGGCCCAGCGAGTTGCCCACGAGACCGTTGTTGGACTGGTACTCGGCCAGGGTTTCCCCGCGCAGCCGGCCCTCGGGGCCGCTGGGCAGGGCGGGCAGCAGGTTCACCACGCCGGCCACGGCGTCGGAGCCGTAGAGCAGGCTGGCGGGGCCTTTCACCACTTCCACCCGCTCAATATCGTAGCCGTCCACTTCCACGCCGTGCTCGTCGCCCCACTGCTGGCCTTCCTGGCGCAGGCCGTTGTACATGGTCAGCACGCGGTTGTAGCCCAGCCCGCGGATGAAGGGCTTCGACACGTTCGGGCCGGTGGTCACGGCGCTCAGGCCCGGAATGCCGCGCACGGCCGCGTCGATGACGTTGGTGTTGGCGTTCAGGCTGATTTCCCGGCGGGTCAGGATGGCGATGGGCACGGGACTGCGCCGGATTTCGGTGGCCCGGCTCACGCCCGTCACCACCACTTCGCGCAGCTCAGCGGCGGCGGCGGCCAGCGCAAACGATACGTTCAGGGTTTGGCCGGCTACCAGCGTCTCGTTCCGGGTAGCGCGGACGTAGCCCACCGCGCTGGCCACCACCTGCACCGGCCCGGCCGGTACGTCGGGCACCCGGAAAGTTCCCCGGGCATCGGCCGTGACGCCCAGCCCGGCGGCGGGCAGCGCCACGCTGGCAAACGGCACGGGCCGCTGCTGCGCATCGCGCACCGTCCCTGCGAGGGTACCCGTCTGGGCCAGCAGCACCTGCGGCAGCAACAGCAATAGTAGAATGAGTTTCATGGCAAAGGTGCTGAAGACTATAGACAAAGCGGGGCCCGTCCGCGCCCGAAGCGCGGAATGAAAGGGTCCCAAAAGGGAACGGGAGGCAACGAAGTTGGGGGGGGCGGGTCGGGCGAACCGCCAGGGTATGGAGCTTATTTTATTACCCGGTGAAAGTTTGCCAGAGCAGATACACGTTCAGGGCGATGATAATGCCCGACACCGTCCAGGCCACCACCCGTACCACGGGCCGGTTCACAAATACGCCCATCTTGGCGCGGCTGCCGGTAAACAGCACCAGCGGCACCACCGCGAAGCTCAGCTGCATCGAGAGAATCACCTGGCTGAGCACCAGCAGCTGGCCGGTACCTTTTTCGCCGTAGATGAGCGTGACAATCAGGGCCGGCACCACGGCGATACCGCGGGTGAGCAGCCGGCGCAGCCAGGGCCTGAGCCGGATATTGAGAAACCCCTCCATCACGATCTGTCCGGCCAGCGTGCCGGTGAGCGTGGAGTTCTGGCCCGCGGCCAGCAGGGCCACGGCGAAGAGCATGCTGGCCGCGCCCGCCCCGAGCACCGGCGTGAGCAGCTTGTGCGCGTCGTTGATGTCGGCCACGTTGTACATGCCCGTTTTGTGGAAGGTAGCCGCCGCCGTGACCAGGATGGCGGCGTTGACGAAGAAGGCCAGAAACAGGGCTACCGTCGAGTCGATGGTGGCGAACTTGATGGCCATGCGCTTGCCGGGCTCGGTCTGCTCAATCTGCCGGGTTTGCACAATGCTGGAATGCAGGTACAGGTTGTGCGGCATCACCGTAGCGCCCAGGATACCGATGGCGATGTAGAGCATCTGCGGGTTAGTTACTATTTCGGGTCGGGGCACCAGGCCGCCGAGCATAGCGTAGTAGTCGGGGTTCGAGACGATGATTTCGTACACGAAGCAGCCGAAGATGATGGCGATGAGCCCGGCTACGATGCTTTCAATCACCCGGAAGCCTTTGTTCTGGAAGTAGAGGACCACCAGCACGTCGAGCACCGTGAGCACCACGCCCCAGGAGAGCGGCAGGCCGAAGAGCAGGTTCAGCGCGATGGCCGAGCCGATAACCTCCGCCAGGTCGCAGGCGGCAATGGCCACTTCACACAGAAACCAGAGGACCATAGCCACGGGCTTGGAGTAGTGGTCACGACAAGCCTGAGCTAAATCGCGGCCCGTGACGATGCCCAGCTTGGCGGCCAGGTGCTGGAGCAGTATGGCAAACAGGTTGGAAATCAGAATGACTGATAGCAGGGTGTAGCCGTAGCGCGAACCGCCAGCCAGGTCGGTGGCCCAGTTGCCGGGGTCCATGTAGCCCACGGCCACCATCAGGCCGGGCCCCCAGAAGGCGAACAGCTTACGCCAGAACGAGGCGCTGGCCGGCGGCACTTTGATGGAGCCGTACACCTCCCGTAGGGAAGGAGCATTGCGCGGCTTGCGCCAGCCCGCTTCCGGAGCCGGCAGGAGGGCAATTTCAGGCTGCGGGGTCGTCGGGACTACTACAGGAGGCATACTGGGTAAAGTGATAACAGGCGCAAGGTAGTTATTTTTAGATGAGTCTAAAAATAATTTTAGGCCGCTCCTATTAACTGCTTTCCGGCCCAAATGGTTTGCCTCAGAAAAGCCAAATCATCGAAGCTGCTTAGAAAGTCTGATTTTTTGTTGCCTGTCATCCTTTATCTGGCGTCCGCTTGCGAAGGATGACAGACTGCTTGACTTTCTAAACAGCTTCAAACAGTATAGAACGTCGTGGTTTGTACTCCTGACCCTTGAGCAGAGCGCCTGACTCCGGCCCCCGGGGCTCTGGGCTGTTGGGCCGTTCCGCAGCGTGCCCGGTTGACATCCTTACCCGGCTGCCCTTGATTTGCCGCCGCCGGGCAGGAAAGCCCCGGGTAAGAATTATGATTTCACAAACCCATAGCTCTGGTTCCCCCGTATAGGCCGCTTATAGTACCAGTTCTCACTTTCCAACTTCCTTTCATTATGAACAAGCATCTGCTTTCCACCTTCGCTCTGGCCGCTGTTTTCAGCCTCGGTACTGCCACGGCTTCGCTGAGCCAGAGTATGTCGTCGAAAAACAAGTCGGATGACGAAAAGACGAAAACCAAGGAAGACGGCATGACGTCGAAAACCAAGAGGGGCGACGACGGCAAAATGAAAATGAAAGGCAAAGCTGACGACGGCAGTAAGATGAAGTCCAAGACCAAGCCCCTGGCCAGCGACATGGCCATGAGCACCTCAGCCGGGGTAATGGTCGGCGGCGCCATGATGGTGCCCGACAAGGACATCGTGGACAACGCGGTAAATTCTACCGACCACACCACGCTGGTGTCGGCCGTGAAAGCGGCCGGCCTGGTGGAAACGCTGAAAAGCGCGGGCCCTTTCACCGTATTTGCGCCTACCAACGCGGCCTTCGATAAGCTGCCCGCCGGCACGGTGAACACGCTGGTGATGCCCGAGAACAAAGCCAAGCTCACCACTATCCTTACCTACCACGTAGTACCCGGCCGCCTGATGGCTGCCGACCTGAAAGATGGTCAGGTCCTGACGACGGTAGAAGGCGAAACCCTGACCGTGATGATGAAGGGTGGCTCCGTAATGCTGCGCGACGCGAAAGGCGGCATGGCTACGGTTACCATTCCGAATATCGTTGACAGCAATGGCGTAACCCACGTTATTGACACGGTGCTGATGCCAACCAAATAAACCAGCCCTGGTACTTCGGTATCGTTTTTTGCCGGAAGGCCGACCCAGCAGGGCCGGCCTTCTTTGCGTTAAAGCAGCGGCGCGCTATTACGCTTTGATTAACAATCAGTTGTTCCAGGGACTACCAGCCGCAACCCGGCGCGGCGTGGCCCGCCCGATAGCGCAGCTACGCGGTAATTTCCCGACCTTTGACGGGCGTTTTTCATTTCCCTTGCTTTCTTCTTTCCATGAAACACTTTTTCGCCTGGGCTTTCGCCGCTATGTTAAGTCTGAGTATGGCCGCTACGGCGCAGGTAATGCCGCCCGCCCCGCCATCTACTCTGCAAAGTCAGGCGCTGAAAGACTGGTTGCGCCAGAACTGGTACGACGACAAGCGCGTGGATCTGGGCTACGACCGGGCCCGCGGCAAGATGTACAACTACGTGGACGTATTCGACGGTAAGCTTACCTGCGTGTATTCGGGCTATGCCGTGCCCAAAACCATCGACTCGGCCGCGACCAGCACCAGCAACGTGGGCAGCATCAACTGTGAGCATACCATTCCCCAGTCGTGGTTCAATGAGGTCAGCCGGATGAAGTCCGACATCCATCACCTCTACCCGACCTTTACGGCCTGGAACTCCAACCGCGGCAGCGACCCGTTCGGGGAAATCGTGGACGCCCAGACCCAGACCTGGATGCGCGGCACGGTAGCGCAGGCGGCTATTCCCTCGGCCAACCTTGCCGAGTGGAGCGAGGATACGAACACCATGTTCGAGCCCCGCGAAGACCACAAAGGCAACGTAGCCCGCACGGCGTTCTATTTCTACACCATGCACCAGGGCCAGGCTTTCGACGCCGGCAAAGGCGTGATTACGGCCCTGGGCGATTTGAACACGCTTTACCAGTGGCACCTCGCCGACCCGGTGGATGCCCGCGAACGGGAACGAAACCGCCGGGCCGCCAAAAGCCAGGGCAACTTCAACCCCTACATTGCCTACCCTGACCTGGTGGGCCGCGCCTGGGGCTTCGCCGTGCAGCCTACTTTCAGCTTTGCTACCGCTACCGGCAGCCTGGCGGAAGGCAACAGCGGCACCACTACCTACACCACCACGGTTTCGGTGACGCCCGCGCCCACGGCGGCTCTCACGGTGCAGGTAGCCGCCGTAGTGGCCAGCTCCACCGCCCAGGATCCGGGCGACTACACTTTCCCGACCCGGACGCTGACTTTCGCCCCCGGCCAGACTTCGCAGCCGATAACCGTAACCATAAACGGCGACGTGACGCCCGAAGCCGATGAAACCGTGCAGCTCAGGCTGCAAAACGCCGGCTCCGGCAGTGCCATCGGCGGACCGGCCACCCACCTGCTGACCATCACCAACGACGACGGGGCCGCGCCGACGCTGGCCTTTGCTTCGGCCGCGGGGGCCGTCACGGAAGGCAATACGGGTACGACCACCTACACCATCACCGCCACCCTGACCGGTAGTGCCCCCACGGCCGGGGTGACCATCCCCGTAATGGTAGTGACTGCCGGAACCACGGCTGATGCCCTCGACTACACTCTTTCGCCCGGCAGCCTCACCTTCGTAGCCGGCCAGGCCACCCAAACGCTGCCCGTGACTATCACCGTAACCGGCGACGTAACGCCGGAGTCGAACGAAACGGTGCGCCTGCAGCTGGGTACGCCCACCACCGGCGGCGCCGTGCTGAGCCTCAACAGCCACCACACCCTCACGATTCTGAACGACGACCAGGCCCCGGCCGGCACCAACTGCTCCAGTCTGTACTTCTCCGAGTACGTGGAGTCCTCGACCGGCAACACCAAGGTGGTGGAGATTTTCAACCCCACTACCGATGACATCAGCCTGGCCGGGCTCCGGGTCGACCTGTTTGCCAACGGCGCGGTCGTCCCTACCGCCACGCATGCCCTGACGGGGACGCTGGCTCCCGGCGCGGTGTACGTTATTGCCAATGCCGGGTCGGTGGCGCCGGTGCTGGCCAAGGCCAACGCCACTTCCAACATCACTTTCTTCAACGGCGACGACGCCCTGGCTTTGTTCGACGGCACCGATACGCTCGACGTCATCGGAGTAATCGGGCAGCAGCCACCAGCCACGGGCTGGGCTATTCCCGGCGGGGGCGCCACAGCCAACAACACCCTGGTGCGCAAGGGCACGGTAGGGCGCGGCAACACCCGTTGGGCCCAGGCCGCGGCCGAGTGGCAGGCGCTGGGCACGGATGTTTTCACTAACGTGGGGCAATACACCAGCGCCGCCTGTATCGTAACGGCTACTAGCAGAACTGCCCCGCTAGGCCGGGGCCTGGAGGTATATCCGAATCCGACGGCAGGCGCCTTCCAGGTGCGCGTTCCGGGTCTGGCGGGTCGCCACCAGGCTGAAATCAGTCTTTACAACGCCTTGGGGCAGCGCGTGCAGCAGATAAGCCACCCCCTAAGTGGAGCCGAACCGGCTACGCTCACTGCTCATGCTCTGCCCGCCGGGCTGTATTCGGTACGGGTGGTGGTAGATGGAGTCCGCTACACCAGCCGCCTGGCCGTGCGTCCCTAGAGCGTATGAACACTTAGCTAAAAGGGCCTTTGAAGCCATCGAAACAGTCATGCTGAGCTTGTCGAAGCATCTCTACCGGACGTTTTGCCGCAAAAAAGCGGTAGAGATGCTTCGACAAGCTCAGCATGACCGCCTTTTTCGTTAAGTGTCCACACGCTCTAGGGTCCGTCCCTATTTCGACAAGCAAAAGCCCCGGTTCCAGGTTTGGAGTCGGGGCTTTTGGGTGACCTTAAATTTGGGTGATCTTAAACCAGTTATGCTCTTTTTCAGGTCTGATTCCTGTTTTCCAGTAAATCCTGATATTCATGGTGCTGCTCCACAAAGCCGCGCATAAACGAGCAGGAAGTGCGCACCCGCAGATTGTGCTCGCGGGCAAAGGCTAACCCGGTTCTGGCCAGCAGCTCGCCTACGCCTTTGCCCCGCAACTGCTCATCCACGAAGGTATGGGTGAAGTCGATAACGTCATCGGCAGGACGGCTGTAGGTTAGCTCGGACTCGTAGCCCTGCTGGGAGGCGTAGAACGTCTGTTCGTCCTGGTTATGGGTGATGGTCGGATTCATACGCGGCGAAAAAGAAGTGGGCCCGGCTGATAACAGCAGCCGACGGCTTGTTAACTCTGGTCCCGGCCGGCGGGTTGCGGAGCGGGGGCAAAAATGGATTTCAGCCCGCCTACGCAGCCAATTTCACCCGGGCTGCGTACACGAAGGCGCTACGGCTTTTTTTACTACTCCTCACTCCTACCCTTCCCACGACTATGGCGCATAATCCTAACGACGGCAGCAACGACAACCCGGACGAGTTCAGCGAGTTCCGCAAGAAATCTACCGACGGCGACGCTAAAGCTGAAAACCTGCGCGAAGGAGAAAAGCGGGCGGCCGACGTAACGGCCCCGGCGCCTTCCGGTACTCCCGCTTACGGTGACTTCGGCCACTCGCCCGATAACCCTGTTACTGACCGTGCTGCCGGTACCAACCCCGGTGGCGTGGCCGCCCCCAGCACCGCGGCTCCCGAGCAGCGCGGGGGGGCGCCGCAAAACGTAGACACCCCTGCAATCCAGGCCACGCTCAATGCCTCGGAGGAAGATAGCCGGGAGGCTTTCAAGGCCGATGACCCGCGCTACGGTGGTGGCACCCGCAACTGGGAAACCGCCGAGCCGGCCAACCGCACCCAACGCTCGGCCGAGGACCCCAACGAGAATACGCTGAGCTAAACCGCAGCGCGGCAGCCTTTAACCTAACTTACCTGATGGACAACCAGAAAAAAGATTCTTCGGCTGCTACTCCCCAATCGGATGGTGCCAAAATGAGCCCTGAGCAGCAAAAGCACCACGACGAGCTGTACAGCTACAAGCGCGATGAGGAAGGGACGCTGGATACTTCCGCTCAGCTGGAGAACGAAACCTCCGGCATCCCCGACGATACCAGCACCAGCGGAGCCAACCCTGGCACCACCGGTGACCCCATCGATGATATTATCATTGAGTCGAACAACTCCATCGACGACAACAACCGCTAACTCACTTTAGCTGCTTCCCTTGGAAAGCTGTTCAAACGTAGGTTTGAACAGCTTTTTTTGTGCCTCACCTGAATCAAAACTATAAAATCTTGGCCATTTATATAATCATTTAAATAAAATATTTACCTTTAACAATATACACTCACCTTCACCATACCCTTATGAAAAATTTCCTCTTGTCTGCCGCTGCGCTACTGCTGGCGGCTACCAGTTGTCAGAAGCAGGAGACGGCGGCCGTACCGCTCCAGGCCATCGGCATTGCCGACAATTCCTGCCCCTGCGTGGCCTGCGACCAGCTTCGTACCCAAACCCAGGGTGGCTGGGGCACGGTAGCCAAAGGCGGCAACCCGGGCACCTACCGCGATGCCCGTTTTGCGAGTGTCTTTCCGGCCGGGCTGGTCGTTGGCATCGTGGGCGAGCCTAACACGAAGTACATCCGGTTTACGACCTCGCAAGGCATTCAGAAATTCCTGCCCCAGGGTAGCACGCCGGCGCCACTCCCATTCAGTGGCGAAGACGCTCAGATCTGGGATAAGAAAATATCGGTGCTGGTAGGCCAGCAGGTCGCCCTCAAGCTGAACATCTACTTCGATCTGGCTGATCCAAACTTTGCGCCTTCCGCTATCAACCTGGCCTTTACCAGGGTCAACGGCGGCCTCTTCGATGGCGAACGGGTAATCGACATGATGACCCGCGCCGACCGGGCCCTGGGCGGCGACCCCAATCTGAGCTTCACCAATATCTACGGCGCCACCAAACCCTTTACGTTCTCCCAGCTCAACGATGCCCTTTCCAGCATCAACGAGAACTTTGTCGACGGCACGACCAGCAAGGGTGCCGTGCTGTGCCCCACCATTTAGGTTTGGCCAAGCAGTTAGCAGTAGTTTACCGAGTGGGCAGCGACCAGGCGTCGTCTGCCCACTTTCTTTAGCCGGCCGGCAGAACCGCCGGTACCTGGCCTCTCCGGTACCGGCACCGCTACCACCGCCACCCCACCAGCACCCCGCCGTAGTAGTTACGGCCCGGGGCCGGCTGGAAGAACCGGCTGCCAAAGGCGTTCAGGTCGTTGCCCAGGCTGTAGCGACGGTCGGTAGCATTGTCGAGGCCGGCAAACAAGTCCGCTTCGAGATGGCGGAACAGGGTCCGCCGCCAGCCGGCGCGGGTGCCGAAAGTCCAGTAGCCCGCGGCATATTCGGAGTTGGCATCATTGAGCGGCAGGCGCGCCTGGTGGTTCACGGTCGGACTAAGGTAGAAACCGCGGCGCTCAGAAATGTCGAAGCCGGCCGTAAGGGTGTGCGGCGCGGTGCCGGTCAGGCGGTTGCCGCTGAAATTGTTACCACCCGACTCGTAGCTCCCGAAACGATAGTGGTTGTAGGTGTAGCTGACAAAAGCCCGCAGGCCCCCGGCTGGAACACCCGGGGACGAGGCCGCCGAGCTCACAGCCTCAGCTGAACGGGCAACCGGCTGCCAGAGCCACCCGCTTACGGCTGCTTCCAAACCACGCTGCCGGGTGTTGCCGGCATTGGAGAAAATACTGGTTCCCGCCGCCGTAGTCCGCGTGACAATGGTCTGGCGCAGGCGGAAGTCGTACGCGGCCACGTCGAACGTCAGCCGGTTCTGCAACAGCTGCCCGCGGGTACCCACCTCGTAGCTGGTACCCCGCTCGGCCCGTAGATCCTGGTTCAGGCTGCCGTCGGAGGGGCGGATTTCTTCTTCCGTGGGCGGCGAGAAGCCGCTACTTACGCTGGCATAGACCGAAATCAACGGGGTCACTTCCTTGAGCAGCGCTACCCGGGGTGACATCACCGGCCGGAAGTCGCGCCGGAACTCGTACCCCGTGGGATTGGTAGCCGCTGCTGATACGCGGGTGATGCGATACGCCAGGCGGTTGTAGCTCGCGCCCACCGTAGCCAGCAGCCCCGCCGGCAGCTCCAGCTCAGCCTGTCCGAAACCAAAGCCGGTAGCGGTTCTGATTTCGTCGTCGTAGCGCAGGGTGCCGGGCGTGCCGGCGCGGTTCCGGTAGTTGCGGGAGCTTTCGAAGCTACTCTGCCACTCACCGCCGGCGCTCAGGCGCAGGCCGCGGCCGGCCACTGCGGTGCGGTAGGCAAACGCCGTCCGGCCACCCCAGCTCACGCCCGTATTACGCTCATAGTCGATCAGGAAAGGCGTGCGAATAGTCGTACCGGACGTGTAGAGGGTGGTTTTGTTGGAAAAGCGCGGCGTAAACCGGTACTCGTGCGCTACGCCCAACAGGGCTGTACGCGAGGCATACGCCGCCTTTTGGGCCACGGTGCCGGGCGCGGTAGCAGTAGCCGGTCGGGCCTGGCGGGGGTTCTGCTCAAACTGCACCCGGGTGAGGCCGCCGGGCAGCTGGTAGTTCAGATCGGCGTAGAGCACGTGGGCGGCCACGGTCCGCTTCTCCGACGGCCGAAACTCCCCATCAAGGGTCAGCACGTCACGCCGCAAGCGGCTGTTTTCCCGGTAGCCGTCCGCCTGCTGGTGCGCGTACTGAGCCCGCACGGTGCTGGTGGCCGTGCCGCTTTCGACGGCCGCGGAGTAGCGGCGCAGCCCGAAGCTGCCCGCCGTAAAACCAACCTGGGCCCGGGCTTCTCCCAGGGCGGGCTGCCGGTTGCTGAGCAGCACCGCGCCGCCCGTACCAGCCCCGTACACACTGGCCGCCGGCCCCTTTATCACTTCAATCCGCCCGATGCCGGCCACATCCAGCAGGTTGAGGGAGGTGCTGCCGCTGGCATCGGTGAAGGGAATACCGTTGTAGTATACCTTCACGTTGCGCACCCCGAAGGGCGAGCGGAGCGTGCTGCCCCGCACGCTGAGGCGGTAGCTGGCCGTGGCCCGCTCTTCCAGGCGCACGCCGGGCAGGGTATTCACGGCAGCGGTCAGCGAGGTCTGGTTAAAGCGGTCCAGCGTCCGGGCATCGACCACGCCCACGCTGGCGGCGGTGCGGCGCAGGGGCAGATTCTGGCCGTAACCCACCACGGTAGCTTCGGGCAGGGCTACGGCGCGGGTGGTGTCGGGAGTGGTGGTTTGGGCCGGCACTACGTGCGGCAGCAAGCTCAGGGCGGGGAGCAGTAAAAGTCGAAGGCGCATACGTCGGGTTCAGGACACTACTGGTCCGAACGGGAAAGCGGGCGGCGGGTTGGGCGCCGCAATGTCCGGAGCGGCGAAACCGGCCCGTAAAAACAGCCTACCACCCGCTTTTCCACTACTCCCCGCTCATCGAATCAGACCCACAACTTTCCGGTTCACCCTAACCCGCCGCCGTCAACCATCGTCTTACGGATATGGCAGCACCCCGCCTCCTGACCTTTGCGCTTCTTTTCTGCGGCTCGCTTGCTGCTTTCGGCCAGGCTCAGCGCGTCCGCGACGAGAACCACATTGGCTGGTACGTGTACGAGGGCGACCATGCCCTGGGCCGGCGCTGGACGATCCACACCGAATACCAGTGGCGGCGCGTCGACTTCATCCGGGACTGGCAACAGTCGCTGGCCCGGCTGGGCGCGGGCTACCAGGTGCTCCCCCGGGTGAAGCTGGGCGGCGGCTATACGCGGCTGGTCACGCACGTCTATGGCGACTACCCCACGGCCGGTACGGGCGTGCCGTTTCCCGAGCACCGGGCCTACGAAGATGTCCAGCTCAGCGACACCATCGGCCGCGTGACGCTGGACCACCGGGTGCGGCTGGAGCAGCGCTGGATCGGGCAGCTATCCGAAACCGGTGGCCGCGCCGTGCAGGACTGGGAGTATCAGAACCGTATCCGCTACCAGCTGGCGGCCGTCCTGCCGCTCCGGGGTCCCCGCGTGGAGGCCGGTGAATGGTACCTGACGGGGTTCGAAGAAGTGTTTCTCAGCTTCGGGCGCCACGTGGGGGCCAACGTATTCAACCAGAACCGCGTGGCGGGCGGCCTGGGCTACCAGGTGCGGGACAACTTTCGCCTGGAAGCGTATTATCTCAACCAGATAACCCAGCACGCCGACCCGGACCCGGTTTCCGGACTGCCGGTATTTGAATTCAACCACGGCTTCCGTCTCGGTCTGAGCTACGATCTGACGCTGGCGAAGTAACCTCAGGCTCCCGCCTGGTGATGCGTGGAATAGAAATCCGACCGTCACTGCCCGAGGCCGTTCTGATTTCGGCGCCAAACGCAACCCGGACAATCTTTCGCTGGTAACTCTTCGAGCGAAAACCTTTTAATCCTTCCCTATGGCAACCTCCGTGGCAACCCGCTTTTCCCCCTTCCTTACCGCGGCCGCTCTGCTGGGTACTTTCAGTGCTACGGCCCAGAACGACTATGAGAAAACCGTAAAGGATGGCTACGCAGTACATGTGTTCAAGCCCGGCCAGGTGGCCGCAACGGAGGCTTACATCGGCCAGCTGAAAGCTCCGGCGGGATTTACCGTGACCAAGTTCGCCGAGCAGGTCGGCAATCCGCGCATGCTGGCCGTGGCCCCCAACGGCGACGTGTACGTGTCGGACCGCACCACGGGAGCCGTGCTGTTGCTGCGCGACACCAACAAGGACGGCAAGGCTGATCTGACGAAGGAAGTAGCCAAACGACCGGACCTGCACGGACTGGCCCTGCGCGACGGCAAGCTGTATATCAGTGCCATCCGGGAGCTGTACGCGGCCGACATCAAGGCCGATGGGACCCTGGGCGAGCTGAAAACGCTGTACCAGGACCTGCCCGACGCCGGCCAGCACCCCAACCGCACCATCAACTTTGGCCCCGATGGCAAGCTCTACCTGTCGGTGGGCAGCACCTGCAACGCCTGCGACGAGCGGAACAAGGAAAACGCCACGCTGCTGCAAATCAACACCGATGGCTCGGGACGCCGGGTGGTGGCCAGGGGTCTGCGCAATACCATCGGCTTCGGCTGGCACCCTGCCACCAAGGCGCTGTGGGGCTTCGACCACGGTATTGACTGGCTGGGCGACGAAGACCAGCGCGAGGAGCTGAACGAAATCAAGGAAGGAGCCGACTACGGCTGGCCCTACGTGTACGCCGACGGCAAAATTCCGCCCCACCCCCAGCCGGCCGACATGACCCCGCAGCAATACGCCGCCAAAACCACCAGGCCCGTACAGCTTTACGCCGCCCACGCCGCGCCCCTGGGAATGGTATTCAACAGCGGTACGCAGTTTCCGGCCGAATACCGCAACGATGCCTTCGTGACCATGCACGGCTCCTGGAACCGGGCCGAGCCTGCGGGCTACCGCATTGTGCGGGTGCGCTTCGATGCTCAGGGCCGCGCCACCGGCATCGAGGATTTCGTGACGGGCTGGCTGGTGAACGGCAATAAGGAGCAATTCGGCCGCGTGTGCGGCATTGCCCAGCACGCCGATGGCTCCCTGCTGGTTTCCGACGACTCCAACGGGGTGATTTACCGCGTGGCTTACCCGGCGGGAACCAAGGCCCGGCAGCCGGAAAAAGGGAAGGTAAAGCCCAGGAAAGGTTAGTCCTCCGCAACGACAGTGGCACCACGACCGAAAAGCAGGGGCTGCGATGGAAGCCCCCCGCGGGGTGGGGTAGCCGCCGGGAGCTGAAGCGGGAAGTTGGTTGTTGATTTCCGCCGCTTACTTTCGCTCATGCCCACCCTTTCGCCCGACCTTCGTAAAGCCCTGCTCAACCTACCCCAGAAAGAAAAAGACCAGCTCCTGGCCCGTCTCGTAAGTCAGGATGCCGTGCTGACCGGGCAGCTGGCCTACCGTTTGCTCGAAGGCCCCGACGCCCTGGAAGACCGGCGTCAGCACCTGCGCACGCAGATCGACGACCCCGTGCGGGGCTTCCACCAGACGCCGAATGATCTGCTCGTCGTTGTGCGCCAGCTGCAGGCCCGGATTGGCTACCACGCCAAAATCACGGCGGATGCCTTTGGGGAAGTGGAGCTGACCCTACGCCTGCTGAACCGGGTGTTTGAGCACCAGCCCGCAGTGGTGAGCCGCCTGCACGGGCCTACCCAACCCCTGCTCCAGCACCTGGCGAAACGGACCCGCGAGGCCCTGCGGCAGCTGGGCAAGCTGCCCGCCGACTACCATGTGGAGCTGACCGACGCGGTAAACCAGCTCCTGACCAGCCTCTACCAATCGGCGGCGGCCCCTCTGGCGCGGGAGCTGGGCATCCCAAAATCAATTAACAATTAACAGTGAACAATTAACAGTGGACCGTTTCGGCTACTGTTATAGCGGTTTCGCAAACGCTGTGGCTGCCGGTCCGGCGGCTATCAGACGTCGGGCCGGTCGTCGTTGGCGCGAGACGTTCAGCACCCGCTCCCGGCGAGCAGTCCAGAGCAGCGGGCATTAGCTGTATTGTTCACGAAACTGCTATAATTGTTCACTGTTAATTGTTAATTGATTTTCTACTCCAGGGTCCGGAAGACGATGGGCATGGTGTAGGCCACCCGCACCGGCTGGCCCTGAATTTTGCCCGGGTTCCACCAGGGCATAATGCGAACCAGGCGCAGGGCTTCTTCATCCAGCCCAAACCCGAGGCCTTTAACCACCTTCGGATCGAGGATATGACCCTGCTCATCGACCACGAAGCTGATGTGGACTTTGCCCGACGTGCCGCGGTTCAGGGCAGCGGTGGGGTAGTTGATCTTGGAGCGCAGAAACTTGGCGAAGGCCGCGTCGCCGCCAGGAAAGCTGGGCATCTCGTCGGCCATATGGTAAACCACGGGGGCCGCGGGAAGCGCGGTAGCCGTTCCGCCTGACGCGCTGGAGCCGCTGTCGGCCAGGGCCACAACGGTTGTGTTTTGTGCCGTTGCCACTCCGGCAATCAACATCAGGGACGAGAGCAGCAAGATGGCACGACACATGGCAAAAGATGATAGTGGTCAGACAATCAAAGATATGGTCTGCCAGGAGCCCAGGTGTGAAGGCTGGATTATGCTTGTGTGACCCCTGGGTTGGTAACATTAGCAGTATCCTTTCCAGCCTAAAATCAGTACCTTAAAGCCACCCCTCCCAGGATTTGCTGGCTTTAATCAGTTTACTGTCCCATGACCCATATACCAACTCCCGAAAACGTGCGCGTACCGCTTCACCTCACTGAGGAAAATTTGCGCCAGGCCCTGGACGAGCTGGATGGCAAGATCAAGACGCTGCACAACCGCACCCACGCCACTACCGCCACGTCCCGGAATACTTACCACGAGCACATTGCCTCGCTGGAGGCCAGGCGGGCCAAACTGGCCAACCTATTAGGCCCCCGCGCGGCCCCCGGCACCACCGTTGCGCAGCGGGAATCCAGTGCCTGGGACGAAATCCGGCGCGGTATCGACAATCTGCGCGAGGACCTGCGCAACATCATTTAAGCGCTTATGCTACGTAAAACCTCTGGTGCCCGGCTTCTGCTGGCGGCGGCGCTACTGCTGCCCGCCTGCACCGCCCAGGAAAGCTTCCAGAACGCGGAGAACTGTGCTAAGGTAGAAGTCGGCATGAGCCAGGAGCAGGTGCGCCGCATCATGGGGGCTCCCACCGGCGCCGATACTGCCGCCGACAGCCGCAAAACCTGGTCGTACCTGTTCGGCAGCGCTACCGACACTCAGCCCATCCGCATTCAGTTCGGGGAAAATGGCACGGTGGCCGCGGTAACCTGCGCCCCCCAGGCCTCGGGCCGGGAGCGGCCGACGGGAAATTAGGCCGGCCGGAGGAAGCGGACTCCGCTGCCGGCCAGCGCCGATGAAAAGCTGGCCACCTGCCATTACCTGATAAGCCGTTGTTCAACGCTTAAAGCCCTTTACTGCGCAACGGTGAAGGGCTTTGCTGCTCAGGGAAGTCCGCGGTTCTGCTGAACGGGAAATTCCTTCGCCGGCTCCGGTCAGCAGTACCGGGCGTACCACTCAGCCGCCTTTTCGGCCCGTCACCGGAGCTATTTACCGTTCGCCCAAAATCCCTTTCATTCGGCCGGGGTCAGCATTAGGTTTGGTCCATCATTCACCCCCAACCTTGTCCTGGCTTATGAAACGCTCTGCTTCCCTCCGCCCCATCTGCGCCGCTTTGCTGCTGGCCCTGACTCCGCTGGCCGCTTCGGCCTCCTGGGCTGGTGCCGCGCCTGTGCTGGCCGATAACGCCACTGCCCACCCCAACTTCACGGTGAAAGTAACCGGCAAGGGCCAGCCCATGCTGCTGATTCCGGGCCTGACCTGCCCCGGCGCGGTATGGGACGAAACGGTGGCGCACTACCAGAAACAGTATCAGTGCCACGTGGTGTCGCTGGCGGGCTTTGGCGGCGAGCCGGCCGCGGCTTCTACCCAGGCGCTGCTGCAAAATATGCGCGACCAGCTGCTGGCCTACCTCAAAACCCAGAAGATGAACAAGCCCATTGTTGTCGGGCACAGCCTGGGCGGCTTCATGGGGTTGTGGATGAGCGTAACCCAGCCCGAGGCCGTCGGCCCGCTGGTTATTGTCGATTCGCTGCCCTTTATGTCGGCCGTCCAGAACCCGGCCATGACGGCCGACATGGCCCGGCCGATGGCCGAAGGGATGCGCCGGCAAATGCAGAGCGGGAAAATGCCCGCCGCCGGCCAGCGTCAGATGGTGTCCGGCCTCATTACCGACACGGCCCGCATCAGCCAGGCCACCCGCTGGGGCCAGGCTTCCGACCCGGGCACCGTGGCCCAGGCCATGTACGATATGCTGACGACCGACCTGCGCCCCGAGCTGGGCCGGATTCAGCAGCCCGCGCTGGTGCTCGGGGCCTGGGCCGCCTACCAGCCCATGGGGGCCACCAAGGAAAGCACGAAAGCCATTTTCACCCAGCAGTACGCCAAGCTGCCTCAGCACCGGATCGAAATGTCGGAGGCCGGCAAGCACTTTCTGATGTGGGACGACACGCAGTGGTTTTTCGCCCAGGCCGATGCCTTCCTAAAGCAGCATAGCCCTGCGGCTGCGTCGAAAAGCGGAAAAAGCCGGTCGTAAAACAGTCCGGCCAGGCTACTCTGTCCCAGTAGCCTGGTTTGACGTCCCGGGTAAAAAGCCGTATTCTGCGCTCATGTCTGCTTCCTCTTCGCGCACTCGCCTCTACTGGACCCTACAGTTCACCGGCTGGACGCTGTTCGGCGTGTTCGGAGCGGTGTTGTTTGCCCTGTTCTCACCCCGCGCGGGCATGCGGGCCATGCGGGAAATCGTCATCCTGGAAACCTGCATTGCCAGCACGCTGCTGGTCGCCAGCCACCTGCTGCGCCAGTACATGAAGCGCCACGCCTGGGTGGCGCTGCCCATTGGCCGGCTCCTGCCGCGGGTGCTGCTGGCCGCTCTGCTGGTGGCGGTGCTGGCGCAGGCCGTTATCTGGGTGTTGCTGGTGCACGTCATCCGGCTGTACCCCGCATCGGGTTCTTCCTACAGCTGGCAGCAGTTCAGCGGCTACGCCATGAACACCAATTTTATGCTCTGGATGTGGGCGGCCCTGTATTTTGGGCTGCACTACCTCGACAACTACAAGCAGGTTGAGATTGATAAGTGGAAGCTCAGCGCCGCCGTGCGCGAGGCCGAGATGCGCACCCTGAAGGCCCAGATCAATCCCCACTTCATGTTCAACGGCCTCAACAACATCCGCGCCCTGGTAGCCGAAGACCCCGCCCGGGCCCGCGCCATGATTACCCACCTGTCGGATCTGCTGCGCTATTCCATTCAGCTCAACAGCGCCGAGCAGGTGCCGCTGGCCCGGGAGCTGGAAATCGTGACCCACTACCTGGAGCTGGAAGCCGTGCAGCTGGAAGAGCGCCTCACCTACACTTTCGACGTGGAGCCGGCCGCGCTGGACGTGCTCATTCCGCCCATGACGCTGCAGCTGCTGGTCGAAAACGGCATCAAGCACGGCATTGCGCCCCGGCCCGCCGGCGGCCACATCACCCTGGTGGCCCGTCTCGATCCGGCAACCGAAGCTCTCTGCGTCATGGTTACCAACACCGGTCACTACCAGCCGACCCCGGGCTACGAGGGCGTGGGCCTGCGCAACGCTCAGGAGCGGCTGCACCTGCTGTTTGGCCCCAAAGCCGGCCTCCAGGTCCGCAATTCCGCCACCACCCCGGACACCGTAGTGGCCGAGCTGCACCTGCCCTTTGGGGAATTTTGAATTATGAATTATGAATTCCTTAAAAGCACCGCTGCGTTTTCGTCTCTTCCAATTCAGAATTCATAATTCCCCAAATGTGCAGCTGTGTTTTCGTCTCTTCCAATTCAGAATTCAGAATTCTCCAAAAGCACCGCTGCGTTTTCGCCTATTCCAATTCAGAATTCATAATTCCCTAAAAGTGCCGCTGCGTTTTCGCCTCTTCCCATTCTGAATTCATAATTCAGAATTCATAATTCCCCCAAATGACTGCATTGGTTATCGACGACTCGCGGCTGGCCCGCACGGAGCTGCGCCGCTTGCTTGAGGCTTTTCCCGACGTAGACGTAGTGGGCGAAGCGCGCCACGCCGACGAGGCCCGCACCCGGATTCAGGCGTTGACCCCCGACGTGCTGTTTCTGGATATTCACATGCCCGGCCAGAACGGCTTTGAGCTGCTGGCCTCGCTGGAGGCCGCGCCGCACGTCATCTTCACCACTGCCTACGACGAATATGCCCTGCGCGCCTTTGAAGCTAACGCCCTCGACTACCTGGTGAAGCCCGTGATGGAAGCCCGCCTGGCCACGGCCCTGGAAAAAGCCCGCGCACGGCTGGCGCCATCCGCCGCCACCCCGGCCGCTACCGCCGAGCCGGAGCCCGCCGCCCAGCCGCTCACGGCTCAGGATCAGGTGTTCGTGAAAGACGGGGAGCAGTGCTGGTTTGTGCGCCTGGCCGACGTGAAGCTATTCGAAATCAATGGCAGCTACACCCAGATCTACTTCGAAAATCACCGCCCGCTGATTCCGCGCACCCTCCAGCATCTGGAAGCCCGCCTTGATGCGAAAGTATTTTTCCGCGCCAACCGCCAGCAGATCATCAATCTGAAGTGGGTGGAAACCATTGAGCCCTGGTTCAGCAACAGCCTCAAAATAAAGCTGCGCGGAGGCCCCGAAGTGGAAGTCTCGCGCAAGCAGTCGGTATTGTTTCGGGAACTGCTGAGCCTATGAACCCCGGCGGCACGATTTGTGTTGCCAAAACATATCCGCCGGCGGTCAGGCGGCATCCTTTTCAGGTTCGTTTCTGTACAACGACTTAGCTGCCGGGTGCCAACCGGACGGCATTTCCTATTTGGCTTTCCATCCCATGAAAATTCGCTTTCCCTTAGCTGCTCTCGGCCTGCTGCTTGTCAGCGTATCGTGCAGTCACGACACCGTGACGCAGAGCCCGAAGAAATACAACGCCGTTTCTACCCAGTCGGCCCGTCGGCCCAACGACAAATCGAAGTTCAAAAAGAACCGCAGCGCTGGTCTGGGTATTGACCTGAACGCCCGCAACCCCTATAAAAGCGGTACCACCAACGCGCCAAAAAGCTATAAGTACAACAACAACCCGCGTTAGGTCCTTCCTGCCTTTTTTCACCGCACTGCCCCGACTTGTCCGCAAGCCGGGGCAGTGCGGTGAAAAGGAAAATCCGGCCTTCCCGCGCCCTTTCCTGCGCTGGTTCCCGAAACCCAACCCAGGTAAAGCGCTTAATTACAAATCCCGGATTGGTGAATCCGGCATTGCCGGCCGGGTTGCCTCCCGTGACGTGAAAGTCGGAGAAGCCCGCGTGCTGGTGCACGTAGATGTTGCCGGTCAGATTGAAGCTCACCCGGATGCCCGCTAGGGCGCATCGAAAGCAGCCCGGCCCAGCTGGTCGGCATCGGCCCCGTAAATTTCGGGTGCAGAGTTTTCGGAAAAGGCGACGTAAAAGGTTCGGTTATGCAGGGCCTTGATGGCGGTAGCGAGGGCGGCCTGGTGGCGCCGGATGATTTCGAGCATAAACGATTGAAAACTAGGACGGGGAACTTCAAATGGCTTTTCCGCGCTTTGATCGAAAAGTGCGGACCCAATGCGAAAAGTAAGCTTATCCGGGGCTAGATTTACGTACCTGCCCCCCAACCCGCCAAACCCCTCCCGCGATGAGTATACTGCTACGTTTCCTGCTCGTTTGCTGCTTGCTGTCGGGGCCAATGCCGGGCATTGCGCAATCAGATCCGTTGGTACCGGCTACGCTGCCGGGCACGCTGGTTTTCAAGCTTAAGCCGGAGTTCCGGGCCCGGGCCACGGCCAACCGCATTGCCGTGCCCGCGTTGACTACGGCGCTGCAACAGCTTGGCGCGACGCAGCTGCGCCAGAAGTTTCCCCGCACCGTGCCGGGTGGCCCCGAAGTGCCGGGTTCGGTCGAGCTGCGGCTGATCTACCAGATTGAGCTGGGCCCGCAAGCATCGTTAGCCAAAGCCTGCCAGCTGCTAGTGCAGACGGGGGCCGTGGAGTACGCCGAGCCGATGAACTACCGCGCCCCACTGTACCAGCCCAACGACCCGCTGGCCGATTCGACCAGGGCCGACGGCCAGTACTACCTCAGGAACATCCGCGCTTACCGTGCCTGGGACCTGACCAAGGGCGACACGAGCATCGTTATCGGCATCACCGACACCGGCACGCGCTACAGCCACGAGGACCTGCGCAACCAGCTCAAGAAGAACTATGCCGACCCCGTCGACGGTATCGACAACGACCAGGACGGCTACGTAGACAACTTCCGCGGCTGGGATATGGCCGACAACGACAACGACGCCTCTATTAATATGGCCGTATTTCAGCCCGTGCACGGTATTCTGGTGACCGGGGCGGCCGTAGCGGAGCCCGACAATGGCAAGGGCCTGGCGGGCGTAGGGTTCAAGTGCAAATACCTGCCCCTGAAAATCTACCCCAATACCGCCACCGGCCGTTTTGCCGGGTTCGAAGCCATCGTGTACGCCGCCGACCACGGCTGTCAGGTGATAAATGTATCGTGGGGTGGCCCCGGCAACCGCTCGCAGTTTGAGCAGGATGTGATTACCTACGCCGTCGTGAACCGCAACGCCGTGGTGGTGGCCGCCGCCGGCAACACCAACGCCGAGCTCGACTTCTACCCCGCCAGCTACGACCACGTGGTTTCGGTGGCCGCGCTGAACCGCAATGATGTAAAATCGGGCCCGGCAACCTACAGCACCCGCGTTTCGGTTTCGGCCCCGGGCGAGAATATCCTGACTATTCTCGGCAACAACGACAGCGACTATTACCCGGTGAACGGCTCCTCCTTTGCCGCGCCGCTGGTGGCCGGGGCCGCCGCGCTGGTCCGGACGCAGTTTCCCAACTTTACCGCCGACCAGGTGGCGGCCCAGCTGCGCCAGACCGCCGACGACATCTACAGCCTGCCCGGCAATGCCAATCTGCGCGGCAAGCTGGGCACGGGCCGCCTGAACGTGAACCGGGCCGTGCGTCTCACCGACCGGCGCGAGGCCCGGGTAGTGCAGACCACCTTCAGCCCGAACCGGCGCATCTATCTGCCCGGCGACATGGTGCGGCTGACTGCGGAAGTGGAAAACCTGCTCCAGCCCATCACCAACCTGACGCTGACGGTCACTTCACTTTCGCCTCACGTTACGGTTTTGGATGGCACCTTCAGCATTGGCTCCCTGGCTACGCTGGCCCGGGTCAGCAACCTGGCTACCCCTTTCCGGGTGGCAGTAGCCCTGGCCGTACCCATCAACACCCGGGCGGTCCTGCGCTACCGTTGCACGGCCGACAACGGCTACCAGACCGACCAGCTCCTGACCCTGACGCTGAACCCCGATTACGTGGTACTCGATGCCAACGACCTGCACCTCACCCTCGCTAGTCGCGGCAACCTGGGCTATGATGGCCTGGGCTCCGATCTGGGGGAAAGCGTGACTTACAAGGGCAGCCCGGGGTTGCTGTATGAGGGCGGGCTGATGGTGGCCACCTCCCCGGCCCGGGTTTCGGACCGGATTCGGAATGAGAAGAACGTAGCGGACCGCAATTTCTATGCGCTGAGCCAGGCGGCGCTGCTCCGCCAGCCCCTGCGGGCTACCCAGGAAGCGGCCGGGCTATTCCAGGATTCTTTGCCCGGGCTGACCAAAAACCGCACCGTGGGCATCCGCGTGCGCCAGCGCGCCTACGCCTGGAAAGAAGCTCCGCACCGCGACTACGTCATCGTGGAATACCAGCTCCGCAATATGACCGCCGATACGCTCAAGCCCCTGTACGCGGGCCTGTTTATGGACTGGGATATTGCCCCCGATGCTAACCGCAACGCCGCTGAGTGGGATTCGACCCGCGCGTTGGGCTACGCGTATACGCCGGCCGCGCCCACCGTGTACGCGGGTGTAAAGCTGCTGGCCGGGGGTACGCCGGCCTGCTATTCCATCAATAACAATGCCCCCGCCAGCACCGCCGTGTCCCTGGGCAATGGCTTCAGCGCCGCCGAAAAATTTCTCACGCTCAGCAATAAAGCCCGCCAGCATACGGCGGGAATTCCCGGGAGCACCGACGTCTCCCAGGTGGTAGGCGCCGCCTGCGCCCGCCTGGCTCCCGGCGACTCGGTGGTAGTAGCTTTTGCGGTGCTGGGTGGCGCTACGCTACCGGCTCTGCAGGCCGCCGCCGATGCCGCCCAAAGTCGCTATGCCACTGTACTGCCCACCCGCAAAGCCTCCGGCACGACTGTCTGGCAGGTCTACCCTAATCCGACGACGGGGCAGGTGCGGGTGGAAGTACCGCGGGAGTTTGGCGGACGGGAAATCCGGGTCGTGAATACGCTGGGGCAGGTTTTGACCACCCAAAAGCTAGTTGGCTCTGCTACTTTAAATCTGAGCGCCTACCCGGCGGGCCTTTATCTGCTCCAGGTACAGGGCGCATCAGGGGTGCTGACCAAGTCGGTGGTGGTACAGCGGTAGCCGCGCAGTCCGGCACTGCTCAACAGTTTCTAGAGCGGTTGATTACGAATTCAGACTTTATTATATATTTACAACAGACCAATTTTTCTTCTTTTTTCACTGTTTTATTTACCAACATGACAAAATTCTTTACTCGCCGCTTGCTGTTAGGTGGCCTCCTTTGGCTCGGTAGTCTGGTGGCCGCGCCGGCCCAAACCCTGGACCCCGGCTTCCGGGCCACCATACTAAAGGCTGCGCCGGCTCCCTCTATTCAAAGTGCTCCGCGGCTGACCGTGGTCCAGCCCGATGGTAAGGTGCTGGTTGCCGGGAGCTTCGACTTCATGAATGGCACGCTCTCCGGCAAGATTCAGCGGCTGAACGCGGATGGCTCCACCGATGCCAGCTTCAATGTCGGCGGCGTGGGGGCCAACGGCTTTGTAGCGGCGCTGCTATTGCAGCCCGACGGCAAAATCCTGATCGGCGGCGGCTTCACTACTTACAACAACACGCCCCGGCTCACCGTGGCTCGCCTCAATGCGGATGGCACGCTGGATGCCAGCTTTATCCCGACGGGTATCACGGCCCGGCGCCAGCTTAGCTCCATGGCCTTGCAGGCAGATGGCAAAATCCTGGTGGCCGGTGGTATTAACCTGGAAACCCGCATCGCAGACGGCGGTATCTTCCGCCTCAACGCCAATGGAACGCTTGACGCTTCCTTCAATCCGGGCACGGGGGCCGACTCTCCCAATGCTTTTGTGCGCACCATTGTCATCCAACCTGATGGCAAAATCCTGGCCGGTGGACAGTTCAGCACTTTCAACGGGCAAGCAGTGGGCAATTTAGTGCGGCTTAATGCCAATGGCAGTACCGATGCCAGCTTCGTCACGGGCGCGGGCACCAATGGCCAGATACGGACTTTTGCCGTGCAGGCCGATGGCAAAGTGCTGGTGGGTGGGACTTTCACCACTTTCAACGGCCAGACAGTGGGCAACATAGTTCGCTTGCTCTCAAATGGCCCCCTGGATGCCTCCTTCACTGCGGGTGCCGGTTTCAACTTTCAGGTCTTTAGCCTACTGATTCAGACCAACGGCGGGACGCAGCTCAACGGCAGCATCCTGGCTAGTGGCAGCTTCACCCAATACAATGGGCAGCCCCGCAACCATGTGGCCCGACTATTTGACAATGGCACTCTGGATGCCTCTTTCAACAACGGCCCTGGCGCGAGCACCGGCTCGGTAAACACCGTGACCCAGGTGGGCAGCGGCCAGTTTCTGCTCGCGGGCGGCTTTGTCCAATACGATGGGCTGGCCAAGAGCGGGCTGGCCCGCACCACCGCGTCGGGGGCCAATGATGCGTCTTTCACGGCGCTGGCACAGCCCCGGGGCACCCTTACGGCCGCTGTGCCCCTGGCAAACGGCAAACTTCTGATCAGCGGAGATTTCACGGAATTCAACGGTACGGTCCTGCCGGCCGGACCAGTACGCCGGCTGAACGCTGATGGCACGCTGGACCAAACGTATACCAATATTTATAATGTCTTTCTCGGTGCGCAGCCCGATGGCAGCTTCTACTCCCTTGGCAACGCTGGCACCCAGATCCAGATCGTGCGCCTGTTGCCTTCCGGAGCCTTCGATAATTCTTTCACGGCCCCGGCATTCGGCTCTACAACCGGTCCGTTCCCTCGAAATGTTGTAGTGCAGCCTGACGGGCGAGTGCTGGCCTTTGGCAGCTTCACTACCTTCGGCGGCGCGGCCCGCAACGGCATTGTCCGCCTCAATGCCAATGGCACGCTCGACAACTCCTTTGTCCCGCCCGCCAGCACCCAAACCCGCAATGTAATTAGCGCCACCGTTCAGGTCAGCGGCAAGATTGTCGTTGCTTACCAGGAAACCGGCACCGGGGCTGCCGTTGGCACCCGGCTGATCCGCCTTAATGCCGATGGCACCCTGGACAACACCTTTGCCGTGGGCACGGGTGCCAGCGCCAACTCCTTCTTCTCAGTCCTGGCCCAGCCCGATGGTAAGCTGCTGCTCAGTGGTGACTTCGTCAGCTTCAATGGTCAGGCTACCCCCTACGGCATCATCCGGCTGAACAGTGATGGAACCACCGATACTTCTTTCAGCGGCCTGACCAGCAGCTATACCCTGCTGCTGGTGCAGCCCGATGGTCGCATTCTGGTTACCAGTGGCTCTCTTGCTACCACCGCCATTGCCCGCCTGAACCAGAACGGTAGCCTCGACAATACGTTTTCGCCCGTAGCGGTTCCCACCTCTTTCTTTATTGGCGAAGACCTGTTCGGAGGCGTAGCGCTGCAGCCTGCTGATGGCAAAATCATCGTATTTGGCAGTTTTCGCGCCGTGGCCGGGCAGCCTCGTATCGGCCTGGCCCGCCTCATCAATCCCGGCGTGACGGCCACGCGCGGGGCCACGGCGCTGCTGCCGCTGCACGCTTACCCCAATCCGGCCCGTACGCAGCTCACCGTCGAGGTGCCGGCCTTCGCGGGCCAGTTGCAGGCCACCCTGCTTAATATGCAGGGACAATCGGTACGCCACTGGGCGCTGCCGGCCAACCTCTCTACCCCCACGCTGGACGTGCGCAACCTGGCTGCGGGCCTGTATATTCTGCAGATTCCAACCGCCCGCGGCACTTATCAGCAGAAGATAGTGCTGGCTGAATAACCCGGCCCGCCCGCTAAAAGAGCCGGCTGGCTGCCTTTCCCGGGGTAGCCGGCCGGCTTTTGGTTTACGGGGTACCCAGTGCCTGATTCTCCCGGTCTGCCAGCGCCCCGGGTCGTTTCTTAAACAGCGGGTGAATCACGTGCGTCACCACGCCCCAGATGCGCAGGTCGCTGTCTTGGTGCAGTTCCAGGGGCGGGTAGCGGTCATTGGCGGCCTCCAGCCAGGTACGGCCGGGCTCCTGCCGCAGGCGTTTCACCGTGTGCTCACCACCCGCCACGGCCACTACTACGTGCCCATCGACGGGGGAGACAGCGCGGTTCACCACGATAAAGTCATCGGGGTGAATGCCGGCACCCAGCATTGAGTCGCCGGTGACCCGGGCCATAAAGGTGGACGCGGGCTGCTTGAACAGGTACTGGTGCAGGTCCAGCATTTCGTCAGCTTGCCCGTCGGCGGGTGAAGGGAAGCCCGCGGGTACCGGGCAGGTGAATACGGGCAGCCGGGTGAGCTGGGCAGCCTTGACGGGCGGATAAAAGACCAAGTCGTTCATGAGCAGGTGGCGGATCTGGTAACCAGCCGCTGCTATTTACTATTTTTTTTAGTAGATAAATTTACCCCCGTCCTGAAAGTTCCTTTTTGGAATCCGCTTAAAAAATAATTATTGTTACTTTTTCGCGCTTAAAAAGACTTTTAAGCCTGTTTTAGGCGGAATTTTTTTTGACTAATTATTTTAGCTGATCGACAATATTATTATCTTTGGATATGCGTAGAACGAAGAAAACCCCGCTTCCTTTTCCCCTCCCCGTGCAGCAATATGCCCGCTGCATCGACGCCAGCCGGCGGCCGGAGGACCACGTTGGGGACTGGCCGGCCCCGGGCGAAGTATACCCGATTGAATACCGGCGAAATGTTCGCACCGGCCAGCCTCAGGTACACATCCTGGGCTTTTACGCCGAGCAGCCTTATGGCGCCTTTGCCCGGCGGCGCTTTGAGCCGGTAGCGGCGGTGTGGCTCAACTGAGCAGCTTTATTCAGCCATTGATTGCCCTGACCCGGCTGCGCCGGTCCGATATCGGCGAGCAGCCGGGTTATTTTTTGGCCTTATCCGCCCTAAGGCTTGGTCGGTGAGGGTGTAGGTCTGTTGAATGCCGCGCAGGATTTTCTGAGGTTTCGCTCCCGGGCTCAACCCCAACTGCTGCGCCAAACAACTCAGGAACGGTAGTGCCAGAAGATGCCGGCATCGAAAGGCGTCCAGAGGGCGGCCCGCTGCCCGGCGGCTTTCAGGGCTTCGTTGGACCAGCTGTTGCAGGTGTAGAACAGGTTGTAGGTGCGCTCAGCCTCGTAAAAAGCGTCGAACTTTCCGTAGCTGTGGCCCTCTATAGGACGGGGCTGGCCCGCCTGGTCTACTTCGAAGCTGGTTTGAATAAACGTGATGAGCCGGGCGTACTGATCGGGGGTCAGAAAGATCTTTACGCAGGCCGGGCCTTCCGTAGGCTGGCGGTGAAAAGTGACGTGCATGGCCGATTCGCCCAGCCAGAACATGGCTTTAAAGGCCGTGCTGGGCTTGAGCTGGGCCCAGGTGGGCGTATCGAGGTAAAAGCCCTTGTCGCCCCAGCCGAAACCGACGTAGCGCATGGAGGGGTCGGCGGCCGGCGTATGGGCGTAGCGCACCAATTGGGTCCAGTCCATTTGGGCGCTCTGCACGGGCAGCACGATGTCGGTATGCACGCCATTCGAGAGGATATAGGCCTCTACTGCGTCGGGCGCCGGCTGCCCGCGGCGGCCGACCGGAATGCCCGACGTGACGACAGCGGCCGCCAGATATACGGCCACGGCGCCCACTACTCCCCCTACCGTGTAGGCGGCGGCTTTGGCTACTTTTCGAATCATAGTATGCAGGAATACCCCGGGGCTGATTGCCCAAAACAAGGCTTCATACGGATTTAGCCGAAGAAGGCCGGAGTTTCCTTAGTGCCAGGTGACGGGAAGCATGAAGCCGCCCGTTGAAGCCGATTGAAAACCGGCTGGCCGGAGGCCCATCAGCGCCCGACAAACCCCGCCTGCCGGGGACACTTTCGTCCGGGCTTCGTCCCGCGAAACGCTGCCTGACCAGTACGATTACCCGTGGCACAATGGCATTATTAACATATAAATATGTATATTATTAATTATCAAGCCGGCATTAGTCCCCCGAGTTCCGGTAGCCCTGAGCGCCGGCGCAGGACTACCGGAACTTCGGCACCTGGCTTTGGAAACGGTTCTGAATGGTTTCACCTTTAATCCCGCTGTTATGACTCCTCTTTCAAAAACAAGCTTGTTGCTGACGGGCCTGCTGCTTTTCTCGCTCCCCGGTTACAGCCAGGGTAAAAAAACTACGGCGCCCGTGATGCTTAAGGCCGGCAAGGTCATCACGCAAAGCATGAAGACCGGCGATAGCCACGAATACCAGGTTCAACTCAAGGCCGGGGAAGCGCTGAAAGCCACGGTAGCGCAAAAAGGAGTCGATGTGCTGGTAACGGCCTACGGCCCTGACGGCACCAAACTGGGCAGCTTCGACTCGCCTACCAATGTTGATTATATGGAGTTTGTGACCGTGGTAGCGCCGCAAACCGGCCGCTACCGCCTGGTGATGACGCCGTTCAACCCCAAAGGGACGCCGGGCAACTATGAGGTTAAGCTGGAGCGTATCATGAACGCGGCGGCCTATGCCCAAAGCCAGGCCGAGGACCGCAAACGAGCCGATGCCGTGGCCGCCTATCTGCAAACGCCCCATCCCGGCCAGAGCTACGACGAACAGCGGGCAGAGATGCTGAAGCTTGACCCCGCGGCCCTGATGCCTACCGCCACCGTACCGGAAGTGGAAGCCGCCCGCTGGCTGGAAGGCACCTGGACCGCCGCCACCAAACGGTACGCCACCCCGGGCAGCTCCGAAGTCACGTTGCCACCCAGCACTCGGGTAGTACGCTTTGATCCCAAGCAGCCAGCCATGCTCACTACGCTTACCGTGACCGAAGCCGAGAAGGGTACCTTTCAACCCCTGATGGCTTTTGAGCCCCACAGCCGCCAATGGGTGCAGGTCTCAATGGAAGCTGACGAAGCGGGGATAAGCTGGGAGATGCTCAAAGGCCGGGACTGGGCCAACAATCAACTGGTGATGGAGGGCGAATCTGCTTTTATGGGCATGGCCACGCATTACCGCCATACCTGGGCCAAAACGGACGAAAACAATGTTCGTCGGCTGGTAGAGGAGCGTAAAGCTGATGGCAGCTGGCTTCCGGTAGCTGAAACCCAGTTTGTGAAGCAAAGCCCGACTACTATTTCTGCCAAGTAAGACGGCCACCGCCATTCAACCGGCCACTTCCCGCACGGAGGTGGCCGGTTTTTATTTAGCCGGTTTCCTGCATAGAACCCGATAGCCGACATCAGCTACCAGCATGGCTGATATAAAACGGCCGCCCCAGAAACTGGAGCGGCCGTTTTACTTAGGCGTCAATCACTTTCAGACCGGCACTACACCGCTTTCCCTGCTTCCTTCATCCGGATCAAATTCAACGCCGAACCGGCTTTGAACCACTCAATCTGGCCCTGGTTGTAGGTGTGGTTGAGCGTAATCAGATCCGTGTCGCCGTCGGCGTGGTGCAGGCGGGCCTGCAGTGGTACGCCGGGGGCGAACGTGGTCAGCCCGATGATGTCGATGATATCGTCCTCTTCGATGCAGTCGTAATCCGCCTTGTTGGCGAAGGTGAGGCCGAGCATGCCCTGCTTCTTGAGGTTGGTTTCGTGGATGCGGGCAAAGCTCTTTACGATGATAGCCCGCACGCCGAGGTGGCGGGGCTCCATGGCCGCGTGCTCCCGCGACGAGCCTTCGCCGTAGTTCTCATCCCCAATTACCACCGAGCCGATACCCTGGCCCTTGTAGTTGCGGGCCACCTGGGGCACCATGTTGTACGGCGTGCCCTGAGTCATGCCGTCCTTCACCGAGTTAGCCTCGCCGTTGAAAGCGTTGGTAGCCCCGATGAGCATGTTGTTGGAGATGTTGTCGAGGTGGCCGCGGTATTTCAGCCACGGACCGGCCATCGAAATGTGGTCGGTGGTGCACTTGCCCTGAGCTTTGATGAGCAGACGCAGACCGGTGAGGTCGGTGCCTTCCCAGGCCTTGAAGGGCTCCAGCAGCTCCAGGCGGTCGGAGATTTCCGACACGATTACCTGCACGGCGCTGCTGTCAGCAGCCGGCGCCTGGTAGCCGGCATCTTCTACGGCGAAGCCGCGGGGCGGCATTTCCAAGCCCTTGGGCTCGTCGAACTTCACCTGCTGGCCGTTCTTGTCAGTCAGCGTGTCGGTGAGCGGATTGAACGACAGGCTGCCGGCAATGGCGAAGGCCGTCACGATTTCGGGCGAGGCCACGAAAGCGTGGGTGTTGGGGTTACCGTCGTTGCGCTTGGCGAAGTTGCGGTTGAACGAGGTGATGATGGAGTTGCGGCGCTTGGGGTCGTCGGTGTGGCGGGCCCACTGGCCGATGCACGGCCCGCAGGCATTGGCCAGCACCACGCCACCCATCTGGGCGAAGGTGTCGAGCAGGCCGTCGCGCTCCACGGTGTAGCGCACCAGCTCCGAGCCGGGCGTCACGGTGAACTCGGCGTTTACCGTCAGACCTTTGCTTACCGCCTGCTCGGCGATGGAAGCGGCGCGGGTGATGTCCTCATACGAGGAGTTGGTGCAGGACCCGATCAGGCCTACTTCCAGCTTCTCGGGCCAGCCATACTCCTTCACGGCGGCGGCAAACTGTGAAATGGGCCAGGCCGCGTCCGGGGTAAACGGGCCGTTCACGTAGGGCTCCAGCTCCGTCAGGTTGATTTCGATCAGCTGATCGTAGTATTTGGCGGGGTCGGCGTACACCTCGTCGTCGGCGCGCAGGTGGTGGGCCACGGCGGCGGCAGATTCGGCAATTTCGGCGCGGCCGGTGCCACGCAGGTAGTCGCCCATCTTCTCATCGTAGCTGAACACCGACGTAGTAGCGCCGATTTCGGCACCCATGTTGCAGATGGTGCCTTTGCCGGTAGCGGAGAGGCTGTTGGCGCCTTCGCCAAAGTATTCCACGATAGCGCCGGTGCCGCCCTTCACGGTCAGAATGCCGGCTACTTTCAGAATCACGTCCTTGGCCGAAGCCCAGCCCGACAGCTTGCCGGTCAGCTTCACCCCAATCACTTTCGGAAACTTCAGCTCCCAGGCCATGCCGGCCATCACGTCGACGGCATCAGCACCACCTACGCCAATGGCAATCATACCCAGACCGCCGGCGTTGGGCGTATGCGAGTCGGTGCCGATCATCATGCCGCCGGGGAAGGCGTAGTTTTCGAGCACCACCTGGTGAATGATACCAGCACCGGGCTTCCAGAAGCCAATACCGTATTTATTGGAAACTGAAGCGAGGAAGTCGTACACTTCGCGGTTTTCGTCGTTGGCTACGGCCAGATCCTCGTTGGCACCATCGCGGGCCTGAATCAGGTGGTCGCAGTGGACGGTGCTGGGCACGGCGGCCTTAGCTTTGCCGGCCTGCATGAACTGCAGCAGGGCCATCTGGGCGGTGGCATCCTGCATGGCCACGCGGTCGGGGGCGAAGTCGACGTAGGAAACGCCCCGCTCGAAGGACTGAGACACGGTGCCGCCATATAAGTGGGCGTACAGGATTTTCTCGGTCAGCGTGAGCGGGCGGCCAACGGCAGTACGGGCAGCTTCAATCCGCTGGCCCATACCGGCATACACGGCCTGAATCATTTCTAAGTCAAACGCCATAGTCAGAAGGGAAAAGGTGAAATAGGTAATGCTCCTGAGAGCAGGTACGCAAATATAGGCGGCGCGCGTTGCGCTACCCAAAATTTATCTTGCCGGGCGGCGTATTAAACTAACTGCCAGCCGTGGTAGTTTAGCCTCGAATTACCTCCTGCTTTTGACTCTGCATATGACCCACGCGCTTTCCTTTCGCCCCTTGCTGGCCGGACTTTCGCTGACGCTGGCCCTCGGGGCCTGCCAATCGGATCAGAAACCTGAAACGGCCGCCACGGGTAACCCGGCGACGGCCGGGGGTATGCTGTCGGCCGGAACCTGGCGCGGGGTGCTAAGCGCGCAGGGCCAGGAAATTCCGTTTCTGTTCGACGTGACGGAAGAGAATGGCAAGCCTACCGTGACGCTGCGCAACGGCGAGGAGCGCCTGAAGCTCGACGAAATCAGCACCGCCGGCGACTCCACCACCATCCGGCTGGGCGTGTTCGACGCGGCGCTGGTGGTGCGGGCCGATGGGGCCGATAAGCTGAAAGGCGCCTGGGTGAAGTACGACGGCAAAGAGCCGTACCGGGTAGCTTTTGCGGCCACCAAGGGTAAACAGCAGCTCTTCCCAGTCACGTCGAGCCCATTACAGTCATTCGATGGAACCTGGAAAGTAACCTTCAAGGGGGCTGATGGCGAAACCTACCCGGCGGTGGGCATTTTCAAGCAGAGTGGCAATGAGGTAACGGGCACGTTTCTCACCAGCACCGGCGACTACCGCTACCTGGCCGGGCAAACGGACGGCGGCAAGCTGATGGTCAGCACCTTTGATGGCAGCCACGGTTTTTTATTCAAAGCCACTCAGACGACACCCAACGCGCTAAGCGGCGACTTCTATTCCGGCAAGAAAGGCCACGAAACCTGGACCGCCGTGCTCGACCCGAAGGCTAAGCTGCCCGACGCCAACACCCTGACGGGCATGAAGCCCGGCCAGAAAAAGCTCGACTTCAAATTCCCCAACATCTACGAAGGCGGCAGCATCTCCCCTTCCGACCCCAAGTACCAGGGCAAAGTCGTGGTCATCCAGATTCTGGGCTCGTGGTGCCCCAACTGCATGGACGAAACCAACTTCCTGGCCCCCTGGTACGCGAAGAACAAGAGCCGCGGCGTGGAAGTCATCGGCCTGGGCTACGAGCGGACCACCGACCAGAAGCTGGCGGCGCAGAAGCTGCTCAGGATGAAGGAGCGCCTGAACGTAGGCTACGACCTGGCCGTGGCCGGCGTGGCCGACAAGGATGCCGCCGCCAAATCATTGCCACAGCTGCAAAGCGTACTGGCCTTCCCCACCACCATCTTCCTCGATAAAAAAGGCGAGGTGCGCAAGATTCACACCGGCTTCTCCGGCCCGGGCACGGGCAAGTACTACGCGGCAGAAATTGCCGATTTCAACAAGACGGTAGATATGCTGCTGAAGGAGTAGGCCTCACCCCCGGCCCCTCTCCCAGGGGAGAGGGGAGCCGAATAGCGTGGATGGACAAAAGCTTCAGCTTTTTAGCTGAAGCTTTTGCGTTCTTACAGAGCTATTACTTAATGCGCGGCGGGGTCGGAGGCGAGAGCCGACGACTTCGCTTCGTCAGGCTCCCCTCTCCTTAAGAGAGGGGTCGGGGGTGAGGCAAAGGAGCCGCAGCTTAAAATCGCTCTTCGGGCGCAGCGTAATCAGCGGCTGCGTGGATACCAGGGGCTGGCCGGCCACCAGCTCTACTTCGAAGTGGCGTAGCAGCTCCAGCGTCACGAGCTGCATTTCGGTGAGGGCGAACTGCATGCCGATGCACAGGCGCGGGCCGCCCCCGAAGGGCGCGTAGGCCGCCGCTGTCAGCTCCTGGCCCGGGGCAAACCGTTGGGGGCGAAATTCGGCGGGCTGGGGCCAGTACTGCAGGGCGTGGTGCAGCCCGTAGACGTAGAGCGAAAACAACGTTCCTTGCGGGATGCGCAGCCCCTGGTACTCGTCGTCGGCGAGGGCCACGCGGTCTATCATCCAGGCGGGCGGATACAGGCGCATGGCTTCCTGCACGGCGTAGAGGGCCCGGCTCAGCCGGGGCAGCTCCTCAAAGCTAAACGGCGCTTCGGCCTGCTCAGCCCGTCGGGTGGCCAGCACGGCGGCCGTTTCGGTGCGAATGGCGGCGGCCTCGGCGGGGTGTTGGGCCAGCAGGTAGAGCAGCCAGGTCAGCGCGTTGGCGCTGGTTTCGTGGCCGGCAATGAGCAGGATGAGGGCTTCGTCAAGGACCTGGGCGGTGGTCATGGGCTGGCCGGTATCCTCGTAGCGCACGTCGAGCAGCATCTGCAGCAGGTCGTCGGGCGGGGCGGGAGCCTGGGGCGCTTCGTTGGCCTGGCGGCGCCGGGCAATGTAGCCGCCGAGCAGGTCGCGCAGCTCGGCCGTGAGCTGGTCGTGGTAGCGGAACCGCCCGCGCAGCCGGAACCACGGAATCAGGTAGGGCTGGCGGATGGTGCGCACGTAGAAGGCCTGAATCTGGGTAATCAGCCCGGCCACGCGGTCCAGCTCGGCATCAGTGAAGCTGGTGCTGAACACCGAGCGGGCAATGATGCGGAAGGTGAGCCGGGTCATCAGCGCGTGCGTCGATACGGTTACTTCGCCCCGGTTAGCCCCGGCCTGAGCTACTAACGGGGCCAGGGTTTCGGCAATGATATCCTGCATCAGCCCCGTGAGGCCGGCCACCCGCTGCCGGTGAAAGCCGGGCTGGATGAGGCGGCGCTGCCGTAGCCAGTCGGCGCCCTCGTTGGTGAGCAGGCCGTGGCCCACGTAGCGGGCAAAGCCCTGGGTGTACTTCGATTTGGCGTAGTTGCGGTGGTTCTTTTGCAGCACGTGCTGAATCAGGCCGGGGTCCTGGGTCAGGATAGTTTTCTGCACCCCGCCAATGTACACCTGCACCGTGTCGCCGAAGCGGTTCAGGGCCGCTTCGAGCACCGGCAGCGGGTTTTTGGCCATGGCCAGCGAGCGGAGCACCGACCGCCAGCGCGGCACCTGCGGCAGGCGCGTGGGCACGGTATTGAAAGGAGAATCAGCCATAAATGGAAGGCGTAACCGACGGACGTAGTCAAAAGTAACCCACTCCGCCGCAACCGGCCGCGCGGCCGGACTTATCTTTTTTCAAAACGACCTCGTACAGCCAGGAAAGCTTCGGCTTCCGTTTCGCCTCCTCCTAACCTCCAAACCTTTCTTTCTATGTGGATTCAGCAGCAACCCAACTCCCCCGCCCCGCTCGATGAGCTGCAGGGGCGTACCGTCGGCCTCAAGTTCGAGTGCAACCACTGCCAGACCGAGGTGTTCACCGACCTGATCGGCGTACCGGCTCCCGACCCGATGGCCGACTCGCTGGACCACACCAAGCAGTACGAAACCGAGGAAATCAAGTGCCCCGGCTGCGACATGACCCATGAAATCACCGTGGACAGCACCTTCGATGGCGTCACTTTTAAGGTATCGGAAGTGAAGCCGGACACCGTAAGCTATCAGGTAGCCGGCCAGGAAGATTAGGTTGCCGGAAACCTGTTCGTAATATTTGGGGTCAGTATTCTACTGGCCCCATTTTTTTAATCTTCGGCGGCCACCGGCCGGCCTTAGACCCTTACCATGTACCCACCGCTTCAGGAAATAATTAACAATCCGGCCGCCTCGCTGGCCATCGTCGGCAATCTGGTCATCATCGAAAGCCTGCTTTCCGTGGATAACGCGGCGGTGCTGGCCACAATGGTGGGTGATTTACCCCGGGAGCAGCGCAAAAAAGCCCTGCGCTACGGCATCATCGGCGCCTACGTGTTTCGGGGCCTCTGTATCCTGTTCGCCTCCTACCTCATCGAGTTCTGGTTCCTGAAACCTCTCGGGGGCCTCTACCTGCTGTACCTGGTCTACGACCATTTCAAATCCCGCCAGGCGCCGGAGCATGACGAGATAGTGAAGGAGAAAAGCTGGTTCTACCGCCATACGCTGGGTTTGTTCGGGCAGTTCTGGGCCACCGTAGCCCTGATTGAGCTGATGGATCTGGCCTTTTCCATCGACAATGTGTTTGCCGTCGTCGCCTTTACCAACAACATCATCCTGATCTGCATCGGCGTGTTTATCGGCATTCTGGCCATGCGGCTGGTGGCTCAGGGCTTCGTGCTGCTCATGGCCCGCTACCCGTTTCTGGAAGTGGCCGCCTTTGTCGTCATCGGCATTCTGGGCCTGAAGCTGGTTTTGTCCCTGGTCGAGCACTACTTCCCCACTCACCCCTTCAGCCACTTCCTGGGCAGCCACGCCGCCGAAGTCGGCCTTACCGCCGTGACCGTGGGCGTGTTTCTGGTCCCGTTGCTCTCGTCGCTACTGTTCAACAAGCCCCGCCACCAGAATTTCCGTTTCTGAACCACGGATTCGTCCGGATTTGTTGACCACGGATTCCTCCGGATTTTTCGGATTGGTCGGATTGGTCGGATTTTGTAGTTGGCGCGGATGTGAAGTCAAACCGCCAGTAACGCAAAAAGGCTCCCCGTTTGGGTAGCCTTTCTTGGGCCGGGGTAATCGTCCACAAAATCCGACCAATCCGAAAAATCCGGATTCGTCCGTGGTCTATTTCTCCCGCTCGATGGTGTAGTTGATCAGCTGCTCCAGCGAGTGGCGCGAGGGTGATTCCGGGAAGGTGCGCAGCAGCGCCAGGGCCTCGTCGCGGTAGTTTTTCATGGTCTGGATGGCGTAGTCGAGGCCCCCGGACTGCTTCACGAAGTCGATAACGGCCTGCACGCGGTCCTTGCGGCCGTCGTTATTTTTGACCTTGTAGATGATGCGGCGCTTGGTGAGCCAGTCGGCCTGCTGCAGGGCGTAGATCAGCGGCAGCGTCATCTTCTTCTCCTTGATGTCGATACCCACGGGCTTGCCGATTTCGTCGGTGCCGAAGTCGAACAGGTCGTCCTTGATCTGGAAGGCCATGCCCACTTTCTCGCCGAAGAGCCGGGCCCGCTCGATGGTTTCCGGGTCGGCGCCGGCCGAGGCGGCCCCCACGGCGCAGCAGGAGGCAATCAGCGAAGCCGTTTTCTGGCGGATAATGTCGAAGTACACGTCCTCGGTGATGTCGAGGCGGCGGGCTTTCTCAATCTGCAGCAGCTCGCCCTCACTCAGCTCCCGCACCGCGTTGCTCACGATTTTGAGCAGGTCGTAGTCGTCGTGCTCCAGGCTCAGCAGCAGACCCTTGCTGAGCAGGTAGTCGCCCACGAGCACGGCAATCTTGTTTTTCCAGAGCGCATTGATGGAAAAGAAGCCCCGGCGGTAGTTACTCTCGTCCACCACGTCGTCGTGTACCAGCGTGGCCGTGTGCAGCAGCTCGATGAGGGCCGCGCCGCGGAAGGTGGCTTCGGGCAAAGGGTCGCCCCCGCTGATTTTGGCCGTGAAGAACACGAACATAGGCCGGATCTGCTTGCCCTTGCGCTTCACGATGTAGCCCATGATCTTATCGAGCAGCAGCACCTTGGTTTGCATGGAGGCGCGGAACTTGCGTTCAAATTCCTCCATTTCGGCCGCTATCGGGGCCTGTATAACATCCAGGGTACTTTTCATGCGGGGGCTTACGCGACTCAAAGCGGCTTCGGGCCATGCGGGGCCGCTCAAAGCGCCACAATAATACGGGGCCGTTCGGCCGTATCCTAACCAAGAGCGGCCCCATCGGTTTTCCCAATGTACATTAGTCTTGCGAACGGTGTAGTAACGCATCTTTGCGGCTCCCCGTTGACCAAGCCAAGCCGTGCCGTTCAACGGGGAGCCGCAGCCCGCAAAGCTCATCCGACAGTCTTCCCCCCCGACCATGTCCGCTCCTACTCCCGTCGCCTTTCTGCTCACCTCACCCCACCACGCCCGGCCTTTCGCCGCCGATGCCTGCTACGTGGCCGACGGCCAACCCAAGCCCGTGGTGGTATTCGTGCACGGGTTCAAGGGCTTCAAGGACTGGGGGCACTTCAACGTGCTGGCCCATTACTTCGCCCGCCAGGGGTTCGTGTTCGTGAAGCTGAACCTGTCCCATAATGGGCTCGTGGTGGGCGGCACCGGCGATTTGGAAGACCTCGAAGCTTTCGGCCGGAACAACTTCAGCCTGGAGCTGGACGACATTGGCGTACTACTCGACGAGCTGTTCCGGGGCCGGCCGGAGCTGCCGGCCGCCGAGCTGGACCTTTCCCGCCTGGCGCTGATTGGCCACAGCCGGGGCGGTGGGCTGGTGCTGCTGAAAGCCGCCGAGGACCCGCGGGTGAAAGCCGTGATAACCTGGGCTGCCATCAGCAACATCAATCCCGGCTGGACCGAAGAGCTGATGCAGCACTGGCAGCAGCAGGGCGTGTTTCACGTCGAAAACAGCCGTACCAGGCAGCTGCTACCGCTCTACTACCAGATTGTGGAGAATTACCACGCCAACCGTCTGCGCCTCGACATTGCCCACAACGTGCGCCGCAAACTCCGCCAGCCGTTGCTCATCACCCACGGCGACCAGGACGAGACCGTACCTCTGGCCCGGGCCCACGAGTTGCATAAGCTGAAGCCCAACGCGGAATTGCTGGTTCTCCCCAACGTAACCCACAACTTCGGCGGCGCCCACCCCTGGCAGTCCGACGAGCTGCCGGCTGAGTCGGAGCAGGTAGCCGGGGCTTCCGTGGCGTTTCTGCGGCGCACGCTGGGAGTTGGGAGCTGAAACTGCCCGCTGTTGTAACCTTGGAGCATATTTTTCAACTTCTGAAAAATATGCTCCAAAATCCGTAGGCTATTTTTCAGAAGTTGAAAAACAACCTACACGTCTGGAGCCTTGTTCGCGCATCATGCCTACCGCTTACCTCCTGCTCGGCTCCAACCTCGGCGACCGGGTCGCCATTCTACGTGAGGCCGTCCAAACCCTGACCGTCACTGCCGGTACCGTACCGGCCGTATCCGCGCTTTACGAGACGGCGGCCTGGGGCCTCACCGACCAGCCCGCCTACCTTAACCAGGCCGTAAAGCTGGAAACTAAACTAGCGCCCGAAGCCCTGCTGGCCGCCTGCCTGGCCACCGAGCAGCAGGCCGGCCGCACCCGCCGCATCCGCTGGGATGCCCGTACCCTCGACGTGGACATCCTGCTCTACGATGATTTGGTTATCAACCTGCCTGATTTGCAGATTCCCCACCCGCGCCTGCCGGAGCGCCGTTTCGCGCTGGTGCCCCTGGCCGAAATTGCGGCCGACTTAGTGCATCCGGCGCTAGGACAAACGGTGACGGAGCTGCTGGCCGCGTGCGGGGATGAGTTGGGGGTCAGGAAGGTTGGAGAGTAGTTTGGGGGCTGGAGTTGCGCAATCCTATACTCCGTTGGTTGTATTGCCGAAGTTCTGTTGCGGGCAAAGGGCGTATTGCCGAAGTTGGCTACCTTCGGCAATACAGATGTTATAGCAGTTTCATGAACAGTATACCCAGTGTCCGCTGCTCTGCACTGGTCGCCGGGAGCGGACGTTGAACGTCCCAGGCCAACGACGACCGGCCCGACGGCTGGCAGCCGCCGGACCAGCAGCCACACCGTTCGCGAAACCGCTATAAATCAAGGTTTGTGCTTCGTATCAGGTTCAGTGCTTCAGAGTCCGCTTCTCCGCCAAACCGTTGCCCGCTATCGTATCAAAGTTCTTGCAAATTATGACAGACAAACAAATAGCAAGCGTAAAAGCTAAAATCGAAAAATATAAAAAGGCACTTACTGCTGACAAAAAATATTGGGGCGGACAATATCACGATGGACAAGGAATACGCTACATCATTCCAGAACAATTCATAAAAATCGGCGACTACAAAGGCGGACTGAGATATTTGAATTGGTTTGACAAAAATTTTCCGAACGACAGTGGTTATTCTATATTTTTATTTGAATGGACTTTTATTTTATTTAAGTGTAACAACTTAATTAAAGCCGAACAAAAGGCTCATAGAACATTCTTTTCAAACACATATTTGTTCGACAAATTTTTAGGCAAACAACCACTGCAACTTGATAAAAACGAAAGTCCAAATTGGGAATATGAATCTTTGGTTGAAAATTTTGCATACTCACGCAAGGACACTCCGTTTATTGAATTTGCAAACTGGACAGAAGCTATTTTGAATACCAAAAACTTTTTAGACAAAGCAAACGAATTTTCAGAAATTGAAAGGCAGCTTATAGACGAACCGGCAGGACATAGGCGAACTGAACTTGTAAACCGTTTATCAAAGATTGAGTACGGGTAAAAGAGCAACAGCAGGCAACGATACATTACCAAATCACTAAAGTCAGGGCCTGACATTTGAAACGTCGGCTGCAAATCACTATCAGCTTTAGTTCTGGCAGGACGGTTTCAATTTAGCTTTGGTTGTTATAGCGGGTGCTTCACATTTTCAATTTAACATCGGCACCAGGCTTGATCAGCAACAAATTCCCTATCCTTCGGCAATGCAGAACGTTGCCACACCACAAAAGCCTGCTAATTACTTAGCAGGCTTTTGTGGTATTCAGCGGGAGCAAAAATCTACCCCATCGCCGAACTTCCCGCGGCTTCCGGCGCAATCTTCTTGACCAGCCCTTGCAGCACTTTGCCCGGGCCGCACTCCACGAACTCTGTGGCGCCATCGGCTACCATGCGCTGCACGCTTTGGGTCCAGCGCACGGGCGCCGTGAGCTGGCGCACCAGGTTCTGGCGGATTTCGTCCGGGTCGCGGTGTGGAGCGGCATCCACGTTCTGGTATACGGCGCAGATACCGGCCGTGAACTGCGTCCGCTCAATGGCCTGGGCCAGCGCGGCCTCCGCCGACTGCATCAGGGGCGAGTGGAACGCGCCGCCCACGGGCAGCGGCAGGGCCCGTTTGGCCCCGGCCGCCTTCAGCTGCTCGCAGGCCAGTTCGATGCCGCGCTGGGAGCCGGAAACCACCAGCTGGCCGGGGCAGTTGAAGTTGGCCGCTACTACCACGTGGCCACCCCGCGTGATTTCCTCGCAGATGCGGACCGTGGCATCGTCGTCGAGAGCAAGGATGGCGGCCATAGTGCCGGGCTGCTCCTGGCAGGCGGCCTGCATGGCCTGGGCCCGGCGCGCTACCAGCTGCAGGGCATCTTCAAAGCGGAGCACTTTCGCGGCTACCAAAGCCGAAAATTCCCCCAACGAATGACCGGCCACCATCCCGGGGCGCAGATCGGGCAGCACGGCGGCCAGGGCCACGGAGTGCAGGAAGATGGCGGGCTGGGTGACGTTGGTCTGGCGCAGGTCGTCGTCGGAGCCCGTGAACATAATGTCGGTCAGGCGGAAGCCCAGGATTTCGTTGGCCTGGTCCATAAGCTGACGGGCGGCGGGCTGCTGCTCGTACAGGTCGCGGCCCATACCGGCAAACTGACTACCCTGGCCGGGGAAAATAACTGCTTTCATGCGGGAGAATTAGGGACGGAGAGAAAGGAAATTAGTTGGGGCAGCAAGATAGAGGAATAAAAAAAGCCGCTTCCCGGGCTGGAAGCGGCTTTTATGAAACGCGGAAAGTCTACCGGGTTATTTCCACCCAGCCTTTATAGGTGCGCTTGGTTCCGGCCAAGTCGGCAAACTCAACCTCGGCCAGGTAGTAGTACACGCCATCCACCACTTTCGGGCCCTTGTTGGCTTCGCCGGTGGCACCGCCGCCGTCCCAGTTAATGAGTGGGTCGGCGTCGCTTTCGTAGATCTTCACGCCCCAGCGGTTGAACGCCTGGAAACGCGTACGCCGGATCGGGCTGGCCACCTTGGGCCGCAGCTTATCGTTCTTGCCATCATTATTGGGCGTGAAGATATTCGGCATCAGGAAGAGCGGGCAATTATCCTTGCACGCCACATTGCTGGGCGCACTCACGGCTCCCGCCGAGTCAACGGCCTCGACGTAGTAGCAGCCGGCCTCTCCGGTAGCCTGGTCGCTGATGGTATGCACATAGCTCCGGCCCGTTACGGTAGCCAGGAGCCTGAAATCCGCGCGGTTGCCCGTCGGGCTGGCATTCGGGCGGTAATACAGGTTGTAGCGCTTAATGTCGCGGTTGCAGTTGGGGGGCAGGTTGCCCAGCGTCCACGACAGGTTGTTGGTGTACGTTGCTTTAAGCGGCGTGGCCTCCAGATCAAACAGCCGCGCCTGCAGACTGTCGCAGTTGATTTGCTTAAGGGTAAGCACTGGCGTGCAGGGAACGGCCTGCAGGGGCAGGCACCGCTCCTGGCTCAGGTTAATCAGGCGTTGGGCCGGGTCGCCATACGTGCCATCCGTACTTACATAGTAGCAGTAGGTACTGCCAACCCGCAGGGGGACCGTGGGGGTGCCACGGTCTTCGTAGATGCCGCCGGTACGCGTTGTGGCAGCGGTACCTACCACTGCAAAGGTCCCTCCGGGAGCGCGCCGGTAAATAGTTACGGGCCGGAGCGAGTTATCCCAGGGCACGTTGAAAGTCCAGGTCAGCGTGACGCTCAGCGTGGCCGGATTGGCCGTGGTCTGCAGCCGGACACTGGAAGCAGGGCCCGTGGTTTCCGTCAGCACCGGCGACCCGGGATTGGGGAACGTGGCGCTAAAGAATTCCAGGCGGTATAAATAGGCGTTTTCCTGGGTGTTAAGCCCGGAATCGACGTAGGTGGTGTCGTCGAAAGCAATGGGATTAGGCGTGATCCGCTCAAATACCGGAGTAGGAGTCACCACCGAGCGCGACAGATAATAGCCTTTCGGATTGTTGAAAGGATTGTTCCGGCTGGCCACGGGCCGGGTCCAGCGCACGGTCATCTGGCCCGCAGTGGGGCTCGTCCGATCCACTGTCACATTGGTGAACAAGGAGGCTTTGCCCGCCACCGTCAGGCAGGCCTCCCGCGAGGCCAGACTGGCCCCGCCTTTGGCAGCCCCCCCGGCACTGGAGAGCAGGAACTGCACGTAGATCCGGTAGGAATAGGTTTTTCCGCGTTCCAGGCCCAGGCCGGCGCGGTCGTCGGTGAACGTGCGGGTGCCCACGGGCAGGTCCGCAATCTTCTCGAATCCGGAGGAAGCCGCGATGCCCGTCTGACAAGTGTCAACCGGCGTGATGGTACAGCCTTCTTTACGATAGATCAGCAGGCGGGCTCCCGGGAGCTGGCAGGCATAGGCGTCCCAGTTGAGCACGGCCGTATTGCCAACCTGGCTTACCACCACATTTCTCGGCGCGGGCCCTACTACCCGAATGCGCCACGACTGCTCATCAGCCAGGGGCGTAGCATTCGGGGCCGTGGGCATATCCTCCGCCCGGAAAAGTACCTGATAGGGCTGATTAGCAATATCGGTACAGGTAGGCGTCCAGCGAAAGATGCCGCGCGTAACCGGGGGGTTGAGCGGCGGGTTGAAGGGAGTGATAACAAAGGTAGCGGGCGGTAGAATCCCTCCTATCGCCGTAAGAGTAATGGGGTTGCGGTCCGGGTCAGTGGCCGTAATGCTCTTCGTTATGGTAGTACCAGCCACCACGCAGATATCCTGCGGCACGGTCAGAATGGGGCGCAGGTTGTTGGCATTGCGCACCGTAATCTGCATGTCACGAACCACTTCCCCAATAAGTCTCACCCGGGCACCAGTGCGCCGCCATTCCTTCACCACAAACGCCACGTTGTAGTCGCCCAGCGCTTCGGGCGAATTCCAGACGATCTGGCCAGTGAAATTATCCTGGACGAAAATGGCGGGATTATCCACGATGCCGGCTGGGGGGCCTTTGTAGACCACCTGTTTGCCCCCGGCTGCCAGGTGCGGATACCGGAAGCCAAAACAGTCAACCGGCTTGGGTAGGTTGCCGTTACTGATAGCTTCCGCTTTATTTGCTTGCCGACTAGGAAGCAGCTCGTACGAAAGCGAGTCACGCTCCTCATCCGAAGCGCCGGGATTGTGCACGAAAACCTGCTGGCGGGAGCCTTTATTCAGAGCCGGATTATTCAGAATCGGCGTGTGATTGAAGGGCAGCGTCGGATCAACGGTAATCATCGTGTGGATGTAGAACGTCTGCTGATCCGCGTTCGGAATATTGACCAGAGTGGTCTTCCGGTTTTCCCCGATATAGCTGACCTTGTACTGCTTCGGCGCGTTATAAGTGTGTTCGAAGTAGTAGGTATTAAGGTAGCTGTCGGAAGCGGCGCCGGTCAGCAGGATCTTATCCCGCCGGGGAATGTTATCCATTCGCTCCCCGTCCCCGAAGAAGATGTCAACGTCCGGCTCATCTGCCGGCGCAGCCACATCAGTGTACAGGATCATTTTGAAGAAGAAGCGACGTGGGTCCAGCGGGTCGCTGTAGGCCTGGATATCACCGGCCCGGATGTGAGTAGCCCATGCGGCGGGCATACTGCCCAGCAGGCCAGTCAGACTTACCAGCAGGACCAGCAGCCACCACCGGGCACGCGACGGTAACGGAGGATTCATAGAATGGCCGAATTAGGACGTAGTGGAAATGAAAAAGAAGGTCGGGATAAACCGTGCAGAATCCTAACAAACGACCGAGCAGCACGGTTACTATTTCACGTGAAACTCTAACGGGGCTGGCCGCAGATTGATTCACCAACCCGGTAAACGCCAAAACCACGTTGTTTAGTACCCGGTCAGCATGTACCTTTGGCCGATACAACCGACCCCCTCAAACCCACCATTCGCTCCTATGAGTTGGATTAGTAAAACGTTTTCCAGTAGCATCGGCCGCAAGATTGTCATGGCCATTACCGGCCTGTTTCTTTGCACTTTCCTGGTTGTTCATTTAGTTGGCAACCTGCAGCTTTTCAAGGATGACGGCGGCGCGGCGTTCAACATCTATTCTCACTTCATGGGCACCAACCCCCTGATCCGGACGATGGAGTGGGTGCTGGTGCTGGGGTTTGGGTTCCACATCTACGAGTCGTGGATGCTGACCCGCCGCAACCAGACGGCCCGGGCTATCGGCTACGTCGAGAACAAGCCCAGCCAGAACAGCCCCTGGCAGTCGCGCAACATGGGTTTGCTGGGCACCATCATCCTGGTTTTCCTGCTGGTTCACCTCTACAACTTCTTCTGGCGCGCCCGTTTCGGCGACCTGGATCCGGACATCAACAACAACGATGACCTGTACACGCTGGTGGTCAGCTCATTCCATCAGTGGTGGTATGTGCTGCTCTACGTACTAGCCCAGGTAGCACTGTGCTACCACCTCATTCACGGTTTCCGCAGCGCCTTCCAGACGGTAGGGCTGAACCACCGCAAATATACGCCCGCCATTAAGCTCGTCGGGTACGCCTTTTCGGTGGCTGTCTGCGCCGGCTTTGCCGCCATGCCCCTGTACTTCTACTTTTTTAAATAACCCCTAACCTCGTTCATTCCGATGATATTGGATTCCAAAATTCCCGAGGGGCCCCTGGCCGAAAAATGGGAAAAGCATAAGTTCAACGTCAAGCTCGTCAACCCGGCCAACAAGCGCAAGTACGACGTTATCGTAGTCGGTACCGGCTTAGCCGGCGGGGCCGCGGCGGCATCACTAGCTGAACTGGGCTACAACGTAAAAGCCTTTACCTATCACGATTCGCCCCGCCGGGCTCACTCCATTGCGGCGCAGGGCGGCATCAACGCGGCCAAGAATTACCAGAACGACGGCGACTCCGTGTTCCGTTTGTTCTACGACACCATCAAAGGCGGTGACTACCGGGCCCGTGAAGCCAACGTGTACCGGCTGGCCCAGGTCTCGGTCAACATCATCGACCAGTGCGTAGCCCAGGGCGTACCCTTCGCCCGCGAATATGGTGGACTGCTGGCTAACCGCTCCTTCGGCGGGGCGCAGGTAAGCCGCACGTTTTATGCCCGGGGTCAGACCGGACAGCAGCTGCTGCTGGGCGCCTATTCGGCCCTCTCGCGCCAGATTGCCTACGGCAAGGTGAAAATGTACACCCGCTCGGAGATGCTGGACGTGGTCATTGTCGACGGGCAGGCCCGCGGCATTATCACCCGCAACCTGATTACGGGTGAGATTGAGAAGCACGCGGCCCACGCCGTGGTGCTGGCCACGGGCGGCTACGGCAACGTGTTCTACCTGAGCACCAACGCCATGTACTGCAACGCTACGGCGGCGTGGCGGGCCCACAAAAAGGGCGCGTACTTTGCCAATCCCTGCTTCACCCAGATTCACCCGACCTGCATTCCCGTATCGGGCGAGTACCAGTCTAAGCTGACGCTGATGTCGGAGTCGCTGCGCAACGATGGCCGGGTATGGGTACCCAAGACGGTAGCCACCGCGGAGCGGGTGCGCAAGGGCGAAGTGAAAGCGTCGGAAATTGCCGAGGATGACCGCGACTACTTCCTGGAGCGGAAGTACCCGGCCTTCGGTAACCTGGTGCCGCGTGACGTAGCCTCGCGCAACGCCAAGCAGATGTGCGACGAAGGTCGTGGCGTCGGCTCGACCGGCCTGGCGGTATACCTCGACTTTGCCGATATCATCAAGCGCACGAGTGCGGAGGCGGTGAGCCAGAAGTACGGCAACCTGTTTGCCATGTACGAGAAAATCACCGACGAGAATCCGTATAAGGAGCCGATGCGCATCTACCCGGCGGTGCATTACACCATGGGCGGCCTGTGGGTCGACTACAACCTGCAAACTACGGTACCCGGGCTGTATGCTACCGGCGAGTGCAACTTCTCCGACCACGGGGCCAACCGCCTTGGGGCTTCGGCACTGATGCAGGGTCTGGCCGATGGCTACTTCGTGATTCCCTACACCATCGGGGATTACCTGGCGCAGATGCCGCCCAAGCCCGTAACCACGGAAGACGCTGCTTTCCAGACGGCTGAAGCGGACGTGCGCGGCCGCATTGCCAAGCTGATGAGCATCAACGGCACCCGTACGCCCGACGACTTCCACAAGCAGCTGGGGCTGATCATGTGGGAATACTGCGGCATGGCCCGCTCGGCCGAAGGCCTCACCCATGCCAAGGCGGAGATTCAGAAGCTGCGCCGGGAATTCTGGAGCGACCTGAAGCTGACCGGCACTGACGGCGAGCTGAACCAGGCCCTGGAGAAAGCTGGCCGCGTGGCTGACTTTATCGAGCTCGGCGAACTGATGGTCGACGACGCGCTGGACCGCAACGAAAGCTGCGGTGGGCACTTCCGCGAGGAATACGCCACGGAGGAAGGCGAAGCCAAGCGTAACGACGACGAGTACGCGTATGTGGCGGCCTGGCAGTACGTGGGCGATAACCAGCCGGAAATCCTGAACAAGGAAGAGCTGCACTTCGAAAACGTCAAGCTCACCCAGCGCAGCTACAAGTAAAAACCAATTAAGAATTGAGAATTAAAAATTAAGAATTGATGGTTTGTCCTCATTCTTGGCTCCTGAGAGAAATTCTTAATTCTTAATTCTTAATTCTTAATCTCAAAAAAAGATGGCCGGAAGTAACCCGAATGCCAAACCAATGAATCTGACGCTGAAAGTGTGGCGGCAGAAAAACCGCACCGCAGTGGGTCAGGTGGTAGATTATAACGTGCGCGACATTTCTCCCGATATGTCGTTTCTGGAAATGATCGACGTCCTCAATGAGGATCTGCTGCGCAAAGGCGATGACCCGGTAGCATTCGACCACGACTGCCGCGAAGGAATCTGTGGCTCGTGCAACCTGTTCATCAACGGCCGCGCCCACGGCCCGGAGTCCGGCACCACCACCTGCCAGCTCCACATGCGCAAGTTCTCCGATGGCGACACCATCGTTATCGAACCCTGGCGCGCCAACTCGTTCCCCATCAATAAAGATCTGAGCGTGGACCGCTCAGCCTTCGACCGCATCATCCAGGCGGGTGGCTACGTGAGCGTGAACACCGGTGGTGCCCCCGATGGCAATGAGATTCCGATTCCCAAGGATATTGCGGACCGGGCCTTTGAAGCCGCTACCTGCATTGGCTGCGGAGCCTGCGTAGCGGCCTGCAAAAATGCTTCGGCCATGCTGTTTGTGTCCGCTAAGGTGTCGCAGCTGGCCTTGCTGCCGCAGGGTAACGTGGAACGCGCTACCCGCGTGGAAAACATGGTAGCCCAGATGGATAAGGAGGGCTTCGGCGCCTGCACCAACATCGGCTCCTGCGCCGCGGAGTGTCCGGTGGGTATTTCGCTGGAAAACATTGCTCTCCTGAACCGCGAGTTCCTCTCGGCCAAAGCAACCTCGAACAACCTGGCTTAATTTACCGGCGTTGAACTGATCTGCCAAAAAGCGAAACGAGCCCCGTTTCGCTTTTTTGTTGCCGGTCGGGTCGCAGCCCTCCTACTATTCGGGGCCAGCGCTTAACAATACCACCCGCATCGGGCTTTAGGGTATAATCCTGATAGAAACCATCGCGTCCGAACTGAACGCGGCGGTTCTTGTACCCTGTTTTTTTACGAATGATAACGATCATTGCCAGTACCAACCGCCCCAATTCCCGGGCCCGTCTGATTGCCGACATTTATGCTGAACTCTTAACCGACCTGGGGGCCCCGCACCAGATCCTGGACCTAGCGGATCTGCCCGCCGATTTTATCAGCACTGCCCTGTACCACAATGCAGGCAAGCACGAGACGTTCAACCGGCTGGCACAACAAGCGGAAGCAGCTGATAAGCTGGTCTTTATCGTGCCGGAATACAACAACTCCATGCCCGGCGTCCTGAAGGCTTTTATCGATGGCCTGCCCTACCCCGGCGGCGTGCGGGGTAAGAAAGCCGCGTTGGTGGGTCTCTCCTCCGGTGACCAAGGTGGCCTGGCGGCCCTTTCCCACCTCACCGACATCCTGATGTATCTGGGCACCACGGTGATGCCGTCCCGGGTTCGTCTGCCTGCCATCAACCAACATCTGGGTAGCAACGGCGAGTTGACCAATTCGCTTTACCAGCAGCTGCTGAAAGAACAGGCTACTCAGCTGCTGGCAGCGTAATTCGCCCTGCCAGCCGCTAAAGCACTCCCCGGACCATGTCTGTGCTGTTTATTGATCTTTCTTTTTTACCGTGCTGCCGTTCTTGCTTTGCTAAATTCCCCGGGAGTCCGTATGACGTATCGTTTACTCTTCGCAAAGACTTTATTGCTGGTTTTGCTGGCCTCCGGTACGGCCTGTACTACTTCCGCTCCCAGCACGCTCAGTCCGGATCAGGAGCGGGCGGAGCCCATCCGGCGCGAGGAAGCGGCGGATTCTATTGCGTCCCCGGCTCATTAGTCGGCCCCGTTTTTCGTCGCTTAACCGGCCCTGAGGCTAATGCTTCGTTCCCCGCTATCAGCCATAAGAAAGCCGTTCAGAAGTTCTGAACGGCTTTCTTATGGCTGATTTAGGTCAGGCTAGTCCACGTTGTCGTGCAGGAAGCGGTTATCGCCCAGCAGCTCGTTGTCATCGGAGAGGTTGAAGCGCGAGATATTGCCCTGGTTCGAGGGTACCACGTTTTCCAGCTTCACCTGCCGCCGCAGATAGGCCGGCGTTTCCAGCTGATCCTTGATGGCATCGTTGGTCAGCCCGTTGCTCAACGATTCCAGCCGACGGCGGCGCTCCTCGGCCCGGGCGTCCAGCGTCGGGCGGGGCGCAATCGGGGCGACGGGCTGAGCCTGCTGCACCATTACGGGCTCGGCGGCCGCCGCCAGCGGGGCCGTTACGGGCAGAGAGGGAGCCGTATACGCCGGATCATCCAGGCCGTAGGTCACGGTAGGCGGCTCGGGAACGGCCGCTACCGGCGTCCCGAACGTGGGAACGAACGAGGCCGGAGCCGCATCCTGCCGTTCTTTGTCGAAGAGGTTGATCTGCGCATCAGGCATTACGACGGCTTCGGGCTCCGATTTCCCGACGCCGTAAGCCGTGCTGATATTATGCGCGTCGCGGGCAAAGCCGGTGGCAATAACCGTCACGCGGATGCTCTGGCCCAGGGTGGAGTCGATGCCGTGGCCGAAGATAACTTCGGCGTCCTGGCCGGCTTTATTCTGGATGTACTCCGTAATTTCGGTCAGCTCATCCATTTCCAGCTCCGCCTGGTCGCCCGACATGATGGAAAGCAGGATTTTCTGCGCCCCGTGAATGTCGGTGTTGTTCAGCAGCGGCGACGACAGGGCTTCTTCCGCCGAACGACGGGCCCGGTTCTCGCCTTCGGTAATGCTGCTGCCCATCACGGCCGCGCCGCTGTCCTTCATCACCGTTTTCACGTCTTCAAAGTCCACGTTGACTTCGCTCGTCACGGTAATGATTTCGGCAATGGATTTGGCCGCCGTGCTCAGCACGTTATCGGCTTTGGCGAAGGCGGCCCGAATCGGCAGGTTACCGAAGATTTCGCGCAGCTTATCGTTGAGAATCACCAGCACCGTGTCGCAGTTCTCGCTCAGCTCCTTGATGCCCTGCTCCGCTTGCTGGCGCTTCTTCTTGCCCTCAAACAGGAACGGGGCCGTCACGATGCCCACCGTCAGAATACCCAGCTCCTTAGCGACCTTGGCAATAACGGGAGCGGCACCGGTTCCGGTACCACCGCCCATGCCCGCCGTGATGAAGACCATCTTGGTGCCGTTGCTGAGCAGCTCGCGGATCTGCTCCCGGCTTTCGATGGCGGCCTGCTTGCCCCGTTCGGGGTTAGCCCCGGCCCCGAGGCCTTCGGTCAGGTCTACGCCGATCTGCAGCTTGTTGGGCACGGTGCTGCTGTGCAGTGCCTGCTTGTCGGTGTTGCAGATGACGAATTCCACGTCCTTAATGCCCTGGCTGAACATGTGGTTCACGGCATTGGAACCGCCGCCGCCAACCCCAATCACCTTGATGATGGAGTTGGACTGCGCCGGGATATCAAACTTATAATTCATGGGGTGGGGTCTTAGGAGCTTGGGGTCTCAGGGTCTTTATCGGGGCAACTCAGGCTGCTGGCTTTACTACTTAAAACCACGACCCTAAGCACCCAAGGCCCCAATCGACTAGTACTGCTTGTCGTCGAAATCATCAATCAGCAGCCCTTTGGTGCGGCTGATAATGTCCTGGAAGAACTTTCCGGCCCCCGAGGGTTTCTTGGGCGCGGCTGGTTGCGGGGCGGCAACGGCCGCAGGCATCGACGGAGCCGCGGTAGCCCGGACTTCCGGAGCCGGCCGGTAGGCCGCTTCCTCCTCTTCGTAGGGCCGGTTGGTGCGCTCGTCGATGGAGCGGTAGCCGGCCAGCACCAGGCCCACGGTAGTAGCGTACATCGGCGACTTCACGGCTTCGATGCGGCTCTTGCCCAGGTGCTCGTTGGGGTAGCCGATGCGGGTGTCGAGGCCGGTTACGTACTCCGTGAGCTGAACCAGGTTCTGCAGCTGGGAGCCGCCACCGGTCAGCACGATGCCGGCCGCCAGCTTGTCGCCGTGGCCGGTGCGCTGAATCTCGGCGTATACCAGCTCAATGATTTCCTCCATCCGGGCCTCGATGATGTGGGCCAGGTTCTTCAGGGAAATTTCCTTTGGGGCCCGGTCGCGCAGGCCGGGGATACTCACGATTTCGTAGTCGGAAGCTTCTTCGGAAATGGCCTTGCCGAATTTCACCTTCAGCTGCTCGGCCTGGTTCTGCATCACCAGGCACCCCTGCTTGATGTCGGAGGTCACAATGTTGCCACCGAAGGGCAGCACGGCCGCGTGACGGATGATGCCATCCTTGAAAATGGCCAGGTCAGTGGTCCCGCCGCCGATGTCAATCAGCGCCACGCCGGCTTCCTTCTCCTCGTCCGATAGCACCGACATGCTCGAAGCCAGCGGCTCCAGAATCAGGTTGTCGATTTCCAGGCCGGCCTTGGTAACGCACTTGTTGATGTTGTTGATAGCCGTGCTCTGGGCCGTGATGATGTGGAAGTTGCCCTCCAGCCGTACGCCCGACATGCCCACGGGGTCCAGAATACCTTCCTCGTAATCCACCTTGTAGTCCTGGGGCATGACGTGGATGATTTCGGAGCCGGGCGGGGTCACCAGACGATACATATCGTTGGTGAGCCGGTTCACGTCGTCGACGGTAATTTCCGTTTCGGCCGAGTTGCGGGTGATGCTGCCGTTGTGCTGCAGGCTTTTGATGTGCTGGCCGGCAATACCCACGTTGACCACGCCGATGTTGATGCCGGACTGCTCTTCGGCCAAGCGGATAGCCTTCTTGATGGCATCCACCGTTTTGTCGATGTTCGACACGATACCGCGCACCACTCCTTCCGACACGGCTTTGCCCATGCCCAGGATTTCGAGTTTACCAAACTCGTTTTTACGCCCAACCAGAACGCAAATTTTGGTGGTACCAATGTCGAGGCCGACTACAATCTTATCGTTTTGCATGGGGAAGGAAGGGCGAGGGTTGCGGTTGGTTGCGAGGGTATCTAAAGACAAAAAACGCTGTTTTCAAGCGTTTAAACAAGGGTTGGCTTATTCACAGATGATCTGGTCCTTAAACTCAATATTGACGCGGTGATACGTGTCCCAACCCAAGGCCGGTGGAATTTGACGGTAAAATACCATCAGTTTCGCGAATTTTTCTGAAATGTTTTCCGGAAGTCCGAATTCTATGCGTTGGTCTCCTACCTGCTGGGTGAAGGAAACCTTACCATTGGGCCCGACAAATACCTCCGCTACCTGCGCCCGCCAGAAGGGGTGCTCATCAATGTAACGTAACATTTCGAGGTAGCGGCCCCCGGTGGAATCCTGAAAAAACCCGGCCCGGAGCGGAGTGCCCCCAAGGCGGGAGATAGGTACCACGCGGGCCGTGAACAAGGGCGAAAGCGGAAGTTTGTGGCCGTCCGCATCCAGGTAGCTGTCGAGGCGGGTATCCGAATGAGTAAGGCGGGCAATAGGGCGATTCTGCCGCACGTCGGCGTGCAGGTTGCCGGCCAGGTCGCGGTACACCTGGGCGTCCTTGACGAAGCTATGGGCCTTTAGCCGGGCCTCCAGGGCTTTCAGATTCAGGTCGTCGGGGTGGGCTCCTTCGAGGCGCTGGTTGCCGCTGCGGGTAAGCAATTGGGTTACTTCCCGCTCGCTGATGAAGAAGTTGTTGAACTCATTGCTGATGTTGACGATGATGCTGCCCACGGGCCGGCTGGCCTGCCGCACGCCGGCAAACACCGCCAATCCCGAAAGCAGCACGAGGCACCCGGTAGCGAAAATCAGGTTGTTTACTTTACGCTTGAGTTCCATTCCAGCGAATATCTAAAATATTCTTTAAACGTGGTACCAACTGGTCGATGTCGCCGGCTCCGACCGTCGCCAGAACGTCGAAATCCGAGTCTGCTTCGGCGGCGGACAAGACTTGTGCCATAGTTTGCAGCGACTTGCGAGGAGCCGTAATTTGGGACAAAATCAATTCCGAAGTCACCCCCGGCATGGGCCGCTCCCGGGCCGGGTAGATGGCCAGCATTACCACCTCGTCGGCCAGACTCAGGCTTTGGGCAAACCCTTCGGCGAAGTCGCGGGTGCGGGAGAACAAGTGGGGCTGGAACACGACCCGCAGCCGCTTGCCCGGGTACAGGGCCCGTAAAGACCGCAGAAAGGCCTCGATTTCGCGGGGGTGGTGGGCATAGTCATCCACGTACACCTTCTCCCCTACCGTCAGCACGAACTCAAACCGCCGCTTTACGCCCCGGTACGCCGCCACGGCTGCTTGCAGCGGTTCCGCCCCCACTCCTTCGAGCTGAGCCACGCAGCAGGCCGCCAGCATGTTTTCCACGTTGTGGAAACCCGGCACGGCCAGCGCCAGGTCCGCTACCGCGCCGTGCGGGCCGTGCAGATCGAAATGAAACTGGTGGCCGTGGACGCTGATATGGTCGGCGTATAGCTCCGGTCCCTGCTCCGGCGAAAGGCCGTAGCGGATGACGCGCACGCCCGCCGGCACCGCCGCGGCTACGCTCTGGTCGGCCGTATGATTCAGAATGAGCGTACCGCCGGGCTTGATCTGACCCACGAACTGCCGGAACGACTCCACCAACGACTCCTTGTCGCCATAGATATCGAGGTGGTCGGCGTCGGTGCTGGTGACGATGGCAATGTCGGGGTACAGCGTCAGGAAGGACCGGTCGTATTCATCGGCTTCCACTACTACCGGCGCAGTGGTGCCACGACTTTTTTCCGTCGTGGTACCACTCTCGTTGCTGATGTCGCCAATGTCGGCGGCATCGTTCAACGCGAGTGGTACCACGAGGCCTTCGGCAACTCGTGGCACCACGTCAGCCAGTAGCAGGTTGGAGCCCAGGTTGACGCTGATGCCGCCCAGGAAGGCCGCGCAGGGCACGCCGGCATGGTGGAGCAGGTGCGCCACCATACTGCTGGTGGTGGTTTTGCCGTGGGTGCCGGCTACGGCAATGGTCCGGTGGCCAGCCGTGAGCAAACCCAGCACCTGGCTGCGCTTACGGATATCGTAGCCCTGCTCCCGTAGCCAGGCCCACTGCCGATGATCCTGGGGAATGGCGGGCGTAAGCACCACCAGCGTCTGGTCGCGGTTGGCGCGCACCTCAGCCGGGATACTCGCCACGGCGTCGTCGTAGTGCACGGCAATGCCTTCGGCGGCCAATGCCGCGGTCAGGGGCGTGAGAGTTTTGTCGTAGCCGCTCACGCGGTGTCCGTTGGCCTGAAACCAGCGGGCCAGCGCCGACATGCCGATGCCGCCGATGCCGAGGAAATAGACGTTGGGAAAGGCCGCTACAGGATTCAAGGGTAATTAAGAATTAGGAATTAAAAATTAAGAATTGAGGTGCCAGCGGCGGGGCAATTCCTGATGAGTTGGGCAGTTACCTGATTAGTTTGAGCAACTCATCGACAATGGTGGTGGTAGCATCGGGATGAGCGAGTTCGAGAATATGCTGACGCAGCTGCTGCTGGCGGGCCGGATCGGCGAGCAGGCGCAGCGCTTCGTCGTAGAGCCGGGCCGGCGCTTCGGCATCCGCCACGAGCAGGGCCGCGTCGCGGTTGACCAACGCCTGGGCATTCTTGGTCTGATGGTCTTCGGCCACGTTGGGCGAAGGCACCAGAATGCTGGGCTTGCCGGTCAGGCAGAGCTCCGACACCGACAGCGCCCCGGCCCGCGACACCACCACGTCGGCGGCGGCGTAGGCCAGATCCATGCGCTGCACAAACTCCAGCGCCTGCAGGTTGTCGGCGGCGAAGGGCGCCGCCTGCTGAGCCGCCTGGGCGTGGTAGATTTTACCGGTTTGCCAGAGCAGCTGCACTCCGGCCGCGCGCAAACGCGGCAGCGCGGCGGCCGTAGCTTCGTTCAGGGTGCGGGCCCCGAGGCTGCCGCCAATAACGAGCAGCACCTTTTTGTCGGGCGTCAAGCCGAAGAACGCCAGGGCTTCGGCCCGGCTGCCGCTGGCAATTTCAGTGCGCACCGGATTGCCCGTTACCACCAGCTTCCGGGCGGGAAAGAACTTGTCCATGCCTTCGTAAGCCACGCAGATCCGATCTACTCGGCGGCTGAGCAGCTTGTTGACCAGGCCGGCGTAGGAATTCTGCTCCTGAATCAGGGACGGGATGTTGCGCGAGGTGGCGGCAATGAGCACCGGGGCCGAGGCGTAGCCGCCCACGCCCACCACGGCATCGGGGCGGAACTGCTCGATGAGCTTACCCGCCGCGCGCACGGAGCGGAACACCTTCACGGGAAACAGCAGGTTCTGGGGCGTAAGGCGGCGCTGCAGGCCGGCAATGTCGAGACCCACAATCTGGTAGCCGGCTTCGGGCACCCGGGTCATTTCCATGCGGCCATTGGCGCCCACGAACAGGATTTCGGCCTCCGGCTGGCGGCGGCGCAGCTCGTTGGCAATGGCCACGGCCGGGAATATATGGCCCCCCGTGCCCCCACCGCTAATAATCACGCGGTATGGCTTCGCCAATTCTGAATTATGAATGTTGAATTCTGAATTGGCCATGAGGGAAACGGGGAATTTTGAATGTTACGTGTTGGATGTTGATTGCTGAAAAGCGGCTGCTACAGGTACCTTACGGAAAGCCGCGTGAGAAAATCAATTCATAATTCAGCATTCATAATTCTGAATTATGAATGCTGAATTATGAATTTCCTACGCGTACGCGGTTTTCTTGGGGATGCGCATCGTGTCGGCCGGTTCGCCGGTCATAGGGCGTACTTCCCGCTCGCCCCGGCTTACGCTCAGAATGATGCCGATGCTGATACCGGTAAAAATCAGGGAAGTGCCGCCCATGCTCAGCAGCGGCAGCGGCAGCCCCGTAATGGGACCCAGCCCCACGGCTACGCCCATATTCACCATCGCCTGCAACACCAGACTAAAGCTGAGGCCGGCCGACAGCAGCCCGCCGAAGGCCCCGTAGCTGTTCATCACCGTTTTGAGCCCCCGATAGAGGAAAGCCAGGTAAAGAAACAATACCACAACGCCGCCGATCATCCCGTATTCCTCAATGATGACGGCGTAGATAAAGTCGGAATACGGGTGGGGCAGGATGTTGCGCTCGGTGCTCTGGCCGGGGCCTTTGCCCGTGATGCCGCCCGTGGCAATGGCAATGTAGCTGTGCTCGAGCTGAAACGGCACCGGCTTGCTCTTGTCGGTGAAGCTTTCCAGGCGCGACTGCACCGTTTTGAGTCGCTGCCCGGTAGACAGGCCGATGCCGCCCACTACGGCCCCGATGGCCACCATCACCGCCATTTGCTTGAGCGGCACGCGGCCGAGGAACATCAGCAGCAGGCAGGTACCGAACAGCAGCAGGGCCGTGGAAGCGTTACTCATGATGATGATGCCGCAGATCAACCCCACCCACAGCATCACGGGCAGCAGCGTGGTGCGGAAGTCCTGCACGTTCTGCTGACGCCGGCTCAGCATGGACGCCACGTGGGCAATCAGGGCCAGCTTGGCCAGGTCGGAGGGCTGGAAGGTCTGGTTGATAACCGGAATCGTGAGCCAGCGCGAGGCCTCGTTCAGCGTGGTGCCGCCCAGAAAGAACGTGAACAGCAGCAGCGGCACCGACAGCAGCAGCGCGTACAGCGACAGGCGCGAGTAGTAGCGGTAATCAATCCGGTGAGCCAGCCACATGAAGGCCAGGCCGACCACAATCAGACTGGTATGCTTGAAGAGGAAGTATTCGGTGTTGCCGCTCATCTTCTTGTAGGCCAGCGTGCCGGTGGCCGAATACACCACGGCAATGCTGATAATCGAAAACAGAATTACGATGGCCCACAGAATCGGGTCCCCCTTCAGGTTTCGTTGCAGCCAGTTTTTGATGATTTCCATGGCGTTTAGTACTGAGTAGCGGGTATTGAGTAGTGAGACTTTGTAAGGAATAGCGGTAGCCAAAACAGCTACTCAATACTCACGTCTTAGTACTCTGTACTAAATTCGCCACCGCCTGGACAAACTGCCGGCCGCGGTCCTCGTAGTTCTGGAACAGGTCGAAGCTGGCGCAGCAGGGCGAGAGCAGCACCACGTCGCCGGGGCGGGCCAGGCCGGCGGCGCGGCGCACGGCGTCGGCCATGCTCCGGGTTTCCTCCAGGTGGTCCACGGCGCTGCCAAAGGCGGCTTTGAGCTTCTCGTTATCTGCCCCGAGGCAGATCAGCGCCTCGACGCGACGGTGGGCCAGCGGCACCAGGGAGGTGTAGTCGTTGCCCTTGTCGGTGCCGCCCGCAATCCAGATGATGCGCTGGTGAATCCCGTCGAGGGCGTACCAGGATGCTTCCACGTTGGTGGCCTTGCTGTCGTTGATGTAGCGCACGCCGTCGATTTCAGCTACCAGCTGCAGGCGGTGGTCGGCGTTGCGGAACGTGCCCAGCCCTTGTTCGATCTGCTCATCCGACAGGCCGGCCACGCGGGCGCAAAGCACGGCGGCCATCGTGTTCTGGCGGTTGTGCTGCCCGATCAGCGAGGAAGCCGCCACGCTGATTTCCTCCCCGCCCTCGTCCAGCCCCGGCTTCAGGTTGGTGCAGACGCGGGTTTCGGCGGTGTAGTAGGCCGCCAGATGATAGTCGGGGCGGTGGTGCAGGCTGAAAGTCAGCTGATTGGCCTCGCAGAACACGGCCGGGAATTCGCGCTGAATCACCTCGTCGTCGGCGTTGTAGATAAACCAGCAGTCGCTGTCCAGGTTACGGGTGATGCGCAGCTTGGCCTGGGCGTACTGCTCCAGCGAGTAGTTGTAGCGGTCGAGGTGGTCGGGAGTGATGTTGAGCAGCACCGCCACCCAGGGCTGAAACAGGTAGGTGTCGTCGAGCTGGAAGCTGCTGAGCTCGATAACGTAGTAGTTGAACTCATCGGCCAGCACCTGCTCAGCGAAGCTGAAGCCCACGTTACCAGCCAGCCCCACCTTGTAGCCCGCTTCCTTCAGCAGATGGTAAGTGAGCAGCGTGGTGGTGGTTTTGCCGTTGGTGCCGGTGATGCAGATGCTTTTGGCCCGGGTGTAGCGGCCCGCGAATTCGATTTCCGAAATCACCGGAATGCCTTTTTCCCGCAGGGCCTGAATCACCGGAGCCTTTTCCGGGATGCCGGGGCTCTTGATGACTTCGGTCGCCGTCAGAATCTCGGCCAGCGTGTGGGTACCTTCCTCGAAGCGGATACCGGCGGCGGCCAGCTTCTCCTTATATACAGGCTGAATCGGGCTCTGGTCGGACACGAATACGTCGTGGCCTTTGGCCTGGGCCAGCAGCGCGGCCCCTACTCCTGATTCGGCGGCGCCTAGAATTACAATGTGCATAGTCGGTCAGATTGAGGTTTCACGCCGTGTTTCGCAGGGGCTTGCGCAGGGTCTCGCAGTGAACGGCCACCCCGATACCCTGCGAAATAGCCTGCGAAACACGGCGTGAAATTTCATTAGCGCAGTTTGAGCGTTACCAAAGTCAATATCGCCAACATAATGCCCACAATCCAGAAGCGCGACACAATTTTGGACTCGTGGTAACCCAGCTTCTGGTAGTGGTGGTGCAGGGGCGACATGCGCAGCAGGCGGCGGCCTTCGCCGTACTTTTTGCGGGTGTACTTAAACCAGCCTACCTGCACCATCACCGAGAGATTCTCAATCAAAAACACGCCGCAGAGCACCGGAATCAGCAGCTCCTTGCGCACGATGAGGGCCAGCACGGCAATGATGCCGCCAATGGCCAGTGAGCCGGTGTCGCCCATAAATACCTGGGCCGGATACGAGTTGTACCACAGAAAGCCCACGCAGGCGCCCACGAAGGCCGTACAGAAAATCACCAGCTCCCCCGAGTTGGGGATGAACATGACGTCGAGGTAATCGGCCAGGAAAGCGTTGCCGCTGACGTAGCAGAAGATAGCCAGGGTGATGCCGATGATGGCCGAAGTACCCGCCGCCAGCCCGTCGAGGCCGTCGGTGATGTTGGCCCCGTTGCTCACGGCCGTGATGATGAGGATGACAATCGGAATGTAGAGGAAGCTGTAGAGGCCGTTGAAGAACGGGCCGGCGTAGCTGAACAGGTTGCCGTAGTTGAGCTCATTGTTTTTGGCGAAGGGAATGGTCGTAATCATCAGCTTCACGTCCTGGTACACGCTGCTGGCATCCACGGCCGAGGTTTCGCCATTCGGCAGCAGGTACTGCCGCACGGTCACGTCATCGGAAAAGAACAGCACCCAGCCCACCGTAATGCCCAGCCCGATCTGGCCCATCACTTTGAAGCGGCCGCTCAGCCCTTCCTTGTTCTTCTGGAAAACCTTGATGTAGTCGTCTACGAAGCCGATGAGCCCGAGCCAGACGGTACTCAGCAGCATGAGCACGATGTAGATGTTCTGCAGCTTGGCAAACAGTAGCACCGGTACCAGAATGGCCAGCAGAATGATCAGGCCGCCCATAGTCGGGGTGCCTTTCTTCTCCATCTGGCCCTGCAGGCCCAGGTCGCGGATACTTTCGCCCACCTGCTTCTTCTGCAGCACCCGGATCAGGCGGGCCCCGAACAGCTGGGCAATAATGAGGGAGGTGATGACGGCCATGGCGGCCCGAAACGAAATAAACTGGAACACGCCCGCGCCGGGCAGGTGGTAGTGTTTATCGAGATAATCAAAAAGGTAATAAAGCATGGGCGCGGGGTTCAGCGGATCTTAAATGGCCACTTGGCCGGCTACAAAGGTTCCGCTTTTTGGATTGGGGTCAACTGTTGTGTTTTTGCCGATTTTCGAGTAGCAGAAATCTTTCGTCTGTCATCCTGAGCCTGCGAAGGACCTTCCTCGCACAAGCGTTGAAGTCATTACACTGAGCAAACCCCTTGAAAGAACAGCTTCATGGAGCTTAACTCATTGAAAAATGCTCTACGGCAACAGAGGAAGGTCCTTCGCTCTGCTCAGGATGACAGGTGAGGTTTTTCACTTTCCCAATAGGTCAAACATTTCCTGCAGCACCTTCCGGTCGTCGAACTCCGCCCGGATGCCCTGAATTTCCTGGTAGGTTTCGTGGCCCTTGCCCGCTACCAGCACAATGTCGCCGGGCTGGGCCAGCGCCACGGCGGTTTTGATGGCTTCGCGCCGGTCCGGGATGGTCAGCACCTTACCCAGATCCGGGGTCTGGACGCCGGCCTGCATCTGCCGCAGAATGTCGTTGGGGTCTTCAAACCGGGGATTGTCGGAGGTGAGCACTACGCGGCTGGAGCCCTGGCAGGCCAGGTTGGCCATGATGGGGCGCTTGGTGGCGTCGCGGTTGCCGCCGCAGCCGACCACCGTAATCACCTGCTGGCTGGGTTGGCGGATATCGGCAATGGTACTCAGCACATTTTCCAGCGCGTCGGGCGTGTGAGCATAGTCCACGATACCGGTGATGCGCGACTTCTCGGCCAGAATCGGCTCAAAGCGCCCGGGCGCGGAAGTCAGCCCCGACAGGATGGTCAGCACTTCAGTGGCATCCTCGCCCAGCAACACCGCCGCGCCATATACGGCCAGCAGGTTGTAGGCATTGAATACCCCGATGAGGCGAAACTGAGCTTCGCGGCCCTCTACTTCGAGGTGCAGGCCGTGCACGGCATTCTCAATCAGGCGGGCGCGGTAGGTAGCGGGGCCGCGCAGGGAATAGGTTTCGCGGGCCGCGGCCGTGTTTTGCAGCATCACCGGCCCGCGCTTGTCGTCGGCATTGGTGAGCGCAAAAGCCTTTTTACCCAGCACGTCGAAAAAGCCCTTTTTGGCCTTCAGGTAGTGGTCGAAGGTACCGTGGTAGTCGAGGTGGTCGTGGCTCAGGTTGGTGAACACGCCGCCCGCGAAGCGCAGCCCCGTCACGCGGTGCTGCACTACGGCGTGGGAGCTGACCTCCATAAAGGTGTGCGTGCAGCCGGCGCCTACCATTTGGGCCAGCAGCTCATTGAGCCGGATGGCGTCGGGCGTGGTGTGGGTGGCCGGAATCACCTGCTCGTCAATCTGATTCTGCACCGTGCTCAGGAGCCCCACGTGGTAGCCCAGCTCCCGGAACAGCTTGTGCAGCAGCGTTACGCAGGTGGTCTTGCCATTGGTGCCCGTGATGCCAACCAGCCGGAGCTGCCGCGACGGGTGCCCGTAGAACGTGGCCGCCATCAGGGCCATGGCCTCGGCGCTGTCGGCCACCTGGATATAGGTAGTATCAGAGCTCCGCTCGGCGGGCAGCTCTTCGCAGATAACGGCCGCCGCGCCCAGCGCCACGGCTTTGGCAATAAACTGGTGGCCGTCGGTCTGGGCGCCGCGCAGGGCGAAGAAGGCCGTACCCGGAGTCGCCTGGCGCGAGTCCAGCGTCAGCATGCTGACCGCCACCGCGGCGGGGCCATGCTGCTGACGCACGGTTACGTCGGCCAGCAGGGCGGAAAGAGGATGCGTTGGCGAGGCGTTAATCAAAACAAAGTCAATCAGGAAAGGAGAATCGGATACTTGGCGGCGGCTCAGGCCCGGGGCTTGGGCTCCGCGCGGCGGACCGCCTGCTGGGGCTGCGGCCTGGTTGTTTTCGGCTTGGGCTTGGCCTGAGTTGGGTCCGCTTCCACGGGCAGCAACAGGCGGTTTTCGGCCAGTCGGGTGGAGGCCGGCATAGCTACCGGCGCCGGCGCGGCGGGCCGGGTGCCGATGGGCTCCAGCTGCAGCACCACCACCGTGCCACGCCGGATGGCGCTGCCCGCGGCTACCGACTGCTCCCGCACCCGCCCGTTCCCCAAAGCCCGCACCCGCAGACCCCGGTTTTCGAGCAGGAACAAGGCGTCGCGCAGCGTCAGGCCGGTGACGTCGGGTACGCGGCCGGGGCGCACGGCCACGGGCTGCCACTCTACGGCTTTGGTATCGGAGTCGGCGGCGGCAGCGCGCACCCAGTCATCGCCGGCGGCCTGGGTATGGTTTATGACGCCCATTTTCTGGCACACCAACGTCAGCTCGTCCTGCAGGCCGGCCCGGGCCGAGGGCACGCGCGACTTGTTCAGCGGGGCGCGGGCCAGCAAGGGGCGCTGGCTGGCGTTGTCGCGGGCCATGGCCTTGTCGGCCACTTCGCGGAAGATGGGAGCCGCCGTCTGAGCGCCCGACCAGTTGGCGCCAATCGGCGAATCGACGACTACAATGCAGCTGTACTTGGGCTTGTCGGCCGGGAAATAGCCGCAGAAGCTGGTCGAGTACATCTTGGTGTAGCGGCCGTTCTTGAATTTCCAGGCCGTGCCGGTTTTGCCCGCCATGGTATAGTCGCTGGTCTTGATGGCCTTGGCGGTACCTTCCAGCACCACGCCTTCCAGCATCTCGCGCAGCTTGGCCAGCGTGGCATCGGAGCAGATCTTGGGAATCAGCACCTGCGGCTCAAACTGCTCAATCACCTTGTCAGCCTGCCGGATTTCCTTCACGATCATGGGCTGCACCTTCACGCCGTTGTTGGCAATGGCGTTGTAGAACGCCAGGGTCTGCAGCGGGGCCAGCTTCAGCTCGTAGCCAATGCACATGGTGGTGAGCGAGGTGCGGCTCCAGGAGCGGTCCGTGGGGTCCTTCACGTAGGGCCGGGCCTCACCCGCCATCTGAAAACCGAGCGGCTTGTCGAGGCCGAACTTCTTGAGGTAATCGGTGTACTTGCTGGGGTCGGCCGAGAAGTGGTCGTTCACCAGCTTGGCCACGCCAATGTTGGAGGAGTTTTCAATCACCTGCTTCAACGACAGCCGCCCGTAGGCGTGGGTATCGGTTTTCACGGCTCCGGCAATGCGCATGGAGCCCGTGCGGCCGGTGTTCACGGTGTCGTCCAGCGACAGGTCGGGGTTTTCCTCCAGCAGGGCCATCATCGAGGCCAGCTTGAAGGTAGAGCCCGGCTCGGTGCGGCCCTGGTCGGCAATGGCGTAGTTGTAATCCTCGCGGTACACGCCTTCCGCCACCTTGCCCAGGTTGGCCACGGCCTTGATTTCGCCGGTCTGCACTTCCATCAGAATCACGCAGCCGTAGGCCGCCCGGTTCGCCACCAGCGACTTGAGCAGGGCGTTTTCGGCCACATCCTGGAGGTTGATGTCGAGGGTGGTTTTCACGTCGAAGCCGGGTTGGGGCTTGATTTCGGTGCCGTCGTAGATGGGCTTGTTGCCCCCGGGCAGGCGCTCGAACAGGGCTTCGCCGTCTTTGCCGGCCAGGTGGCGGTTGTAGGTGAACTCGAGGCCCGCGCCGTTTTTATCCTCGTTCAGGAAGCCGATGGTGCGCTGGGCCAGCCCGCCAAAGGGCCGGAAGCGCTTATCGACCTTCTCGAAAATAACGCCGCCCTTGTTTTTGCCACCCCGGAAAATAGGCCACTGGGCCAGCTCCTTCTTCTGCTGATAGTTGATCTGCCGCGAATTCAGCCGCACGTACCGGACCGGGGCCTTGGGATTATGGGCGTTCTTGAGCTTGCGCAGATATTCCTGGGGGCTCCGGTCGCCGAAAAAGCGCGACAGCAGCAACGCCAGCGAATCGGCGCCCCCGCGGAAGGTCTTGTCGTCCACCACGCTCGGGTCCCAGGCCACGCGGTAGAAGGGCAGGGAGGTGGCCATGATACTGCCGTTGTCCGACAGCAGCATGCCCCGGGTGGCGAATACGGGCTGATACACCACCCGCCGCTCCTGTTCGAGGGCCTTCCACCGGGCGCCTTCGTTGAACTGGATGCGCGACACCTTCCACACAATGGCTATCGAAAACAGGCAGACGCCCAGAAACGCCAGCCGCACGCGGGTAACAATGGATTTCTTAACGCTTCCTTTCATTGCGCGGCTGCTTGGAAGTTCCGGAGTTGGCCGCGGCATGCGGCCCCTGAATATTTCGGGCCGGGCGGACAGCCTTCATGGGCTGGGTGGCCCGCATAGAATCGGCTACGGCCGTTGAGTCGCGGGTAGCCAGGGCGGCCAGCGAGTCGGCGTTGAGCACCGGCATCAGGTCCAGCTCGGCCTCATCGAGGCGGCCGGCGGGCACGGTGATACGGAACGGCGGCGAGGAGCTTTCCACCAACCCGTAGGCCGCCACTTTGCGGGCCACTTCGCTTTGCTTGCTGGCCTCCATGTAGTCCGATTTCAGGGTGGTGTAGTCGGCGCGCAGGTCTTCCGTTTCGACGCGCAGCTTCTGGATACTGCGGTTCATGCGGTTGCCCCAGTGCGTGTTGCCGATGTAAACCAGCGTCAGCACCATAATAAACAACAGGTGCGGCAGGTAACGGACGGGCAACCCCTCACGGAACAGATCGTCCATCCGGGTGAAGCGCTCCAGTACCGTGAATACGCTCCAGGCGCTCCGCGGGGCGGTTTTTTCAACTTTGGGCGCCCGGGGTGCCGGCTCCGGCTTTGCCACTGGTTCCGGCTCCGCTACGCGCGCCGGGGCCGCTACCGGCACAGGCGGCGCAGCTTCCCGGGGCACGTTGGCACGGGGCGGCGGGGCAGCAGTGGGTTTGATGGTATTGGTAGCCACTTTTTTGGAATTAATAATTAGTAATGAAGAATTAGCAATGAAGAATCGCCCACGAAAGCAGCTCCTACAACTGCCGCCGGCCGCCGGCCAGGAGCAGACGGCAAGGGCATCACGCAGGGCCGACGACACTTCTTCATTATTAATTACTAATTCTTAATTGCGATGCGCAGCTTCGCACTCCGGGCGCGGCTGTTCAGCGCTACTTCTTCGGCCGAAGCTTCCCGCGGCTTGCGCGTGACTACGTCAAACGGCAGGCTGGTGTGCCCGAACAGGTCCTTTTCGGCTTCGCCAAAGAATTTACCCTTCGCCATAAAGTTCTTCACCAGCCGGTCTTCCAGCGAGTGGTACGACATGACCACCAGCCGGCCGCCGGGGCGCAATACCTGGGCCGTTTGTTCCAGCATCTGCTGCAACGCGGCCATTTCATCGTTCACCTCGATGCGCAGGGCCTGAAATACCTGGGCCAGGTACTTGTTCTCTTTCCCCCGCGGCATGCAGCTGCCCATGGCTTTTTTCAGCTCGCCGATGGTCTGGATAGGCTGCCCGCGCCGGGCTGTAGCCAGCGTGTTGGCCAGCGTCCGGGCATTGGTCACCTCCCCGTACATGCCGAAAATGCGGTGCAGGTCGGCCGCCGGGTACTCGTTCACGATGTCGGCGGCGGTGCGCGGCCCATCCGGGTCCATGCGCATGTCCAGCGGGCCGTCGAAGCGGGTGCTGAAGCCGCGCTCCGGCGTATCGAACTGGTGCGACGACACGCCCAGATCCGCCAGCAGCCCGTCCACGGGCAGCGCGCCCCGCTGGGCCAGCTCGTCGTGCAGGTCGCGGAAGTTGGCGCGGATGAAGCTGAACTGCGGCCGGGCCAGTCCGGCCGCTTCCTGCTCGGCATCGGCATCCTGATCGAAGCTGTAGAGGTGGCCGGTGCTGAGGCGCTCCAGCATGCGGGCCGAGTGCCCACCGCCGCCGAAAGTGACGTCGACGTAGCGGCCGTCGGGGCGCATCTCCAGCGCGTCGAGGCATTCAGCCAGCATCACGGGCCGGTGGTAGGCAGCATCATTGAGGAACTCGGCACTCATGCGGCAAGGGGGCCGCCGAGGGGCGGAATTTCGGTGGATAAAAATTTCTGGGCCAGCTTCGAGAAGCTCTGCTGGTCTTTAATCAGGTACTCCTCGTACTTCTCGGGCGCCCAGATTTCGCACCGGTTACCGAGGCCTACGATAATAGCTTCCTTCTCGATGCCCGAATACCGCAGCATGGTGCGCGGCAGCATGAAGCGGCCGATGTTGTCGAGCTCCACCTCCGTCATGCCCCGAAAGAAGTTGCGCTGAAACTGGCGGTACTCCTCGTTGAACTCGTCCAGCGCCATCACCTTATCGTGAATCACCCGCCACGACTCCCGGGGGTAAAGCACCAGGCAGGGCTCGAAACCGCGCACCAGCACCAGCTGGCTACCGGAGGCCGTCGGCAGATTTCCCTTCACTTTGGCGGGCAGCACCAGACGCCCTTTCGGGTCCAGCTTGCACTCGTATTCGCCGGAGAGAAGGTTCATAAATGCGGGCAGCCAACAGGGCTCAGGTAACGGATGATAGCAAAAGTACGCAATGCCCCCGAAAGGGCAACCACGATTTACCATTTTCTACCACTACTCAAAAACAGCTATTAAAGACCATAGAAGCGGTTTTCACGCAATATTCAACAACTCCTGAATTACCCTGGAAGAAAACCGGGGGCTCTGCAAACTCGTTTTGCCAAAATGGCAGGCCCGGTTTTCCCAGCCCGGCTTTCCGGCTTCCCACCCTCCGGGCAACCGTTCGGATGGCTCGGCCGGGTACAGGCCAGGCGGCCGGATTTTGTACCCCAGGGGTGGCATTCCATATCCCGTGCTGATTGATTGCGGCGTATCTTTGCCCCTGTGAAACGTCCCCTTATGCATCGGCTGTTCAGTGGCTTGTTGGCGCTGCTGGTCCTGACCACTTCGGTCGGGCTCACGGTGCAGCAGCGCATCTGCCGCAGCAGCGGGCGCGTTACCGCATCGGTCATTTTCTCCCCGCCGACCGGTACTTGCCCGACCTCCGAAGCGGCCGTTCACGATTCCGGTGCTCAGCTCTCCGGGGCCTGCTGCGACCTGAGCGCCCATTTCCACAAGCTCGATACCTTATCCCCGGACCTGGCCTGGGCCAAGCAGATCCTTTCTCCTTTGGTGGCGCTGGTGCCGCCCCGGTTTCGCTACCGGCTCGTAGCGCCCGCCCGGCTGCCGGCCCGGAGCGCCCGGTGGCACGCCACCGACTCGTCGCCGCCGGCCCGGAGCGGACGGGCACTGCTGACATTTGTCTGCATACTGGTAGTTTAAGAATTGTTTCCCCTGCTTTTGGGCAGCAGCAGCCCCCGGGGCTGCCTTTTTTACGGAAACACTGCATAACTCCCTCGCCACATGCACCTTTCAACCGGGCGCCATCTTATCGGCCTGCTTAGCCTTGGCGGTTTAAGCAGTACGGCAGCTTTGGCCCAAGCCGACCTTAGTGCCCCCGTACGCGGGCAAATAACCGATGCCACGGCCGCCACGCCAGTACCGGGGGCCGTAGTGCGCTGGCTCCGGGCCGCCACCGTCGCCGTCACGACCGACAATGCGGGCACCTTTTCTCTTGTACGACCAGCCCAGGCCGCCACCGGACAGCTCGTCATCACTGCCCTGGGCTACCGCGCCGATACCATTACCGTAGCGGCCACCGACAAGGCTTTCCTGCGGCTGAGGCTGCGTCGGACCCAGGAACTGGGGGAAGTAACGGTGGAAGGCCGGGCCCTTTCCTACTCGGCTCTGACCCCGGCCAACGCTCAGGTTATCACCAGCCGCGACCTGACCAAATCGGCCTGCTGCAACCTGGCGGAGAGCTTCGAGACTAACGCCTCAGTGGAAGTTTCGACCACCGATGCCGTATCCGGAGCCAAACAGATTCAGCTGCTTGGTCTCGACGGCGCCTATTCCCTGCTCACCGTGGATAACCAGCCGGCCCTGCGGGGCCTGGCCACGCCCTACCGGCTGAGCTACCTCTCGGGTACTTGGATTGAGAGCATCGACATCATAAAGGGCATGGGCTCGGTGGTGAACGGCTACGAAAGCATTGCGGGCCAGGTCAACGTGCGCCTCAAAGACCCCGACAAAACGGAGCGGCTGCTGTTCAACGCCTACGGCAACGACCTGGGCAAATTCGATCTGAACCTGAACCTGGCCACGCCCCTGAGTGAAAAGGTGAGCACCGTTTTGCTGCTGCACTCTGACCATCTGGGTCAGCGGGTGGACCGCAACAACGACGGGTTTCTGGACTTGCCGCTGGCCACGCAGTATAACCTGTTCAATAAGTGGAAATACAAGTCGGGCAAGGGCATCGTGAGCGAGCTGGGCCTGGGGGCGCTGCACGAAACCCGCGAGGGTGGGCAGGTGGCGTTCCGAGCGGAGGAAACTGATGCCCACCAGCGGAACTACGGCCTCACCAGCCGCACCAACCGCTACACGGGCTACGCCAAAACCTCGTACTCGTGGCCGGGTCGTCCCTACCAGAGCCTGGGCCTGTTGCTGAGCGGCACATCCCATAGTTTCACCTCGACCTACTCCTACGGGAGGTTTCTGGGAGCCAGTACGCTGCTTACCCCCCGGCTGTACCACGGTTCCCAGCGGACCGGTTGGGCCACCCTGTTATTTCAGAGCATCATCGGCACCACCGCCCACACCTACCGCGCCGGGCTAAGCTACCTGCACGACGACTATCGGGAAGTGTATCAGGACGGAGTTGTTTTCGTGCTCGAAAACCCGGACGAACGCTACCGCCGGGAGCACCGCCGCCGGTTCGAACGGGTGCCGGGCGCATTTGGCGAGTACACCTACCAGAATGCCCGCAACCTGACCGTCGTGACGGGGCTGCGCCTCGACTGGCATAATTACTACGGCTGGTTGCTGACGCCGCGGTTCAATCTGAAATACGACGCCACCGCCAACACCATTCTACGACTCGCCACCGGCCGCGGCTTCCGCACGGCCAACCCCATTGCCGAAAATGCCGGAATGCTCGTCAGCTCCCGCGACTTCGTAATCAGCCCCAACCTGCGGCCGGAACAAGCCTGGAACGGGGGCGGCAGCCTGACGCAGTATTTTACGGTCGCCGGCCGGCCCGCCACGTTCGTGACCGACTACTACCACACCGAGTTTCAGAACCAGGTGGTCGCGGATCCTTACACCGCCTCCACGGCCCTGCTGATCGATAACCTGGAACCCGGTGGGCGTTCCTTCTCGCGCAGCTTCCAGGCGGAAGTGCAGGTCGAGCCCATTAAAGGATTACAGGCCAAAGCGGCTTACAAATTTCTTGACGTCCGCACCACCTACGACGGTCAGTTGCTACCGAAGGTCCTCACGCCCCGCCACCGCCTGTTTGCCAACATTGGCTACGCTACGGCCTTTGACAAATGGCGCTTCGATCTGACCGGGCAGTGGTTTGGCCAGCGGCCGGTGGCGCATGTCCCCGGCAGTACGGCTCATCAGCATCAGGCCGGGGCTGAACCGATGGCCTTGCCCTACACGCCTCGCTACGCCGTGTTTAACACCCAGGTAACCCGGGCATTCAAATGGGTTGAAGTGTATGCCGGGGTTGAAAACCTCACCAACTACCGCCAGCGCAACCCTATTGTAGGTGCCAGCACGCCTTTTGGCCCGGCTTTCGATGCGGCAATGGTGTGGGGACCAATATTCGGCCGGCTGACCTATGCCGGGCTGCGCTTTACAATTGAGTAACCAGCGCGGCTTCCGGCAAACTCTTTGTTAGCCCATAGCATTACCGTCCTACTGCGACGGCGACAGTTTTATTTTTCACTTCCTTCCTCCCCCTCCTATGAATTTCTTCAAGCCAATGCTGCTGGCCCTGCTGGTAGCCTGTTCGAGCCAGACCACGCAGGCGCAGGATAAAACCAGGGCTAAAGGCCCGGCCACCGAGCAGTTTCAGCTAAAGACCTCGGCGGTGTGTGACATGTGTAAGGCCCGCCTGGAGAAAGTAATGGCCTATGAGAAAGGGGTACAACAAGCTATTCTTGATGTACCCAGCCAGGTTCTCACCGTTTCGTACCGGCCCGACAAAACTTCGCCCACCGCTTTGCGCACTGCCGTGCAACGTACCGGCTACGACGCCGACGACCAGCCGGCCGAAGTCCGGGCTTATGACCGCCTGCCGGACTGCTGCAAGAAAACCAACGCGGTTCATTCCGACGGTAAGCCGTAGGCAGGATAGCTGCTCCCTCCAAAAAGCCCAACGCTACCGGTATAGGGTTGGGCTTGGGGGGGGCTTTCGTCGTTAGGCGGTTGCCCCCTGAATCATTTGCACGTCGAACTCCAGCCCGGCACTGAAGGCTAAAGGGCGGGTGAGGCGGCGGCGGTTGACCCCGGAAATTTCCAGGGTGAAATGGTCCGCCCGCAGACAATCCAACAGGTTCGGACGGCCCTGCACTTCCATATCGATCCGCGTGGTGTGAACCGTGCGACTGGTGAACGAAGCTACGGCCGTTTTGCGGCTGTTAGCCGTCAGGAAGCAGGTACCGCTGGCCAGCGCCGCCAGCGTTGGGGTACCCCGCCCGATACCATTGCCCGGCTCCGGCCGCCAGGTCAGGTACGCTGCCCGGAGCGTTACGGTGGCTACCCCGACGCCGGCCAGGCTGGCCAGACAGGGAAGCGAACCGGAAAGGGTAGTTTCAGACAAAAAAATCAGGTCCATACTAGGATCGATCCGCAGATTGATGGCGCGCGAACCGGAACCAAGCGCGGGACGCAGCGCCCGACGCAGACTTTCGTGATGGGTAATGGTAAGGTCGACTCCCAGCACAACCGGCGGTGGGACAGCCGTAAGAACTCTGGAGTAGCTTTTCATGGCCCATAGATTGGGATGGCGAGACGGGAAAAGCGCAGACTGGAGCAGCAAGTCACTTTCAGAACCCGGCATCGGTCCAGGATTATCTACTATAGCGGCGCTTTTCAAGTAACGAAATATCTGGTTACCAAGCAGGTGTAGTATAGGAACGAGGGCTGGTAGTAGACCAGAGACTTCCCCGGTCCGGGCAAGGCAGAAATTGACCCGGGTAGGCCACGCTGAATCCAATTGAGTTTCTTTATATTCACCCGGTCACCTGATACCTTACCAGCTATGAAGATTACCTGTTTGCTCCTCGACGACGATCCTCTCGTACTGGACTTGCTCCAGGCTTACGTGGCCATGACCGACGTGCTGCAGGTGCAAGCGACCTTCACCGATCCGCTCGAAGCCCACCATTACCTGCTCACAAACCAGGTGCAGGTCCTCTTCTCCGACGTGACTATGCCTCACCTGAGCGGCCTGGATCTGGTTCGCTCCCTGCAACAGCCGCCGCTGGTGGTGTTGATGACGTCTCACCCTCAGTATGCTATGGAAGGCTTCAATCTAGATGTCATTGACTTCTTATTGAAGCCTATTTCTCTGGACCGGTTTCTGAAAGCCGTCAGTAAAGTGACCAGTCTGCTACGGGCTCAATCGGCTAACGGGGCCGACTCGCGCACTGCCCTGACGGGTGAGGACTCATTTTTTATCCGCACCGATGCCCAGTTTGTCCGGCTACACTATCGGGAGGTGCTCTATATTGAGGCGCTGAAGGATTTCACCAAAATCAACACCACGGACGGACGCACCCACCTGACGCTGGTGAATCTGAAAAATCTGGAGGAGCAGCTCCCCCCAGGCTTGTTTGTGCGCACTCACCGCTCCTATCTGATTAATTCGGCGCATATCGAGACCATCAGCACCCTGGAGGTGCGGGTCGGGGGCCACGCCCTACCCCTGGGGCATACCTACCGGGAGCAGGTAACTGAGCGGATCGTCAACCGCTTTTTGATTCGACGGCAGCAACATTAAGCGGTTTGGCAACGCCAGACTTGCCGGATTCTGCCTTGGTCACGGGCAGCGTGAACCGGAATGTAGTGCCCATCCCAGACTGACTCTCAAAATAGATCTGGCCCCCATTGCGCTCCACAAAGTCTTTGCAAAGCTGCAGTCCCAGACCGGTGCCCTTCTCCCGGGCCGTGCCAGGGGTGGAATGAGGACCATAACGGCCAAATACTTTTTCGCGGTCGGCCACCGCAATGCCTACCCCGGTATCAGCCACTACAACCTCCCACCACTTCCCCTGCCGCCCGGCCGACACTGTCACGACGCCACCCCCGGCCGTGAATTTGATGGCATTGCTGAGCAGGTTACGCACTACCAGCCGCATCATGTTCAGGTCAGCCTGAACCAGACTCTGGGTCGGGACCTGGTTCAGCAGCACAATAGTTTTACGTTCCGCGTCGCCGAGCAGCAAGGCGACTGCTTCTTCCACCAGCGTATCCAGGCGTACTACCTCCGGCCGCACCTGACTGCCCTGCATCTGCGAAGCCGACCAGTTAAGTAAGTTGTCGAGCAGGGTGAGGGTATTGTTGAGCGCCGTGGACAGGCGGCTGGTATGAGCAGCCAGCCGCTCGGGCGGCAGCTTACCGATGTTCAACAGCGTCAGCAGCGAATATAAGGAGCTGAGGGGACTGCGCAAATCGTGCGAAATGATGGAAAACAGCGTATCCTTCGTCTTGTTCAAATGGACCAGCTCTTCCTTCTGCCGGGTAATGGCGACGTTATTGCGTCTCAGCAGCCGGTTGACACGGGTCTGGTTCTGGCGGCTGCGGTAGAGCACCGTCGCCAGAATCAGCAGCAGCACAATGACAGTCCCTAATGCATTACGGAGTACTGTTTGCCGCCGCAGCTTGGCTTGTTGAAGCGGCTGGTCTTTGGTCAGCAGTTGAATTTTCCGCTCTTTCAGCTCCGTTTCGTAGCGCATCCCGGCTAGCTGAGCAGCCTGCTGCTCAGCAAACAGGGTATCCTGCAAACCCGCGTAGCGCGTCAGCGCGACGAAAGCCTGCGGGTAGTTTCCTTCGCGGCGATATAAGTCGGCCAGCAACTGGTAGAGGCGGCTCAGCTGCGCCTTAGCGCCGGGGCGTTGAGCCAGCGGCAAGGCCTGTTGCAGGAACCGGGCGGCCGCACCATGGTTTCCCAAAGCCCTCTGGGCAACGGCCAGGGCCTCCAACAGGCGCGCCTGCGTTTCCGCAGGAGTATTTCGCGGCAGCTGGTCCAGGGCCTTGCCATAAAACTCAGCCGCGGCTGCCTGGTTTTCCAACTTCTGGTATACTCCGGCTATGCCACCCAGGGCCTCACCTACCCGCGTGCTGTCCCGCACCTGCTGGGCTTGACGCAAGGCCCGGCGCAGGGAGTACAGCGCCCGGCTGTACTGGTGCTGGTGCTGGTGCGCCAAACCCATTGCGGTGAGCGTACCCGCTGTTTCATTCCGCCATCCTAGCTTTTGCCAAAGTCCCAGAGCGCGTCCATAGCTGCTTAGGGCGCGGTTCCACTGCTGCTGCGAGCCATAAAGCTCGCCCAGCTGGTCGTAGATCCGGGCACTGGCAGCCGGACTATGCCGGCGCGTGAAGGTTGCCAGTGCCCGCAGGTAGTAAAGCCGAGCTTGGCTGGTGTCGCCCTGAAGAAAGGCCGCGCTACCCATTTGCTGTAACACAGCGGCAATCTCTCCCTGGCTGGAGGAATTCTGGTAAAGGTGCAGGGCCTGCCGGTAGTGACGCTGGGCCTGATTGTAGCGCCGGGCGTTCAGCTGGATCTGCCCTAGTACCCGCTGGGCGTCAGCGGCCGGGTCCGGACCTGCAATAGTCGCCCTTGAGGACGAGGGTTGCGGCTGATTGGGAACTATGACCGACGGCACCGGATCAGAAGCTACCACTGGTAGCATCGACGGGAAGCTCCGCCAGGTGCCCGCTGCTGCTGTCAGCGGTTGCCCGACGGCTAGCAGCCCCCATCCAACCCCCAGCACCCGTACTAGTCGGCCACAATGCCCTGTAACCGCCGACGTATATCGCTTCATGGTCCTTAAATCTGCTTACAGGACTTTTACTGCTTCTGAGAAACGCATTCCGGCGCGTCCGGCATTATCTGGCAGTCAGCGTAATGTAGACAATTCCCCTTCAGCGGAGGGGCAACCAGTAAAGAATATGGGGTGCGGAACCTCAGGAATCCGCCGCCTGCTTGGCCCGCCATAACCGCCACCAGGGCAGATAGGGCTGATCGTGATGCTCGTAGTGGTAGCCGAAAAAATAACAACTCACGAAGGCCCAGACGTGGTGACGCAACTGGCTTCCGGACCGGTGCAGGTTGTCGGCGGCGTGTTCACCACGGTGGGGCAGGTAGGTTCCGAAAAAGAATAGCTGCAGCGTGGCCAACACGGCGGGTATCATCCAGAAGGCAATAACGTTAGCCATAGGAAACACCAGCTTGAGCAGATTATAGGTCAGGGCCATCAGCCCGACCTGCCACCAGGTCACGTAATTCCAGGCGAAGCGGGCAAACCAGAACAAAAAGCCGGGGTGGCGGCCATCATGAAAGTCGGGGTCTTCGGCAGTACCCACGTGCCGATGATGCTGATGGTGCTTGGTCAGCATAGCCGGAAACCAGTTGAAGGCAAAAAGCAGCGCGGTAACCGTGCCCAGCCCATTGTTCAGGCTTTTATTCGGGCTTACTACTCCGTGCATAGCATCGTGAGCAGTAATAAACAGGCCCGTGTAGAGGTGGGTTTGGACCAGCAGGAGCAGATACGGCCCAGGCGTAGTCCAGTCGGGACGGTAAAAAGCCAACAGAAAGGTGAGCAGGGTCGTCCAGGCGCCAATAACCAGCAATGCCATAGCCACGCCCCAGTACCCTAATGGTTCAGGCTTTACTTTGCGAGGCAATGCAGAAGAAGGAAGATGGAGAGTAGCGGATGAAGGCATAATACGAAACTACGGCAACCCGCAAACGGCTGGAGCGGCAGCAATGATTCACAAAGGTACGCGCCCTTCCTTGCAGGGTCTTATAAAGCCAGTAATGTATCGCGCACGTTTTCCATCAGCCACAGGGGTGTGCTGGTAGCGCCGCAAATACCAACTGACTGCCCCATCTGAAACCAATCGGCCTGGAGCTCCTCAACTTTAGAAATGAAGTGCGTATGCTGATTAGTGTCTTTGCAGACCTGGTAAAGCACCTTCCCATTGGAGCTTTTGGTACCCGATACAAACACGATCTGGTCGTACTGCGCGGCAAAGCGCCGTAAGTCCTTATCGCGGTTGCTGACCTGGCGGCAGATGGTGTCGTTGGCATTGATCTGATAACCGCGCTGCTCCAGCTCGCCCTTAATCCGGTAGAAGCTGTCCGTACTCTTAGTCGTCTGGCTGTAGAGCGTGATATTGGAGGGTAGCTCGTGGCTCAGCAGCTCGTTGAGGTTCTCGAACACCACGGCGTCGCCGCCGGTCTGGCCCAGCAGGCCGAGCACTTCGGCGTGGCCGTGCTTACCATAGATGAAAATCTTATCCTTCTTATCGTAGCTGGTTTTAATACGGTTTTGCAGCTTCAGCACTACCGGGCAGGAGGCATCAATCAGGGTCAGCCGATTTTCCAGGGCGGTCTGGTAAGTGCTGGGGGGCTCACCGTGGGCCCGGATCAGGACGGCTTCTTCGCGTAGCTGAGCAAACTGCTCATGACAGATGATGCGCAGCCCACGCTGCTCCAGGCGCTGGACTTCCTCGTCGTTATGCACGATGTCGCCGAGGCAGTAAAGGTAACCTTGCTCGTCAAGAATATCTTCCGCCATCTGAATGGCATAGATGACCCCGAAACAGAAGCCGGAGTTGGGGTCAATACGGACGCTCAGGTGGTGCGGCATAGCTCGGTAACCACAATAGTCGACGGAATGTTATCTGCCTGCCTGCGGCGGCAGAAGTTACGCAATTTCAGATGCCTACGGTTCAACTCACCAAAGCAGTCTTCCAGGCCGCGGCCAAAGCCTTGCATTCAGGCCCTGCCGGCGCCGTTTTGAAACGACCGGCTAGCCCGCCGGGGCATCCAGTTTACGCGCCTCCTCTTCGCTAACGTGACCACGCTCTATCATGAAGGCGCGCACCAGCCCGAACGATTCGGCATCGAGGCCGGACCGGGGATGGGCCAGCAAGGTCTTGACCAGGAACTGCCGGTCTTCTTCCACGTGCTGACTCAGACCCAGAAACGAGGGTAAGTTACTTTCCACGCTCAGCCGCAGAAACCGGATTTCCGCATTGGCCGCATCGCGCTGCACGGCCTGGTCGAACTGCTTGCTGGCATTCTGCACGTACGTCAGCTTGTCGAACATAGAAGCATCGCGGGCCCGGATAGCCTCCGCCGCCGCTTTATAGGCCAGTACCACCGCATCCTGCTGAGTATAGGCCGCCATAAGCTGATAGAATTTCTCGCCCGCCTGCTTGTCGGCGGCGGCGTCCTGGTACTGGCGGCGCAGATTGGCAATAGAGTAGGGCATTTTGCTAGTTAAGAATTGAGAATTAACAATTAAAAATGGGTGCGCCGGGCCAGGCGTGGTCTTCAATACGGTGAGGGGCAGCAGGCAGACGAAGGCAAGAAGTGAAGGGCGAATAGTCAGCTTCACGGGGGCAGAGTTCGTGGTCAGATAGCCCGAAGGCGATAACGAAAATACGAACCCATCAGTAAAAGCAGCTTGGTATTGTCGGGCACGCGCACCCGCTCACCTAAAATCCGTACCGCGGGCAGCTGCCTGATTTTGTGAAAAAGCTTCAGGTAATACACGTAAGCCAGATACACGCCCAGCCGCGCAGCGCGGGGCAGCTGAACGATGCCCGCGTAGCCCGCTTCAAAATCGGCCCGGATATCGGCCTCAATATCGCGCTTCACTGCGTCGTCGAACCGCTCGTACTGCACCCCGGGAAAGTACACACGGCCGCGTTCTTCGTAATCCGACTGGATGTCGCGCAGGAAATTCACCTTCTGAAAAGCGGAGCCCAGCCGCCGGGCCGGCTCGCGCAGCTTCGCGAATAAGGCCGCGTCACCTTCGCAGAAAATACGCAGACACATCAGCCCGACAACCTCAGCCGAGCCATAAATGTATTCCTCATACATAGACTGGTGGTAGCTGCGGTCTTCCAGATCCATTTCCATACTCTTCAGGAAGGCCTCGATGAACTCCCGGTCGATGCCATAGCGCCGTACCATGAGCTGGAACGAATGCAGTACCGGGCTCAGACTGAAGCCGGTTTCCAACGCCTCCGCAGTCTGCCGGCGGAACTCAGCAAACAACGCGGTCTTGTCCCGGTCGTGAAACGTGTCTACAATTTCATCGGCCCAGCGCACGAAGCCATAGACGGCGTACACGGGCAGGTGAAACCGGGGGTCGAGCGTGCGGATACCCAGCGTGAACGACGTGCTGTAGCTTTTGGTAATCAGCTTACTGCACGCCAGGCTAGTCTGGTCGAAAAGAGCAATGTGGTCCATTTCTTCGAATTAATAATTAAGAATTAGCAATTAAGAATTCCCCCAGCCCGGGCTGGTGGCCTTCCGTCTTACCAATTCTTAATTCTTAATTATTAATTACTAATTCTGTTCTCCTTCTCCACTTCCTTCGCCACGACCTGCCCCGAAATTAAGGAAGGCGGGACCCCGGGACCCGGGACGGTAAGCTGGCCGGTGAAGTACAAGTTGCTGACTTTTTTACTCTTAAGCGTGGGCTTCAGAATAGCGGTCTGCCGTAAGGTGTTGGCCAGTCCGTAGGCATTGCCCTTGTAGCTGTGGTAATCGGCCACGAAGTCGCGGTGAGCGTAGCTGCGCTTGAACACCACGGAGTCGCGGATATTCTCGCCCACGTGACGCTCCAGCCGGTCCATCATCTGGTGGTAGTACCGTTCCCGGGTTTCTTCCGGATCCGCGAGGTCCGGGGCCACGGGCATGAGCAGAAACAGGTTTTCGCTGCCGGCGGGAGCTACCGTAGCGTCCGTTTGGGAAGGGGCCGAGACGTAGAACAGCGGCTTACTCGGCCACTGGGGCTGCTCATAAATCTCGTGGGCGTGCAGCTCAAAATCTTCGTCGAAAAACAGATTGTGGTGCTGCAGCTTAGGCAGCCGCTTATTTACGCCCAGATAAAACAGCAGCGACGAGGGAGCCATGGTACGCTTATTCCAATAGGCTTCGTCGTAATGCCGCCATTCCGGCCGCAGCAACTGCTGCTCGGCGTGGTGATAGTCGGCCCCGGCAATGACTACATCGGCCGCATGAAAGCCGGCGGCCGTCTGCACCCCGGTGGCCCGGCCATTTTCCACCCGTATTTCCTGCACTTCCTGGTTGTATTCCAGCGTCACCCCTTGTTCCTGGGCCAGCCGGACCATGCCTTCCACAATCTTATGCATCCCCCCTTTCGGATACCAGGTGCCCAGGGCCAGATCAGCATAATTCATCAACGAGTACAGCGCCGGCGTGTTTTCGGAGGTGGCCCCAAGGAACAGAATCGGAAACTCTACCAGTTGGAGTAGCTTGGGGTGTTTGAAAAAGCGGCGCACGTGCTTGTGCATGCTCTGCAAAACATCGAGCCGCACGGCATCTACCAGCAGGCGCGGGTCGGCAAACTCCAGCAGAGAACGGCCGGGCATGTGTACGAATTTGTTGATTCCAACCTCGTATTTGTATTGGGCCTGGCGCAGAAACTCATCCAGCTGGGTGGCGCTACCGGGCTCAATACTTTCGAACAGCCGACGGATGTCGGCCATCCCGGCGGGAATATTCACCGCGTCGTCGCCCGGAAAAATAACCTGATACGATGGATCCAGCCGCACCAGGTCGTAATAGTCGGCTACTTTTTTGCCGAAGCGGGCAAAGTACTGTTCAAACACGCCGGGCATCCAGTACCAGCTCGGACCCATATCGAAGGTGAATCCGGCGGCCCGGAACACCCGGGCCCGGCCCCCCGGACCCTCATTCTTTTCCAGCACCGTAACGCGGTAGCCACGCTGGGCTAAGGATGTGGCCGCTGACAATCCGGCAAAGCCCGCACCGATAACGAGGACGTGTTTGGTAGTAGTAGTCAAGAGAGGTGTTGAGGTTAGAGACTGCAAGCTACAATCCGCCGCGGTCATAGAATTGTTTCGGGTTCCACCGCTGGGCCCGGCCACTAAAAAAGCGGGCCGCGAGTGGCCCAACCTTGCAGTTGCGTCATTCGCGGCCCGCTCTACGCCCGGGGCGGAAGTTGTACTCTCTCCCTATTCCCTACACGCCGGGGGCATAGACCTTCAGCGCATCCTTAAGCTCCTTGCGGGCAATATGAATGCGGTTTTTGACGGTACCAATCGGAATCTGCAGCTTCTCCGCTATTTCAAGGTACTTATATCCAATGTAGTACATCATGAAAGGCGTCCGGTAGTCGGCCGAAAGGCTGGCAATGGCTTCGTTGATGTCGGTTACTACGAAGTCGGAGGTAGCCCCGTTGTGGGTAATGTAGTTTTCGTCGGTATTGAAGTACTGAAAGTACTCCGTGCTGTCAATATTGCTATTGCGCTTGGTGATCTTGTTGTAGTTGTTGATGAAGGTGTTGCGCATGATGGTGTACAACCAGGCCTTCAGATTGGTCCCCGCCTTGAACTTGTCTTTGTTCAGCATGGCTTTGAGCAAGGTTTCCTGCACCAGATCCTTGGCATCGTCGGCATCGCGCGTCAGGTTCATCGCTACGGGCTTCAGAGAGTAGGAAATCTTTTGTACTTGATCGGTGAATTCCAAAGAGGTCATACTGTTTAGCTTTTCGTGGCAGATGGTTAAACAAATATACGAGGAGAATCACAAATCGAATAGCCCGGAGATGAAATAATCCTGGTCCTGCCCTCTTTACATGTTGGTACATCAATATGCCGGCAAGGTATGCGGCCCCCTCGCGTCAGCCCGGCTTTGGTGGACAAATTCGGCTTGGCTCGTATTCCGGGAGACGAACCCGATATTTTGCCCGATGAACGGAACACGAAACAGTAAGGACGCAAAAGTCCGGCGCCACCGGACAGCGGGATAATCAGTTTCTACTGGCCAAAAAAAAAATTACTATTCCGCCCGTGGATCGAGTTTATCTACCAGCGCCAGGAAATCCGTCATCAGATATGGCAGCATCGCCTGGGGCGGAATGGTCAGGTTGGCCTGGGCCTGAATCAGCGGCCCATACAACACCAGGGCGGTATCGGGACAAAGCTGGGCCAACTCATCAACAAAGGCCTGTACCTGGCCTCGCTCCGGTACTGCCGTCAGGACGGTGCACACGGCGTATGGTTGATAAGAACCGCACACGGCGGGCAATTCCCGGGTAGGCAGGTTCTGGCCCAGGTACAGCACGTGGTGAGCCCGGGCCCGCAGCGCATAGTTCATAAACAGCAAGGCCAGCTCGTGCATTTCCCCTTCGGGCAGAAATAAGACCCAGCGCCGGGCTTTGGCGGGTTGCACTGGCTGCAAAGCATCAGTGGCGGCCATCATTTTCTGCCGCAGAATATTAGTTACCAGGTGTTCCTGCGCCGGATTCACGCTACCCGTTTGCCACAGCAGCCCAATACGTTGCAGAAAGGGGTAAACCACGCGCATGATAGCCTCCTCGAACCCCAGTTGCCGGACGGCATCGCTGAGTAGCTGATGTAGACGGGGCTCGTCCAGTTCCAGCATAGCAGCCAGCAGGGCATTCACCTGCCGGGGGTAGTCGTGCGCATCATCAGAGCAGGAAATAACAGCTGTTGCTAATTCCTGTTCACTAAGCTTGGCAACTTTGGAAATCCGGTGCCCCTGGCCGCAGAGTACCGCCAGATTGAGCAGGCGGCGTAGATCGTCGTCGCGGTATAATCGGATGTTCGTTGACGTGCGCTCCGGATTTAAAATGCCGTAGCGTTGCTCCCACATGCGAATGGTATGCGCCTTTATGCCGGAAAGATTTTCCAGGTCACTGATTGAAAACTGTCCCACAATACCGGGTGCTACGAATTGGATGAAGATAGACGCCGGCGGTCCTTGGGCGCGGGCCTGCGAAGAGCCAGCCAGAAATAACGTGGCGATACCCACAACATGCCAAATTCCTCGGAGCCATCGCGGCTGGTGGTCTTGTGGTGCATTTTATGGGCCATGTTCAGGGCCCGTAAGTAGGTGTTGCCCGACTTACGCCAGAAGCGTAGTCGGCCGTGAATCAATACGTCGTGTACGAAAAAATACACACTGCCGTAGGCGGCAATACCAATGCCGACCCAGAAACGCCAGTCTTTCCCGGGGGCCCCGTAAATGATACAGAGCATCGACAACGCTCCATAAAACAGAAAAAAGAAGTCGTTGCGCTCAAAATGATGCGGATGCCGCACATGATGCGAGCGATGCAGAAACCACAGCGCCCCATGCAGCACAAACCGGTGCATGAACCACGCTACAAACTCCATCCCCAGAAAAGTGGCCGTAGTCACGGTTACAGCTGCCAACGTTGTCATAAGGGGCTAACCGGATTCTGGAAAAAAGGTTAAAAACCTGGGAAAAAGGTCAGCCGACTGCTCCGATTGCGGGCCGGAACTGCCTGGAACCAGGACTGGTCAGTTCCAGGTAATTTTCTCTTTATTGAGGAAGGCGGCGATGCCGCGGCGGCAATCCACCGAGCCGCGGGCTTCGGCATTCATCTGAGCGGCATAGCGCAGACTATCTTCCAGGGGCATTTCAGGAATGCGGGCCAGCATTTCCTTGGTTAGCTCCATACTCTGACCGGAGTTCTCAACGCACAAACGGCGGGCAAATTCATATACTTTCCCGGCCAGCTCCTCTTTAGAAACCAGAAAATTCACCAGTCCGAAATCGGCAGCAGCCTGAGCCGATATGATGTCGCCGGTGAGCAGCAACTGCTTGGTGCGGGCTTCCCCGATTTTGCGCAACAAAAATACGCTTACGATAGCGGGCAGGAAGCCGATTTTAACCTCCGTATAGCCAAATTTAGCCTCCGGCACGGCAAAGGCGAAGTCGCAGACCGTAGCCAGTCCACAGCCCCCAGCCAGCGCGTGGCCCTGTACCTGTCCGATCACCACCTTTTTAAGGGTATAAATCTGGTGGAACAGCTGCATCAGGTGGGTGGAGTCAGCTAGGTTATCGGTGTAGCCGAAGCCCTGTAGTTCCTGGATGTAGCCCAAATCAGCCCCGGCGCAGAATGCCGGACCTTCAGCGCGCAGTACGACGACTTTGCAGGTTTCATCTTCCTCGGCAAACTCAAATGCCTGTTTCAGCTCCGACACCACGTCAAAGCTCAGGGCATTACGCTTTTCGGGGCGGTTGAGGGTGATGTAACCAATGGCGTCGCGGGCCTCGTAGCGAATGTAGCGAAGGGCTTCCAGCTCCTGAGTGGGCATATTATCCATGACAGTCGTAGCAAAAGGCGGAGGGGATCTTTCGGGCGGCAATTGGCGGTAAGACACCAGGCCGGGGCGAAAGTTTAGGTCAGGGCTTCAGCCAAACCTAACAAAAATGATGCGCTAAAGAAAAGACTTGTTCCTAAATACAGAAAAGCGCAAGTTCAGCGGTCATGCTTCATCTGGCGTCCGCGCAGTCGAAGCATCTCTACCGCTTTGTTGCTGTAGCATTGATTACTAATGCGGTAGAGATGCTTCGGCTGCGCGGACGCCAGATGAAGCATGACGTTCTTTTTTCATTATTGCTTATTCGGGAACAGTCTAAACTATATATCGAGGGGCCGGGCAATTCGGTTTCGCTGAGGCCAGGTTTCCGGCCCCTCAAGCCGCGGCCATCGCCCGACGAACGCTCCCCGAGTGGTTACATCATGGGTGCGAAACCCTGCTGCCCTCAGCGCGGAATCCTGCCGCGCTACGTACCACGACTTGCAGGAAGAGTCGAAAACTACGGGTGCCGTCTTCCCGAATATGGCCGCCAGCTCGGCCGGAGTTACGCGGGCATTGCGCCGTAGCACCACGGCCTCCACGGCCTGGGGCCGGCGGGCCCCGTCTACCCGGCCCGAAACGAAAGCCAGGCGCTGGCGGCGCCATACCACCAGCAGCACGGCCGGCAACGCCTGACGCGTGGGCACGGGGGCCTGGGACCACCCTACATGGTAGCGCACGCGCCGGGCTTCGCGCTGAATAATCCCCGGCATGATGCGGTAGGTGCGCTCCTTTTCGGACAATGGCAACGAATCGAGGGTGACGATGTGAGCGGCCGCGCCGCGCCAGAAGCCCACCACGGAACGGCGGGGAACACTATACACGATAAACTGCTCGTCGGCTGACAGAACGCGGGCGGCCCATACGCGGCTGCCGCTATACCCGGCTCCCAGGGTACAGACTATGCCCAGCCATACCAGCTTCCGGACGGCCAGAAACGTGAGCACCGCCAGAATGATGGCGCCCAGCAGCCACACCTGCAGGGTAGTGACGTGAATGCCCGCAATCAGCGCGCCCGGCGCTTGCCGCCCAATCCAGAAGATGTAGTCATTGAACCAGCGGATCAACGTTTCGAACGCCCAGGCCAGGGTTTGGGGCAGGTAGTCCAGCCATTTTTGCACGGCGGGTGGTGCCAGGCCGCCCGCACCAGCGACCAGGCCTTTGGCGACCAGTAAAGTTAAGCCCAGGTATACCGCGCCCGATGAAATTGGGACAGCCACTAAGTTCGACGCCAGAAAGCTGAGGGGAAACTGGTGAAAGTAGAAAAGCCCGAGCGGAAACGTAGCTACCTGTGCGGCCAGAGAAAGTGCCGTGGCCTGCCACACCTTATCGCCCATCCACCCCGCGGCGAGCCATAGCCGCTGCACGGCTTTGGGCTGCCAGGGCTGGCGGCGGGTTGCCGCTTGCGCCTGAATGTCAACTATTGCCGCGATGCGCGGCTGCAGATACACAATGCTCAGCACGGCCAGAAACGAAAGCTGAAAGCCTACATCAGCCAGCAGATACGGATCGTAGCACAGCAGGGCAAAGGCAGCCACCGCCAGGGTATTGTACATGGAGCTTTGGCGGCCGGTGGCGCGCGCCAGAATAATGAAGCTGAACATCACCGCCGCCCGCAATACGGAAGCGGACAAGCCCGTCAGAAAAGCATAGGCCCAGATCACGGCCAGGCCCAGAACAGCAGTGGTGCAGCGGAATAGCCGGCCCCGTCGGCCCGGCAGCAATCCGAGCAGCCACGTCACGGCCCCAAACAGCAACCCCACCTGCAGGCCCGAAACGGCCATGATGTGGGTGGTGCCGGTATTAGCATAGGCCTGCTTGGTATCCTGATCAATCTCGTCTTTGATACCCAGCACCAGCGCCGATGCCAGCGCGTATTCGCGTTTGGCCCGTACGTATTGCCGGAATACCCCGTCCAGTATCCGCGCCGCCCGCATACTCACGGCTTTCAGATAATTGGGGGGCCGGAAGTCAATCCGGCGGTACTGATCGACGTGAATAAACTGCTGATGGTACACCTGATGATACTGCAGGTAGCGGCGGTAATCGAATTCGCCGGGATTGAGCGGCCCTTTGCTCAGCGTCGGGCCGCCCCGTACCAGCCATACGTCGCCATACTGCGGTGCCGACACCCCCAAATCGCGCGGCACTGACACGCGAATACCACCCAGGGCGGGCTGCCACTTGCCGGCTACGCGCACGGCCGAAACCCGCACAGTGGTGGCAAAAGTAGCTGGCCGCGTTACGGTATAGTCGTCCACCACGGCCCGGTAAAACTCGATGGAAGTACGTACCTGCCCCAGGTGCGCGGGCTGACGCAACTCGGTAGCCTGCTGGGTGATGGTGAGGCCCGCCAGCGCCAACACAGCCAGGGCCAGCAGGCCAGTGGCATCCGTTGAGCCAGGCGTGAACTGACGGCCGGACCAACGTTGTACCAGCACAAATAACCCGACACTGCCCGCGAAGAGCCCGCGCAGATCCGGCAGACTACTGCCGCAATAGAAGTAGAGGATAATCCCGGCTATCAGAGCCAGCAGCAGTCGCACAAACGCAATGGGAGCCCAGTGAATCATAGCTTGGGGTTGCTTGCAGACCAGTCATTCCCAGAAATAAAGGATAGTGTAAACTGCTAAAAATCCGGAATAAAACCAGTAATAAACTACAATAACCATAGCCATCGAATTTCAGCCCTCCTGCTGCGAGTAATGGAATACCTTGGCGGTTTCGCCGCAATGGCACTCCTGAGGCGCCAAGCGGGCTGTATTCTGGTAGCAGGCTGGTACCAGACGAGCAACAAAGCCTTCTCCCCGGTCAGAGAAGAAGGCTTTATTTTTTTGCCCGCCGTCAGATTGGCCTACTGCAAGCGGCGTAACTCCATTTTAACGTGCTCGATATCACACTCCGTAAACTGCTCGCCGACTTTCCCGAACCCGTGCCGCTCGTAGAATGGAATGGCCCGTAACTGAGCATTCAGATACACGGTGGCATCCGGATAAGCCGCTCGTACATCGTCGAGTACTTGCTGCAGCAAGGCAGCCCCCACAGCCTGATTGCGGTATTCTTCCAGTACGGCAAACCGCTCCAGCTTCACCCCGTTCTCGGTGATACGCCAGCGCGAAGCCCCACAAGGCGTGCCATCAGGAGTGCGGGCCAGATAATGCCGGGCGTCGGTCCGGTCGTGCACGTCGTATTCGGCGGCGGCAGGTACGCCCTGGCCTTCCACGAACACCGTTCGCCGGATGGCAAGCGCCGCCTTCAGATCGTTTGGCTCAATAATATGCTGGACAGCTATCATAGAAACGGATGCTGGGAGAGGTCGAAAGTGACCCTGATTGGCTTGCAAGGCAGAACAGTTAAACATTCCCGAGAGTCTGTACCGACACTGCTTCAAAGGCCTGTTCCAAAGCGGAAACAGGCCTTCGGACTTGTTGAAGCAAGAGCAGTCAGGGGCGCAGAAGCCGGCGGTTAAATATTCTCGTGGTTCACCGGTAGCTCCTTCATCCCATCATCTTCGGCCCGGGCATCGGGGTGAAGGCCGGCATCGGGCTTTTCGGTAGGATTGGGCCGGTACGGCCGGGCTTCGCGCACCGGGCGGTTAGCCTGGTCCCGCTGGGTTTGCTCATCGAAGCGGTCGTAAGCCACCACGATTTCCTTTACCAAGCGGTGACGCACCACATCTTCGGCCGTCATTTCCACGAAGCCAATGCCCCGCACGTCTTTCAGAATGTCCAGCGCCTGCATCAGCCCGGATTTCTGCTTGGTGGGCAGGTCAATCTGGCTCCGATCACCGTTCACCATCACTTTGGCGGTGGGCCCCATGCGGGTCAGGAACATCTTCAGCTGCGACGGGGTGGTATTCTGGGCCTCGTCGAGCAGTACGAAAGCATTGTTGAGCGTCCGGCCACGCATGTAGGCCAGCGGAGCAATTTCGATGATTTTATTTTCCTGGTAGAATTTCAGTTTTTCAGCTGGAATCATGTCTTCCAGCGCATCATAAATCGGCCGCAGGTAGGGGTCTACCTTCTCTTTCATGTCACCCGGCAGAAAACCCAGATTCTCCCCGGCTTCCACTACCGGGCGCGAAATGATAATCTTTTTAACCTCTTTGTTCTTGAGCGCCCGTACCGCCAGCGCTACCGAAACATAGGTTTTACCCGTGCCCGCGGGACCGAGTGCGAACACCAGGTCATACTTCATCACGGCATCTACCAGCTTTTGCTGGTTGGGAGTCTTGGCCTTGATCACCCCCCCTTTGGCCCCGAAGATGATTACATCGGAGGGTGGCGTGCTGGCAATGACGCGCTCCTGCTGCTCGTCATCAGCGGCGGCAATGTGCTCAGCGACAGTTTTGTCGGTGATTTGTCCGAACTGGTGGTAATGCTCAATCAGGGACGAGAGAATTTCGTTGATCCGGCCAATGATGGGCGTTTGTCCCTGAATTTTAATCTCGTTGCCACGCGAAATGATTTTGCTGCCGGGGAAGGCCGCCGCCAGCTGGCGAATGTTCTGATTGTCGGGTCCGAGGAAGTCGACAAGAGAGACGTTTTCGAGCGTGATGATTTTCTCGACCAAACTGTGGGTGGTTTTTAGCGGAGTGAATTTTAAATGGAACCAGGAAAGCCGGCATTGGTTCCATCCGGCCAAATAGCCTACTTTTGCCGCCCTTACACGGGGTAAACAATAGTACGAAGAACTGAGGATTTCCGGCATGGGGTTGATTACGTTTCTCTCCGATTATGGCTACCGCGACCACTACGTGGCAGCTGTCAAAGCCCGGATTATGCAGCTGGCGCCCGCCCAGCCCGTACTCGACATCAGTCATGGTATTGAGCCCTTCAACATTGCTCACGCCGTGCACGTGCTCGAGGCCGTGTTTCGTGACTTTCCCATGGGTACGGTTCACCTGGTGGGCGTCAACGACCACGGCACCAGGGGAAGTTGGCACGCGCTGCAGTTTGCCGGACACTATTTCGTAGCGGCCAACAACGGCCTGCTGGCCCTGCTTACCGATGGCCAGCCGGAAGAGATGGTAAAGCTGACGGCTGACCCAACGCCCTCGCCTACCCGTGATGTGCTGGCCCCCGTTGCCGTCCACTTAGCTCAGGGTGGCCTCCTGGAAGAAATCGGCCAGCCTACCACGGAGCTTTACCAGCTCATGAACCGTCAGCTACGCCTGCAGGACAACCGCATCACCGGTCATGTCATTCACGTGGATCATTATGGTAACCTCATCACCAATATCAGTCGCACGGCCGTGGAAGTCATTGCCCGCGGTCGGTCCTGCACCATCCACTTTGGCCGTGAAACGGTGCGCGACATCGTTGCGCATTTTCAAATGGCTGACGCCGGCGACGCGGTGTGTATTTTCAACAGCCAGGACCGGCTTTGCATTGGCGTAAATCAGGGCAACGCTTCTGAGCTGCTGGGTTTGTACTTCGATTCGCAGGTCGATATTCGCTTCCCGGCTTAGCCTCGGTTCAGGCAGAAGAGCAGCCGGATGAACCCCCTCCTACGACCTGCAAACGGACACTTTTCAATCATCTATATATTATGTTAAATTGAATTAGTCATATTGGTGGCCTTCATTCACACTGCTTTTTCACCTCATGTCTATAGTAATTCGAATCGTGCGGATGACTTTTCAGCCGGACCGCACGGCAGATTTTCTGAAGATTTTCCGTGACTCTGAGGCTCTGATCCGGCAGATGCCGGGTTGCCAGCACCTGGAACTATGGCAGGATGCCGATCTGCCGCACGTGTATTGCACCCACAGCCACTGGGACTCGGCGGAAGCGCTGAACGCGTACCGGCGCTCAGAATTGTTCGGGCAGGTTTGGCCGGCCACCAAGGCCTTATTTGCGGCCCCGGTGTTGGCTTTCTCCGTAAACCAGGTTGATGCTTCCTTCAATTTGCGGTAAGCCGCCTTTTCCTACCCCAGTGCCGACCTCGCTATGACGCCCAACTACTTCGAATTCTACGGTCTCCCCGAAACCTTCCTGCCTGATGAACTCGCGCTGAAGCAGAAATATTACGCTCTCAGTCGCGAGTATCACCCTGATTTTCACGCCGCGGCCGTACCGGAGCGGCAACAGGAAATCCTACAGTTAGCTACGCTCAATACCAACGCTTACCGCACCCTTTCCAACCCGGACCAGCGGATGGCTTACGTTTTAAGCCAGCATGGCCTGCTGGAAGAAGGCAAGCAAGAGCTCCCAGCTGCCTTTTTAATGGAGGTAATGGACCTCAACGAGCAACTTATGGAGCTGGAGTTCGAGGCTGACCAATCCGCGATGTTGCGCATTGATAATGAAGTCACTACCCTTGCTGACACCCTCGATATTGGTATTGCACCAGTACTGGCTGGCTACGCAGGCCTGCCGACTGATGTGCGCCCACAGGCGTTGCTGCAGGTGAGAACTTACTACCTGAAACGTCGTTACTTGTTGCGCATCCGCGAAAGTCTGGCTAAGTTTGCAGCCCGTTCCTGAAGTTGTAGGAGCGAGACAGGCCCGGATGGCGGAACTGGTAGACGCGTCGGTCTCAAACACCGATATCGAGAGATATGCCGGTTCGATTCCGGCTCCGGGTACATTTACTAGCTACGGGAACCCCCGAAAAGTCGCCTACTACGTAGTAAAGGCACTTTTCGGGGGTTCTTGCGTTTGATGCACTACGGCGCATAAACCGACTTACTATTAAGTTTACGCCCCCAATCACGCCCCCAATATTTCTTACCATGAGGCTGTTTAGGGTTTCGAAAAAGCTGTCATCCTGAGCGGAGCGAAGGACCTTATCACGTCCGTACCACTTGGAATTAGGCCAAAATGAGCAGTCGTGAGAAGGTCCTTCGCAAGCGTACGCCAGATGAAGGATGACAAACGACGAAAAAACCGAAACCCTAAACAGGTTCAAAGGCTAAAGCCAAGCTCAGCAAAACTGCACGCGCAGGGTGTGGCGGTTACCGGCTTGGGTGAAGACGTACTCAATGCCAAAGCCGTAATAGGCGCAGATATGCTGGGCGATGCTCAAGCCCAGCCCCGGCGAGTCGGAGGCGGCGTTGTGCTTGCGAAACCGCTCGAAAAACTGCGCCGGGTCCGCCGTTAAGGCCGGCCCGGTGTTGCTGATTTCCAACACCCGGCGGTTGAGTAGCACGTCCACCCGGCCGCCGGGGTGGTTGTGCTTGATGGCGTTGTGCAGCAGGTTCTGCAGCAGCGAGTCGGCCAGGCCAGGGTGTAGCATGAGCGCCGGCAGCGGCGGGTCCGCGTGCAGGGTGAGCAGCACCTGGCGGGCTTCGAGCAGGGGTTCCAACATGGCCACCCGGTCGCGCAACAGCTGGTCGAGCTGCACGGGCACGGCCTGGGCGGGGGCAAACTGGTGGTTTTCGAGGCGGGTGAGCAAGGTCAGCGACTGGTGCAGGCGCGAGAGGCGCTGGGTGGCGCTCAGGGTCTCGCCCAGCAGGGTGGCCGCGGCTTCGTCGTTCTGCAGCGCCGGGGCCTGCAGCAGCTGTTCCAGCTTGGCCTGGATGATGGCCAGCGGGGTCTGGGTTTCGTGGGCCGCGTTTTCGGTGAACTGGCGCAGGCTCTCGTAGTCGCGCACCAGGCGCTTACTTAAGGTGTTCAGGGCCTGGTTCAGCTCGCCAAACTCGTCGATGATGGGCATGGGCAGGCCCAGGGGCTGGTGGCGCTGCAAATCGTAGGAACGCAGGGCGGCCAGCGTGTGCTGAAAAGGCGCCCACAGGCGCAGGGCCAGCCAATAGTTGATGGCCACTACGCCGCCGAGCAGAAGGGCCAGAGCCCCCACCATCACGCCCAGCACCACGGCCAGCACATCGTCGGTTTCGACGAGCGACTTGCGCAGCGTTACCCACTCCGGCGTACGAACTGTCCTTGCTAGTGGCAGCCGGAAAGTGAGCTGGCGGTAGGGCACCATTTCGCCTTCTACCGGGTCCAGCAGCAGGGTGTCGGAAAAGCCCAGCGGCCGGGGCCGCGGGCTGCGGTCGAGGTTATCGGCAAACGCGGGCGCGGGCAGGGCCAGGCCGCGGGCCACCTGCTTCTCGATGTGCAGCTGGCGGTTGACCAGCAGCTCTTCCACCTCGGTGCGCAGGGCCCGGTCGAAGCCCAGGTACAGCAGCCCGCTGGCCAGCACGAACAGGCCCACCGTAAGCCGGATATAGTAGCGGGTAGTGGCCGTGAGCAGCTTCATACAGCAGAAAAATGGGGGTAAGTGCTACTCGGTGCTGAGCTTATAGCCCACGCCGTACAGGGTGCGGATGTAGTCGTCGGCGCCTTTCTCCTGGAGCTTTTTACGCAGGTTTTTCATGTGGGTGTAAATGAAGTCGAACGAGTCGGCTGCGTCCACCTGGTCGCCGCACAGGTGCTCGGCCACGGCTTCCTTGGTCAGCACCCGGCCGGGGTTAGCCAGAAAATACAGCAGCAGGTCGTACTCCTTGCGGGTGAGCAGGAGGGGCTCGCCGCGCACCAGCACTTCGGCCTGGTCGGGCCACACCAGCAGGTCGCGGAACACGATGTAGTGCTGACCCTGAAACTGGCGCCGCCGCAGCAGCGCCCGCAGCCGGGCGTTGAGCTCCGAGAGGTGAAAGGGCTTGACCAGGTAGTCGTCGGCGCCCAGGTCGAGGCCCTGCACCCGGTCGTCGAGGCCGTCGCGGGCGGTGAGCACCAGCACCCCGGCCGGCGAGCCGTCGGACTTGAGGGCGCGCACCAGGTCCAGCCCGTCGCCGTCGGGCAGCGTCAAATCCACCAGCACACAGTCGTACTGGTAGAGCTTGATTTTCTCATAGGCCTGAGCGAAGGTGGCCGCGACTTCCACCACGTACCCACCCTGGCGCAGAGAATCTACGAGCGTTTGGCGCAGGTCTGCTTCGTCTTCGACAAGGAGTAGTTTCATGGCTGAGGGACGTAGGCGGCAAAGAAGCAGGATGATTCTGGAGTAATTCTGATGGCGCTACCCGCTGCTCTAAGTAAGTAGTCTGAAGGAATTGTTTTACCATTTTAGAACGTCATGCTGAGCTTGTCGAAGCATCTCTACCGCTTCGTTGAATAGCGCATACGAAGCGGTAGAGATGCTTCGACAGGCTCAGCATGACCGCCATTTTGTAAAATCAATTTCATCGAACTACTTAAAGGACCTCAGAATTTCCCCAGAATCAGAAAATACTTTTGCGTTGCGTTAACTGGTCCTTTTCCTGCTGCCCTTGAGTCCTTTTCGTTTCCTGCTCGCCCGGTGGGCCACCTGCTTTCTGTTGATTGGGCGGCGGGGCGGCCTGGTATTGACTGCCGCCACGGCCCTGGCCCAGCAGCCCCCGGTGCTGCTGAGCCAGCCCCCGGCCCCCGCGTCCCTCCCGCCCAGCCCGCGCCGGCTCCCGGACTTCGTGGCGCTGGCCCGGCAGAATAGTCCGCTGCTGCGCGATGTGGCCAATCAGGTAAGTCAGAACCGCCTCGACAGCCTGCGCCGCAAGGCCCAGAACGGCATCCAGGTGAACGGCAACGGGGCGGCCGTATTCTACCCCTCCCTCACCAACCGCCGCGGCGAGGCCGTGGTGGGCTACGACCAGGCCATCACCAACGGCGGCAACTACGTGGCCGTGGCCCAGGCCACCAAGCCGGTTTTCAACCGCGCCCAGCTCACCAACGACTACCGGATTCTGGCCAGCCAGGGCCAGGTGCTGCGCAACACCGGCCGCCTCAACGCCCTGGATTTGCGCCGCGCCGTCACGGACCAGTTCCTGACCGCCTACGCGGCCCAGAGCCAGCTGGCCTTCAGCCAGGAGCTGCTCACCCAGCTGCGCCAGCAGGACCGCCAGCTGCGTAAGCTGGTGGAGGCCGGCATTTTCCGGCAGACGCAGTACCTGAGCTTTTACCTCTCGGTGCGCACCCAGGAGGTGGCCGTGGAGCAAAGCCGGCTGGCCTACCGCCGCGAGCTGGGCACGCTGCGCGGGCTGGTGGGCGTGGCCGACACGGCGCTGGTGAGCCTGGAAAAGCCGCCGGCACCCGCCCACCGCTCCCTGGCCGGCCAGCTGGCCCCGGCCCAGCGCCAGTACACCCTCGACAGCCTGCGCCTGCTGCTGGACCGCCGCGCCGTGGACGTGCTCTACCGGCCCCGCGTGGGGCTGGTGGCCGACGCGGGCCTGCAGGCCACGGCCTACACCCCGACGCTGCTGGCCCACAGCCTGGGCGTGAGCGGCGGCCTCACGCTGACAGTACCCATTTTCGACGGACACCAGCGCCAGCTGCAGTACCAGCGCCTGGCCCTGAGCGAGCAGACCCGCCGGGGCTACCGCCGGTTTCTGACGGGGCAGCGGCGGCAGCAGTACCAGCAGCTGGAAAGCGAAGTACGCGCCGCCGACGCCCTGCTGGCCCGCATCCGGGAGCAGCTGCGGGTAGCCGGGGCCCTGGTGGGCGCCTCCCGGCAGCAGCTGACTACCGGTGAGACCCTGATTCTTGACTACCTCAACGTGCTGACCAGCTACCGCACTCTGCAGTTCAGCCTCACCCAGGCCGAAGCCGACCGCCTGCGCAGCCTTTACGCCCTCGACTACCTCGCCGAGCAATAGCCTGATGTTCATGACCCAACTCCTGTTTCGATTGTTGACCAGCGCCACGGGGGCACTGCTGCTGGCGGCCTGCCAGTCGTCGGGCGACGCCCCGGCTACCGACGAGGCCGAGGCCGCCGCGCCCCGCGCCGTGGTCACCGTGGGCCAGGTGCGGGCCGATACCCTGCGCGACGTGCTGCGGCTGAGCGCCCTGTCGGCCTACCCGGCCAAGGATATTCTGCGGGCCACCACCACGGGCTACGTGCTGGGACCTACTCCCGTGCCGGGCCAGGCGGTGCGCGCGGGCCAGACCGTATTCCGGCTGCAAACCAAGGAGTCCCGGGTGCTGCACCTCGACCGGCTCACCGGCGACCCGCGCCTGAAATTCAGCGGCATCATTGCCATTCCCTCGGGCCGGGCCGGGGTGCTGTCCGCCGTGGATAAGCTGGCTGGCGACTTTGTGCAGGAAGGCGAGCAGCTGGGCGTGGTGTATGACCGCAGCCGCTTCGGCTTCCTGCTCGACGTGCCCGTGACGCAGCTGCGCTTCGTGCACCCTGGTCAAAGCTGCCGCATTCTGCTGCCCGACGGGCGCACCCTGCCCGGCCGCGTGGCCGAGGCCCTGGCCACCGCCGACCCGGCCCTGCAAACCCAGCGCTACACCGTGCGCCCCACCGGCCCGGTGCCCGAGCTGCCCGAAAACCTGGCCGTGCAGGTCGAGCTCGACCGCACGGCGCCCCGCCGGGCACCCACCCTGCCCCGCACCGCCGTGCTCACCGACGAAACCCAGACCCAATTCTGGGTGATGCGCCTGCTCAACGACTCCACCGCCGTGAAGGTGCCGGTGGCGCGCGGCCCCGAGCAGGGCGACCGGGTGGAAATTCAGCGCCCGCGCTTCGGCCCCCAGGACCGGATTCTGCTCACCGGCAACTACGGCCTCGACGACACGGCGGCCGTGCAGCTCAGCAAATAATGCCCATGCAAACCCCGGTTTTTCAGCGCTATAAAGCGCCCATTGCGGTGATGCTGGCCCTGGTGCTGGCCCTGGGCACGCTGGCGTACCGGCGCATCAACGTGGCGCTGTTCCCGGAAGTAACTTTCCCCAAGGTGAAAGTCATTGCCGACAACGGCCTGCAACCCGTCGACCGTATGATGGTGACCGTGACCAAGCCCCTGGAAAACGCCATGAAGCAGGTGCCCGGCCTCAAGCTGCTGCGCTCGACCACCAGCCGGGGCTCCTGCGAAATCTCGGCTTACTTCGACTGGAGCGTGGACGTGGTGCAGAGCCAGCAAATCGTGGAGTCGCGCCTCAACCAGATTCGGGGCGACCTGCCGCCGGGCACCCAAATCAGCGTCGAGCGCATGAACCCGGCCATTCTGCCGGTGCTGGGCTACACCCTCGAAGCCCCCGGCCGCTCCGGGCTGGAGCTGCGCAAGCTGGCCCTGTTCACGGTGAAGCCCTTTCTCTCGCAGGTCGATGGCGTGTCGGCGGTGCAGGTGCAGGGCGGGCGCACCAAAGAGTACCAGGTCGAGCTGCTGCCCGACCAGCTGGCGGCCCTGGGCCTCACGCCGGCCGCCGTTTCGGCCATGCTCGGCAGCACCAACTTCGTGCAGAGCAACGGCTACCTCAGCGACTACCGCCGCCTCTACCTCACCGTCACCGACGCCACCATCCTCACCAAAGCGGACCTGGAAAACGTGGTGCTCCGCAACGACGGCCGCCGCATCGTGCGCCTGGCCGACGTGGCTACCGTGCGCGTGGGCGAGCAGCCCGAATACACCCGCGTGAATGCCAACGGCCACGACGCGGTGCTGATTGGGGTGCTGCGCCAGCCCGACGCCAACGTGGTGCAGGTGTCGCGGGGCGTGCAGGCCAAGGTGGCGGCGTTGCAGGCCGGGCTGCCCCGCGGCGTGGTGCTGCGGCCCTACTACGACCAGGCCGATTTCGTGTCGGAAGTGGTGCGCTCGGTGCAGGACTCGCTCTGGATTGGCCTGGCGCTGGCGCTGGTGGTCACGGCCCTGTTTCTGCGCTCGTGGCGGGCCACGCTCACCATCCTGCTCACCATCCCCATTGCCCTGGCCATGACCATCGCGGTGCTGTATTTCGGGCTGAATTACTCCTTCAACATCATGACGCTGGGCGCAGTAGCCGCCGCTATCGGCCTCATGATTGACGACGCCGTGGTGATGGTCGAGCAGCTGCACAAGGTGGGCGAAGAGCACCCCGACGCCCCGCCCGGCGAAGTGGTGCGCCGCTCGGTGGGCCACCTGCTGCCCGCGCTGGTAGGCTCCTCGCTGAGTACCATCGTTATTTTTCTGCCGTTTGCGCTGCTCGGCGGCGTGGCCGGGGCCTACTTCAAAGTGCTGGCCACGACCATGGTGGTGGCGTTGGTGTGCTCCTTCCTGGTGGCCTGGCTGGGTCTGCCGGTGATTTACCTGCTGCTGTCTCGTAAAGCTTTTAGCTCAAAGCTGTTAGCTGTTAATGCTCCGTCGGAGGAAGGAACCAAAGAGGAAGCTGACAGCCAACAGCTAACAGCTGATAGCTCAAAATCAGCCGCGAACAGCCCCAAATGGGTGCGCTCGGTTATCCGCCACCCGGCCTACAGCGTGGTGGGTATTCTGGGGCTGGTGGCTACGCTATGGTTTATCATCCCGCGGCTGGCCACCGGCTTTTTGCCCGAGATGGACGAGGGCGCCATCGTGCTCGACTACAACTCGCCGCCCGGCACCAGCGTGGAGGAAACCGACCGGATGCTGCGCCAGGCCGAAAAGCTGATTGTGCGGGTGCCCGAGGTGGCCAGCTACTCGCGCCGCACCGGCACCCAGATGGGCTTTTTCATCACCGAGCCCAACCGCGGCGACTACCTCATCCGGCTGAAAACCGACCGCCAGCGCAGCACCGAGGAGGTGATTGACGACCTGCGCCAGCGCATCGAGGCCACCCAGCCGGCCCTCACCATCGACTTCGGCCAGGTTATCGGCGACATGCTCGGCGATTTGATGAGCACCGTGCAGCCCATCGAAATCAAGGTGTTCGGCCCCGATGCGCCCCGGCGCTACGCCCTGGCCGAACAGGTGGCGGCCGTGGTGGAAAAAACCGGCGGCACGGCCGACGTTTTCGACGGCATCGTGCGCCTGGGCCCGGGCGTGGACGTGCGCCCCGATGCCCAACGCCTGGCCCAGTTCGGGCTGACGGCCACCGACTTCCAGACCCAGCTGCAAACCCAGCTGGCCGGTACCGTGGGCGGTACGGTGCTCGAAGGCGAGCAGCTGCTCAACATCCGCCTGCGCTACCCGCAAGCCGCCCAGGCCACGCTCACCCAGCTGCGGGCCCAGCCCGTGTTTCTGCCCAACGGCCAGCGCCACCGCCTCGACGAGCTGGCCGCAGTACACGTCTCGGCCGGCGACGCCGAGCTGGAGCGCGAAAACCTGCAGGCCATGACGGCCGTGACGGCCCGCCTCAACGGCCGCGATTTGGGCAGCGCCATGCAGGAAATCCGGCAAAAGCTGGAAAAGCAGGTGCCGCTGCCGCCCGGCTATTTCCTGCAGTACGGCGGCTCCTACGCCGAGCAGCAGCAGTCATTTCAGGAGCTGCTCACCATCCTGGGCACGGCCTGCCTGCTGGTGTTTGCCGTGGGCCTGTTCCTGTTCAAGGACCTGAAGGCGGCGGGGCTGATTCTGCTGGTGGCCGTGCTGGGCCCGGCCGGCGGCAGCCTGGCGCTGTTTCTCACCAACACTCCGCTGAACGTGGGCTCCTACACCGGCCTCATCATGGTGGTGGGCATCATCGGCGAAAACGCCATTTTCACGTTGCAGCAGTTTTTTGAGAACCGCGCCGAGGGCAACTCCGTCGAGCAGGCCATTGGCTATGCCATTGCCGCCCGCCTGCGGCCCAAGCTGATGACGGCCCTGGCCGCCATTGCCGCGCTGCTGCCCCTGGCGCTGGGCATCGGCGCGGGCGCCCAGCTGCACCAGCCGCTGGCCATTGCCGTAATTGGGGGGCTGCTGCTGGCCCTGCCCCTGCTGCTGCTCGTGCTGCCCAGCCTGCTGCGGCTGGCATTCGGGGAGGGCCGGCAGCAGCCGACAGTACCATTGGATCCTGCGCCGGCGGCATTGCCGGGATAATTCCGGTTATCAGAAGTAGCACACCCTCACGCTTTGGGTGCTGGGGTAGTAGGCTGCGGGCGGGGCCATTGCTCCCGGCTCCAGGTCCGGAGCGCCCGAATGTAGGGCGAAAACAGCAGGGCCACGCCCCCCACCCAGCCGATAGAGCCGAACCAGCCGGCCAGCACATCAGAGGGAAAATGCACCCCCAGGTACATGCGCGACCAGCCCATGAGCAGCGCCCAGGCCGTGCCCAGCACCACCGCTACCCAGCGGCCCCGGGTGGGCCACAGCAGCACGCCCAGCGTGAGGGCCAGCGCCGCGGCCCCCATGGCGTGCCCACTGGGGAAACTGTAGGAAGTTTCCGGAGCCAGGGATGCCCAGAGCGCTGGCCGGATACGGGCCAGCAGGAACTTGGCAAACAGATTAAGCAAGGCCGCGCCGCCCACCGACAGGATGAAAAACTGCGCCCTCCGGTGCTGGCGGGCCACCACTAAGCCCACTATCACCGCGGCTTCTGCCAGCGGGGTCCAGAACGTGCCGCCGGCCCGGGCCATCCACAGGGCCACGGCGTCCTGGCCGGGGCTGCCGAAGCGGTGCAGCAGCTGCAGAATGGCCTGGTCGCCGGGAAAACCCTGGTCTTCCCACACTTCCTGGCCCACCTTGATGAAGACAAACCAGGGGGCGATGAACCCCAGCACCAGCACCAGCAGCAGCTTGCGCTGTTGCTGCCAGGCACGTTTGGCAAAGCGCAGCAGCGAGGATAGGGTCATAACCGACACGAAGCAGAAACGAAAACGGCTGGTCTTGCTGGTCGCTCATACGTGCCGCTTAAGTTGTTAGTCATTCGTTGTCAGTTGTTAGTTGTTAGTGAGCTGTCACTGTCTCGTCCGGCTATCTGTTGACAGGAATACGGCAAGGGCCCTGCTCGGATTTTCCGGCGGAGCTTTTTGCTTGCTGATGGACTTGACTTAGGGTTAAATAGCTTATAAACAAGCGCTTACGCTCATCACCGCAGAGACACACGGCCTGGTCCACCAGTAAGCGGCCTGGGCCAGGTCGTCGGGGAGCACAAAGAGGAATTCGTCTTTCAAGATACCGTTGACCCGTTCGGCCAGCGCGTTCTGGCAGCCGTCATAGCCATCGGTCATCGAGCAGCGGCGCAGCCCGGCGGCTTGCAGGGCGGCCTGGTAGGCGGCGGAACAGTACTGGCTGCCCCGGTCGGAGGGGTGAATCAGCCCGTTCGTAGCCGGCCCCGCCCCGCGCACAACCCGGTCCAGGGCGGCCAGGCAACCGGTCGTGTGCCGGCTGGCGTGCACGTGGTGGCCGACGATGCGGCGGGAACAGGCATCGGGGATCAGGCTCAGGCAGACCGGGCCCTGGCGGGTGGGCAGGTAGGTGGTGTCGCTGACCCACCGCTGGTTCGGGGCCGTAGGTTTGGGGGCATCCTTGATCCGGTTGGGGTGCTTGTGGAAGCGGTGGTGCGAATCGGTGGTCTTGGTGTAGCGGCGCTTTTTGGGCACGAGCAGGTGGCGCTGCCGCAACAGGGTGAACAAGGCGGCGCACCCGCGGGCCACGCCCTGCACGCGCGGCTGCGGGGCGATTTTGTGCAGCAGCCTGCGTGTGCCCAGGCGCAGCAGCTTGGTGCGCACGGCCCGGACCTGGTCGAGCACCTGCTCCGCCCGCACGGCCTGCCGGCCCTGGCGCTGGCGGCGCTGGTACAGGCCCTGGCGGCTCACCCCGTAGAGTGCGCAGGCCCGGGCGAGGCTCAGCTCTTGCCGGCTCGCCAGGCGGGAAACGGCCGGCAGAAAGACTTTTTTAACAGGGGGATGCCGTGGTCCTCCTCCTCCACCTGTAGCATCGTGCACAAGAGTAAATTCAGGTCCCGGGCATCTTTTAACGCCTTGTCGGACAAACATCTCTGGTCGTGCAGCTCGGTTTGCAACTGCTTGATACGCTGTTCGGGGGGCGGGTCCACGGCGGGGGCAGCACCGGAGGAAGTGGGCCCGGCCCGCTGAAAAGCTACGAAATGGGCGGCATACCGCCGGCACCAGATCAGCCCCGTGCTGCGGCCCTGGATACTGTAGCGCCGCTGGGCTTGCGTGTAGCTCAGCCCGCCGCGGCCAACTTCGCCCGGTGCTGCCAACTTAAAGGGCAAACTGTAGTCGCGCTGACTACGCCGCACACGCGGCTCAAACCCGGTTTTCATGGTAACTTTTGGAAAAGCTGTCAACCTATTCCCGGACGAGACAAGCACCCGGATAAAAAGCCTCCCCCGCTACTCATCCGCACCAGGATGGGAGGGTAGAGGCCTTTTTGCGTCTGTTTCGATCCTGGCCGGACGCGTCTGGCAGAAGGGCCAGAGGCGATGGTAACGCATTCATGATTCTGCCGGAATATTCTGGTAATGGTGTCGCCGGAACTTTGTGGCATCAATAAGTCACTTTGATTGAACCGCCGATGAAAAAGCTCCTGAACTATTGCCTGCGCCGCGTTGTGGCCTCGTTGCGGCCCGTCACCCTGGGTTCGGTACCCGGCAGCGCCCCCGTACTGTTCGTATGACGCGCGCGGCCTGCCCCGTATTCGGCTACCGGACCGGTCGCCTCGGCTACCGGACCCCGGCCAAATGGGCCGCTAAAACAGTCGTGGCCCCGGCCCCAACGGCCCGTACGCTGGCGTTTGAGCAACCTGTCCAGTCTGTCACCCGCCAGCAGGCCGCCTAGGATCAGCTGGTCCGGCTGCCGGGCCGACCACGACCTGCGGGGTACCAATTGGCCAAAGAAAAAGCCCGAAGCAAAACGCTTCGGGCTTTTTCTTTGGCCAACTAAACTGACTGGCAGATTAGTCGAAAAGGTAGCGCAGGCCTACCTGGGCACGCCAGCGGCTGTTCAGGTCGGTGTTGTTCACGAACGTCTGGCTGCCGCCGCGAAACTGGTACGTCGGCACGTCGGTAGTGCCCCGGTAGCCGGCAAATGTAATCGGGCGGTTGTTGGCGAAGGACTTGCGCACGCCCCAGTCGGAGCTGATCAGGTTCCCCAGGTTCTGGATGTCGAGGCTCAGCTGGAACGTGTGCTTTTTCTCGTTGGCCGTGAGGGAGAAGTCCTGGAGCAGCTTGGCATCGAGCTGGGTGTACCAGGGGCTCAGGTTGCCGTTGCGCTCCACGTACTGGCCCCGTCGGTCGCTGAGGTATTTATCCTGCGCGATGTAGGCGTTCAGCTGCTGCCACTGCTGGGCGGCCGTGGTTACCACAATGGTATTGTTGTTGGCATCTACCCGCGTAATATCAACCAGCTGAATTTGGTCCTGCGAAGCGGGCACGAAGATCAGGTCGTTGCCGGGAACCCCGTCGCGGTTCATGTCGCCGGCGTAGGTGTAGGTGAAGCGGTTGCCCTGGGCGGCCTCGAAGAAGAAGCTCAAGGTAGTGGCCAGCTGGTCGTTGGCGTAGCTGAAGCGCTTGCCGCCGGCCCCGATGATGCGGTGCTGCAAGCCGAAGTCGCTGTAGGCCAGCTGGGGCTGGTTGGCATTGCCCACAACCGGGTTGCGCTGGAAGGCGTCGCCGGCAATTTCGCCGGGGTTCGACGTCACGTCCTTGGCCTGAGAATACGTGTAGGCCGCCGTTAGATACAAACCGTTCGTAAAGTCCTTCTTCAGCTGTCCCGTGAGCGAGTACTGATAGCCCTCCTTGGTATTTTCGAGCACGATTACGCCCGCGTCCAGGAAGCTGAAGCCGCCATCAGGGCCAGTGAAGCCGGGGTTGATGCGGGGCCCGGCGGCCGGGTAGATCAGGCGGTTGTCGGTGCCGGTGGCGCGGGTGGTCGGCGTCACCAGGTTGTAGTTGCGGTGAATGGCGGCGTTGATGTCCTTGGAATAAATGCCTTCTACCGTGGCCACGATACCGCCCGGCAGCTGCTGGTCGACGGCCAGATTGGAGCGCCACACCTGCGGGAACTTGAAGTCGCGGGCCGTACCGTTGATCTGGAACGTGTAGCCGGGGTCAAACTGGGTGTTGGAGGCCTGGTTGCTGATCCAGACGAACGGAATGCGGCCGGTGAAAATACCGGTTCCGCCGCGCACCTGGGTGGTGTAGTCGCCATCCACGGAGTAGTTGAAGCCCAGACGCGGCGACCAGAGCGGCGTGGCTTTCGGGAAGCGCGTCAGATCAACTTTAGCGGGCTTACCGTCCGAATCAAGGAAGGAAGCGTCCGCAATCTGCTGGTTCGGGGCTACCTCCGTATCGTAGATCGGCATATCAGCCCGGACCCCCAACGTCAGCTTGAAGGCCGGCGTCACCGTCCATTCGTCCTGCAGGTAGAGGCCCAGCTGCGCCACGTTCACATCAACCGACTTCACGCGGGCGCGGCTGCCGTCGGCGGCCAGCGCGTTCAGATCCAGCGGCTTGGTGGGGTCAAAGGCATTGCGCTTGTAGAGCGGATCGCCCGGGGTCAGCGTGCGCAGGAACAGCTCCGGGGTGATGCCGCCGAAGTAGGGGTAGCCGTGGCGCTGCAGGTTGAAGGCATTCACGAAGGCAAACCGCTCGTAGGTCAGGCCCGCCGTCAGCACGTGGGCACCGGCAAAGTAGCTCAGGTTGTCGGTGAACTGGGTGATATTCTGATCCAGCGTGTTCTCGGCCGAAAACTGCTCCGTGCCGAAGCTCACGTAGGTCGTGCCGTCGCGGGTGATGTCGATCTGGGGGAACAGCGGGGCGTCGGGCAGCTCGCGGAAGTCGCGGAAGGCCGAGAAGCTCAGCTGAGCCTTGTTGCTGAATTTCTCGCCGAAGCGCGAGTTCAGCTCGCCGACCACCGAGTTCAGGTTGTTGTTGATGGTGTAGCCCGAGTTGGCAAACTGCAGCACGCTCACGCCCTGTACCCGGGTCGAGTTGTTGGGCGAAATAGCCACCGGGTGGGGGCCCTGCTCCCGGAAGCTGCGCAGGTAGTTGTAGCGCAGCGAAAAAGTGTTTTTATCGTTGACGTTCCAGTCGAACTTGGCCAGGAACTTGTCGCTGGAAGTGCGGTACTTGAAGCCCTGATAGTCGCCGGGGTCGTAGCCGTACTCGCGGCGCAGACCTTCGCGAATGGCAATCAGGTCACTTTCCAGCACCCGGCTCACGCCGCTAATATCGCCGTTGAGGGCCCTTCGGGCTTCGTCGGCGTCGCGGGCGGGCCGGAACGTCACGCCCGGGTCGTCGCGGCGGGTGATTTCGGCGTTGGTAAAGAAGAACAGCTTGTTCTTGATGATGGGGCCGCCAATGGCGAAGCCGGTCTGGTTGAACTTCAGGTCGGGGTTGGTGATTTTCACGTCGCCCACTTTGCGGCCGATCAGGCTTTCGTTGCGCAGGTAGGAGTACACCGTGCCTTTAATGGCGTTGGTCCCGCTCTTGGTCACGGCATTCACGCCCGCGCCGGTGAAGCCGCCCTGGCGCACATCAAAAGGGGCCAGCGATACTTCGAGCTGCTCAATGGCGTCGAGGCTGACGGGCTGGGAGTTGGTCTGGCCGCCCGGCGTGGGCGCGTCCAGCCCGAAGGAGTTGTTGAAGATGGAGCCGTCGAGCGAGAAGTTGTTGTAGAGCGTGTTGCGCCCCCCGAAGCTCAGCCCGCTGCTCTGCGGGGTGAGGCGGGTGAAGTCTTCCTGCGAGCGGCTGATGGTGGGCAGGGTCCGGATGGCGGTGTTGTTGATGTTGGTGGAGGCGCCGGTGCGGTCCTTGTTAATCACGCCGTCGCGGTTGCCGCGCACCACTACTTCGCCCAGCGTGCGGCCTTCCTCGGCCAGGTTCACGTTGGCCTCGAAGGTTTTGCCCAGCACCAGCTGGATGTTGTTCTGGGTGTAAGTGGCGTAGCCCACGAAGGACACCTTGATTTCGTAGGGTCCGCCAATCCGCATGTTCAGCAGGTCATACTGTCCGTTCGAGCGGGTAGCCGTACCGTAGGGCGTGCCGGTGGGCAGGTGAGTGGCTATCACCGTGGCCCCGGGCAGGGGCTCGCCTTTGGCATCGAGCACAATGCCTTTCATGGCGGCCGTGGTCACGCCCTGGGCGGAAACGAAATAGCTGTTAGTGAAAAGCACAAAGCCTAACAGCAGCAGGAGTACAGGTTTCAGGTTCATAAAAAGGGCTTTTTTGTTTATCAGAAGAACTGCCTCTGAATTTCGGCACGAAGGTAGGGTCATGATTTAGTGAGGCATACATAACATTCCGATAAACTGAAAATGGTAACATAAGGATAAGGAAACCTTAATATAAAAAATACTGCCTGTTTTCCGAAGAATGATCATATTCCCGCGCTGAAAACAACGAGCGCGACGGGGCCGGCCCGGCGAGACTAACGCTCGTGACCAATCACAAACCGGGGCCGGACTGCTAGCGGCCGCCCCGGCCGTCAGGGCTAACTGACTGACTGGGTAATCTTTTCGTTCTGGCGACGCAGTCGTTGGCAAAGTACCCGCAGGATGTTGCGCAGCACCTCTCCCCGCTCTTCCATCACGTCGTAGAAGTCCTCCTGGTCGAGCCGGAAGGCGACCACCCGCCCCTGCGCTATGGCCGCCGCCGAGCGGGGTTCGGCATCGAGCAGGGCCAGCTCGCCGAAGAAGTCGCCTTTGCGGAAGGTAGCCAGCTGCCGGGAGCCGTTGAAAATCCCGACTTCGCCTTCGTAGGGGATGAACAGGGACGTGCCCAGATCACCCTTCGCAAAGATCTGCTGCCCATCCAGGAAAGTAACTTCCTTCATGATGGGCACGATGCTGCTGAGCACGTTTTCGGGCGTCTCGGCAAACAGGGCCGTATTTTTCAGGGCCGCAACCCGCGCGGCCGCCGAAATGCGGCCCTTTTCAGCATGATGACTCATAAGCAGATCAGTAAGAATGGGGTGAGCCGTCAGGAACTGCTGGTAGTCGGCCGGCGACCGGGCGGCCCCCCGGGCCAGCGCGTCGACGGCACTTTCCCGGATCAGCAGGCTGGCACTGTGCAGATGGGGTAGCAGCGCCGCCAGCGAATCGGCGGGCTGCCACTGTCGCAACGCCAGGCTGATGGTCCAGTCGGAAAAGGCAGCGGCACCCTGCTGAATAATGCCGGGCCCCACGGCGGCCGGCGGCCGGGCCGCGCCGAACAGCCGGTCGAAGGTGGCCGCTTTTTCTGCTACGGGCAGCAGCTCCAGCAACACCTGCAACCCCTGATACACGGCGCGGGGAATGATGTTGTCGAGAATCTCCAGGGCATTGGCCTGCCGCTCGCGGGTGGCGTGGGCCATGCCGCGCTGGGCATCGGCAATGATCCGGGGTGAGTAGAGCTGGAGCAGGACCCCAAAAACGCGCTGCTCTATTTTGGTCAGCTCGTAGGTAAGCGCCCGCTGCAGCGGCTCGTCGGCAGTGGTGGCCAGGCCGTGCAGCAGGTGCTGAGCCCGGCGCATTTCCTCCTGCAACAACGCCTGAAACACGCCGGCATCGGCCGCGACCGGGGCAAAATTGCGCAGGGCCCGCAACGCCGCCTCGCGCCGGAAAAGGTTGGGCTGCCGCGCCAGATCCACCAGAAGCTGCCGGCTGGCGGGGGCCGGAATCCGGCCGCAGATCTGAGCTATGCGCCGGATTGTGGCTTCATCCGGTATCGTTGATAAAGCGGCCCGCAAATCAGCGACGGCAACGCTGCCCAGCTGAATGAGGCGGGCGGTGGCTTGCGGGCGGGACGTCTTGTCGGGCAGCGCGCTGATCAGGGTTGGCACGTATTCCGGAGCCAGCGCCCCGATCAACGGCTGATCTTCCCGGGCATCCGGGGCTACGCCTTCCCCAGGTCCGGGCCCCTCGCCGTCGGTGGTGAAACGGCGGCTCAGGGCATACTGGAGCTCCGTGAGGTAGTGGCCGTAGGTGCGGTGCAGAAAATACAGCGCCCCGGCCATAAACAAGCCCATCCAGACAAACGGCACCCGCTCGCTCAGGGCCGGAAAGCGGTGCAGCCCAAACAGCAGGAGCCCGGCCAGGGCCATGCCCAGCGGCTCGTAAAACCCTTTGGCCAGGGTGTGGGCCTGCAGGCGCTCGGGCGGGGCCAGGGGCTGGAACAGGACCAGAAACACCGGATCGAACACCGCCCGGCGCAGCACTTCCAGCCCCAGATACAGCCCGCAGAAATAAAGCAGCAGCGGCGCTTCGCCGGCCCCACCCAGCCACAGGCCATAGAACAGGACAATGCCGCCCAGCACCACGGCGGGCAGGGTTAGCAGCATCCCGCGCACCCCTACTATCTCCAGCGCCTGGCCGGACAGCAGCAGCTTGAATACCATGGCCAGCAGATAGGTGAGCACCAGCACACTGCCCACGTACTGCATCACCGTGGCCTGGTCGTGAAACTTGTGCTTGACGTTGACGAAGAAAGAATACTCTACCCCGGTGGTCACGGCCGCAATAGCCGTCATGCTCAGGCACACCGACAGCACCAGCCGGCTGTTGCCAAACCACTGCTGCCACTGCGGGGCCACGGTCGGCAGCCGCTCCCGGCGCGGGGCCGCGGGGGCATCTACCACGTGGGAGCTGAGGGTGGCGCGCAGGGTGTATAAAGCCCCCAGATAAGCTCCGAAAGCAATCAGGAGCAAATACAGCAGGTCGGTGTGGGCGTGGATAAGGATGGCCAGCACCGCGCCCAGGGCCTTGGCCGGCATGTCGCCGGAGCTGATGACGCTGAACAGGCGCTTCCCCTGGCGCACGTCGAACACCACCGCCGACACGCCCCAGAACTCCAGGTTGGTGAGCAGGTAGATGACGCGGTAGCCCGCCATGATGGCCACGGCCGCCGCCACCGAATTACCCGCGTAGACCAGCACGCCCAGCACGCCGGTGAGCACCACCACGGCCAGCAGCACCCGCACGGCCAGCTTTTGCAGCAGCAGATGGTGCTCGTAATAGGCATAGACGCGCCCCACCACCATCATGGCCAGGGCTGCCACGCCGTAGGCCAGGGGCAGATTCCGCTCGGGGTTGTTTTCGAGCAGAATCACGTTGGCCGCCACGTAGACCAGAATCGTCCCGATGCCGAGCAGGAAGTTGTGCAGGAAAAACAGCCAGACCGTCGGGCCTTCTTCAGGACGGATGCCGAGCGAGCGGTACCAGGTTGTAGGAATCATCAAGTAGCCTCCGGAATAACGGGAAGCAAGGTAAGCGCTTCTGTAGAAAAGAATGGGCTAAAGTGTGCGGCCCGGGTCCGGGCACCCGTGTACGGCGCTGCCGGTGGTTTTTTGCCGCCGACTGCTGACCCTTTTCCCTAGGCCCCCAGCTCCACTACCACGGCCGTGGAGCCGCCGGCATCGTCATCCGTCACCAGAATCACCTCCCACTGGCCGGGGGCCAGCAGCCGGGCTACGGCAATGCTTTCCACTTTACCCCGGTAGGGCTGACCATCCGGCAATTCCAGCCGGGTCAGCGAAACGGATTCCGCCGGCTGGTTTGGCGCAGTCAGGGTCAGCACCCCCACGAAGCTGCCCAGCACCGCGCCATCGGCCACGGCATCCTGGGTGTCTTCAACTGAGGCCGTAATGAAGAGCTGGTTCTGAAAGATCGTAGCCCCGGAAAAGCCCGCGGGCCGCCCATCGATGGTGGGCAGCGGAAAGTGCTGGGGCCGGATGGCGGGCAGCTGGGTCGTGGTTCCCATAAGAAAATCCCAGGCGGCAGCCAGCGGCAGCCGAAACACCAGATTGCCTTCGATTGAACCCACCGTCCGCTGAAACAGCAGCAGCTCCTCGGCGGAAGCCGCCGCCGCTTCCAGATTCAGCGTTACCCCGGCGGGCAGCGCCTGGCGCAAGGCCGCGTACAGGCTACCCAGCGCCAGGGGCCGCACCGTGGCCGCCCGGCTGCCGGCAGCCAGCTCCACCCAATAGCCTACTTCCCGGGCGGGCGTGGCCCCCGACCCGCACAGCAGCAGGCCCGTTTCGCCGGTAGGAGCCGTCAGCGCGGTGAGGCATTCCAGGTCGGGCTTGCGCAGCTTGGGAATGCGCCCGGCAGCAAACTCCGTGGTTTCAAACAGCGTGACCCGGTCGGTGATGGCCAGATTCTGCAGGTCGAGACAATACAGATAAGGGGAGTCGTCGCCGATGATGTAGGCCGTGGAACCCAGGATTTCGATGCCCGAAGCAGAGGGCAGACCCGGCAGCTCCAACTGCCGGCGGATGATGGCTTTCATAAGCACAGGCTGAAAACGGCTCTATCTCCTCCCCTATCTGGTGATGGTAAACTCCACGCGGCGGTTGAGCTTGCGGGTTTCCTCTTTCGCATTGCTCGCCCGCGGCCTGGTGCCTCCAAAGCCGATGGTAGTGATGCGGGCTTCCGAAATTCCACGTACCACGAGGTAGCGACGTACTTCCGCCACCCGGTCCTCACTAAGCTGCTGGTTCAGCTCGGCCTTACCCTGGTTATCGGTGTGGCCTTCCAGCCGGATATTCACCGCCGGGTTATCGGTCAGGGTGCGGGCCAGGCGATTCAGCTCGGCGTAGGATGCGGGCAGCAGGCTGGATTTGCCCTGGGCGAAAATCAGCGTCGGCAAGTCCAGGCTGGCTCCTACGGTGGCGGGAATCAGCAGCAGCTCCCGCGTGAGCGAGCCAACCATTCGCACGGTGTCAGTGGCCGTCAGGTAGCCTTTGCTGACCGCCGCCAGACGGTAGGGGCCCTGGGGCAGCGTAAACTGAAACCGCCCGGTGGCATCGGTGCGGGAAGTGGCATTGAAGGCAATATCATTGCCCAGCCGAATGGCTTTGACTTCGCTCACCACCGGCAGCCGGGTTTTAGCATCCAGCACCACCCCCGTCAGCAACGCCCGCTGCGCGACGTTGGGCACAACGGGCGGGGGCGGCACCGTATCGGGCAGCGCCACCCCGCTGGCCGTGGCCCGGAACAGGTCGGCCGGGCCATTGGGGGTGCGCGACGCGGCATAGTAGGCCTGCTTGCCGTCGGGGCTCAGCATGAAGTAAGCATCGAAGCCCGCCGTGTTGAGCGTAGGACCCAGGTTGCGCGGCTCACTCCACGAAGTCCAGGTGTCGTCGAGCCGGGTGCTCACGAAAATATCGGAGCTGCCGTAGCCCGCATGGCCGTAGGAGGAAAAGTAGAGGGTTTTCCCGTCGGGAGCCAGCCAGGGAGCAAACTCAAAGCCCGGGGAGTTGAGCACCCCGCCCAAACTGCGGGGGTCCGTCCAGCTGCCATCGTCGTTGGGCATACTCACATACAGATCATTGCCGCCGAAGGAGTCGCCCCGCTCCAGGGAGAGCAGCAGAATTTTCTCGTCGGCCGTCTGAAAGAACGTAGTGGCGGCGGCGGCGGAATAATAGTTTACGATATCCAGCGCCACGGGCCGGCCACTCTTACTTTTGGCCCCGCCCGCCCGCGGCACCTTCGACACGCCGTCGTCGCGGAAGCTGCCGTTGCGGTCATACCCGCCGCGCACGAGTAAATGGCTGCCCTGCGCCCCCAGTACGGCCATCACGCCATTGTTCTGTTGGGTATTCAGCGCATCCAGCCGTTGAGCCGGGCCCCACGTCAGGCCATTGTCGGCCGACTGGCTTACCCAGATATCCCCCGAATCGGTATTGCCCTCGGTGTTGCCGGCGAACCTGGTGCGGGCCAGGTACAGCGTTTTGCCATCCGGCGCCAACACCGGCTGGAGCTCATTCCCGGGGGTATTCACGGCCGTCAGCGGCTCCCCCGGGCCGAAATCGGCTTGCCGGGCATCCAGATTAAGATGCAGCTTAAACAACCGCCACTGCTGAGTAGCGCGGTTCATAGGCCGCTGCGCTACAATGGGGGTACCATTAAACTTATCCGAGGCGGCTACGGACGCACACTTTTCGTTGCCCCGGTTTACGAGCTGAAAGCTCCCGGCCGGGCCGGCCGGCACCAGCTTCCACTGCTGATAAAAACTACCGGTCCAGGGGCGTTGGGTGATGACGGCATTTTCGTCGGGCTTCTCCACCGTCAGGCACTTCCCGCTATGCTTCGCTTCCAGACGATAGTATTCACTGCCCGCCGCGGCCCGCACAAACCGCCATTGCTGGCTGGGCGCATGCGTGAACTCCCATTGCACGGCCGGGGGGCCCGCTTCGACTGAGGAGCCCGCAATGTCCAGCGAGCGGCCACTGGCCCGGGCCACCACGCCGTACCAGGCCTTTTCATCGGGTTGAAAATTAGCTTGCTGGGCCTGGCCCGCCAGGGAGCCCAGGATGAACCCCAAAAACAATAGAAATCGAAGCAGTGGATTGGGCATGCAGGCAAAACGGAGGAACCGGGGCGCAAGTTAGACGAAATATGCGCGGGCCACGACGGGAGCAGGCAACAGAAAGCGCCGTGCTTCATCCCGCCAGAGGAGCACGGCGCTTAGCCAGAAACCAGTAATCAGGGGCAGACGTGCGGCTTAATTACCGGTGTTGTTGATGTATTTAAAGCGAACGAACCGCTCGTTTTCATAAATGGCCGTGAAATGCCCGCCCCCGGCTTTGGGCTCCGCCCTGCGCTCAACAGCCCGGCTGGGGGCAGCGATTGTCGGGACGGATGGATAAGCGCCGGGCATCATTCCGGGCACATGGCAGATGAAAGAGAGAATCTTTGACGGCATGGTCTGGTTCCGTTAAAGGGTTAGGTTTAGGAAAAGGTCAGTAGCAGATCAGAAAGCGGTGGGGCGATAATTAACGAGTTGTTTATTTAGGTCAGCCGCTTGAACAAATATAAAGATATTATTATTTGATTGATCATTGCCAAGTTATTTTTTTTCCCTGAACCTGTAAAAATCAGTAGTAGCCCGGAAGTCATATCCGTACTGGTACTTACCAGCACCTGCGTACCAGTACGGATAACAACCCGCTGTCAGGCGCAGCAAGCCCGTTGGCAGCTTCTGCTATTTCCACTCAGGGGCTTGGAGCAGCTGGGGCAGCTACGTGATTAGGATAGCAAACAGTGTCTGCCAGGGCGGGCTGAGCATTTGTTGTATTCTCCAAAAGTCTCTTTAAATCCTTACTGCTCGCTGTTGCTCCTTGCTGCGGCTGTTTCTTGCTCCAGGAAGTTGCCGTAGCCAGGGCAAAAAACTCCTGTCCGACTACTGCCTTGTATTTTAACTATCAGAGCATTATTAGATTGTTCAAATGCGAAAAGCCACTCCGCAGGTACGGAATGGCTTTTCTAAGAAGCGGTTCGAGTTAACGTAAGAGCCGTCAAAACGCGGTAGAAACGCCTCCTGGCGTCTTGTCGGTGAACGAAAACCGTTGTGCCGGCGCGGCCGACGAGACGCCAGGATGCGTCTCGTCGGCCGCGCCGGCGCTAACTCAAACAGCTTTCAAGGGGCATGGTGGGGTAGTATCAGAGAATTAGCTTGTAGCGCAGGGCGTATTGAATAAGCCCAACCACTGATTTTGAGTTGGTTTTCGTCAGAATATTTTTGCGGTGCGTTTCCACGGTTCGCTCGCTGATGAAAAGGGCTTTGGCAATATGCGAGTTGGAGTACTCCCGGGCGATCAGCTGCAGCACCTCCCGCTCGCGGCCCGTAAGCTCGGCGGGATGGGCATCGCGGGTGCGGTCGAAGTTGGCAGGTATCACCAGATTAGCCAACAAGGTGGTTCCTACTTCCTGACTGAAGAAGGTGTGTCCGGCGGCTACCTGTCGGATGGCCGCGCAGAGCTCGGCTTTGTTCGTGTTTTTGAGCAGATATCCTGATCCGCCGGCTTCCAGGACCTCGGTTACGGAGCTATAGTCGTGAAACATGCTCAACGCCAGAATCCTGATCTGCGGATACGTGGCATGGATAGCCCGGCTCAGTTCTACCCCCGACATCTGCGGCATATTAAGGTCAAGAATCGCCACGCTTATTTCCGGATATAACGGAAGCAAGCGCAGGGCCTCAGGCCCATTACTGGCCTGCGCGGCTACTTGTATATCCGCTTCGCCCTGCAACAGCGTTTTGACTCCTTCAATGACCATCTGGTGATCATCGACGATCAGTACGTGAATGTAAGCGGGAGCCGTAGGTGAGGTAGTCATAGCGGTGGACGTGGAACGGATATTTTCTGCAGTACCTGAACACCTGGTGGGAGCCGGAAGCGTAAGAGGCCGGCCTTCCTGGCATTCATTTCCAAAGCAATGCCCGCGACTTTTGTGGCCGGCTTGAATTCAGGGGTCATTCAGCTTTGCACCGCCGCCAATGACCGAATCAATAAAAGCAGTCCGGCAATCTATCCATAATATATCATATACAATATAAAAAAAGCCTCAGCTGACGCGGAGGCTTTTTTCGGGATATTTCAAGGCTAAAGACAGTGTTTACTTCTGCCCGTACTTGCCCTTGAACTTGTCGCGCAGGTAGGTCTGCTTGTTGTCGAGGCTGAAGGCCCGGCCGTCGATGAAGGCGCGGGTGACGTTGTTGGTGCGCATATCGAGCAGGTCGCCGGTGCTGACTACCAGGGTAGCACTCTTGCCCGCCTCCAGACTGCCATAGTCTTTGTCGATGCCCAGAATGCGGGCCGGGCTGAGGGTGACGGCTGTCAGGGCCTGCTCTTTGGTGAGGCCGTAGCCGGCGGCGGTGCCGGCAATGAAAGCCAGATTGCGCGAGCCGGCCGTTTCCATCCCGCCCTCGTAGTCGAGGCAGTAGCGGATGCCGGCCGCCTGGAGCATACCAGGCAGCTTGTAGGGCTGGTCGTAGTCGTCGCCGGCGCGGCGCGGCAGGGCGTGTACGCGGGACAGCACTACGGCCACGTCGTTCTGCTTCAGAAAGTCGAGCATCATCCACGCGTCGCGGGCGCCTACCACGGTCACCTTCTGCACCCCGAGGCGCCGGGCAAACCGCACGCCCTCGATGATTTCCTTGCCGTAGTCGGCGTGCAGGAAGAGTGTTTTGGAGCCGTCGAACAGGCCGGCCATGGCAGACAGGCGCAGGTTTTCGCGGCGGCCGGCGGGCTGGCTGCGGTAGGCTGAAGCCTCGGCCAGCAGCTGTTCCAGGTCGCGCAGCTGGCTCTGGCGGGCCTTTTCGCGCTTTTCCAGGGCGGCGGCATCTTCGGCCGGGTTCAGCTTCAGAATCAGCGGGGGCCAGTTCAGGTGCAGGCCGTCGTCGGCTTTCACCACGGCATCCTGCCAGTTCCAGGCGTCGAGCTGCACGATGCTGCTCTGGCCCGACACCACCCCGCCGCGGGGCGTGGCCTGGGCCAGCAGCACGCCGTTGGTGCGCACGGTGGGCAGAATGTCGGAGTCGGTGTTGTAGGCAATCAGGGCCCGCACGTTGGGGTTCATCGCGCCCACTTCGGCCTCATCCACGGTAGCGCGGATAGCTTCCACTTCCGTGAGGCCGAGGGTGGTGTTGGGCAGAATCAGGCCGGGATAGATCTGCTGGCCTTTCACGTCGACCACCTCGTAGGCGGCTTTATCCGGGGTGAAGCCGGCCTGGGCGCCGGCGTAGGTGAGGCGGCCTTTGTCGAAGGCCACGGCCGCGTCGGGAATTACGGTGCCGTTGCCCACGTGCAGGGTGGCGCCCAGCAGCAGCAGGGGCCTGGTCTGGGCGGGCGCCGGGGTGGGCACCTGGGCCAGCAGCGGGCTGGCGCTAAGCAAGCCGAGGGAAACAAGTAATGCGGAGATGCGCATGGTTGATAGTTTTTATGTCCTCCTGAGCAGCGCGAAGGACCTCAGGCCAGTTGAACGAGGCGTCACAACCGGGTTGGCTCTTACCCTGTAAGGTCCTGCGCAAGCGGACACCAGATGAAGGATGACAGATGATTTTTGATTTGCAGCAAGCCCCGGGCTTACTTATCCAGCTCCTTGCCCTCCCCTACCGTGTCGCAGTGGAAGTGGCCGTTGGCTTTGGCGGTGGGCGTCTGGGTTGGAGCGCCACCTTTTTTGGCGGCCAGCATCTTCTGCACCAGGCGCAGCCGCTCCCGCTGCACTTCCTGGCGCATTTTGGCATCCGACTCCACGTCGAACAGCTGCCGGCCGTCCACGAAGGTGCGTTCGGCGTGGGCGTACACGCTCAGCGGGTGGTCGTTCCAGAGCACCACGTCGGCATCCTTGCCTTCCCTGATGCTGCCCATGTGCGCATCGAGGTGGAGCATCTTGGCCGGGTTGATGGTGACCAGCTTCAGGGCTTCCTCCTCCGGGAGGCCGCCGTACTTCACCGTTTTAGCGGCTTCCTGGTTGAGGCGGCGGCTCATCTCGGCATCGTCGGAGTTGATGGCCACGTTCAGGCCCGCGTCGTGCATGATGGCGGCGTTGTAGGGAATGGCATCGCGCACCTCGTTTTTGTAGGCCCACCAGTCAGAGAACGTGCTGGCGCTGGCCCCGTGGGCCTTCATCTTGTCGGCCACTTTATAGCCTTCCAGAATGTGGGTGAAGGTATTCACCTTGAAGCCCATGCGGTCAGCCACGGTCAGCAGCATGTTGATTTCGCTCTGCACGTAGCTGTGGCAGGAAATGAAGCGCTGGCGGTTCAGGATTTCCACCAGGGCATCCAGCTCCAGGTCGCGGCGCGGGGCCTCGCCCTTCTTCTGCCTGCCTTTGCCCAGCTTGTTCCAGGCCAGCCACTCCTGCTCGTATTCTTTGGCCCGGGTGAAGGCATCCACGAACACCTGCTCGGTGCCCATGCGCGTCTGCGGGAAGCGCAGCACGTTCAGCTCGCCCCAGTTGCTCTGCTTCACGTTTTCGCCCAGGGCAAACTTGATGAAGCCGGCGGCGCCCTGAATCTTCATCTGCTCCGGCGTCATGCCCCAGCGCATCTTTATCAGCGCCGACTGCCCCCCGATGGGGTTGGCCGAGCCGTGCAGCAGCTGCGCGGCCACCACGCCGCCCGCCAGGTTGCGGTACACGTCGATGTCCTCGGAGTCTACCACGTCGCTCACGCGCACCTCGGAGGTCACGGCCTGGGTGCCTTCGTTCACGCCCTCGGCAATGGCCAGGTGAGAGTGCTCGTCGATGATGCCGGGGGTGAGGTGCTTGCCGGTGCCGTCGACGGTGCGGCCGCCGGCGGGCACGCTCAGGTTGCGGCCGATCTTCTGAATTTTGCCGTTTTGCAGCAGCACGTCGGTATTTTCGAGCTTGCCAGCGGCCTCGCTGGTCCACACGGTGGCGTTTTTAATCAGGATGGTTTCCTGCTTCGGCAGCTCGGGCCGGCCAAAGGCCACAAACGGGTACAGCATCGGGCCCAACACAACAGGCTCCGGAGTCTTCACCGAGTCGCGGCGGGCAGCGCGGGTGGCTTCCTCCTGGCGCTGGGCGCTCCACTTCACGGCCGTGGCGTCGGGCAGCTGGCCGTCGCCCTGGAGCAGACGGCTTTCGGGCGTGTAGTAGCCGCTCAGGCGCACGGCGCCGGGTTTTTGGTTTTTGGTTTCTGGTTTTTGGTCGGTGGAGGCCGGTGCTCTTCGGCCGGGGGCGGGCACTTTGTCGGCGGGGTTATAGACAATGGTAGCCAGCTCGCCGCTAATCAGCAATGAGCCCCGCACGGTGTCCTGGGGGGCCATTACCAGGCGCATTTCGGGGGCTTCGGGCTTGCCGGCCACCAGCATTTTCACGTCGGGCTGCCCGGCTACCTTCAGGGTGTACACGCCGCGGTAGTCGGCGGGCACGGTGCTGAGCTGGTACCGCTCGCCCTGTACCCAGTTGTCGAGCAGCACGTTATCGTCGGCAAACAGCCGGTTGGAGCACACCAGGAAGTTGGCCTGCATCCCCGTCTTCAGGCTGCCGACCTGGTTCTGGGCCCGGATCAGCTCGGCCGGGGTGGCCGTCAGGGCGCGCAGGGCCTGCTCCTCGGTCAGGCCGTACTGGATGGCCTTTTTAAGGTTGGGCATAAACTTCTTCTTGTCTTTGAGGTCGGCGGCCGACAGGGCGAAGGGCACGCCGGCCCTGGCCAGCAGCCCGGCGTTGGCGGGGGCCATTTCCCAGTGCTTGAGGTCGGTCAGATCGATGTGGGAGGCGTCGTAGACGTCGTCCACGTTGTAGGCATCGGGGAAGTTGAGGCTCACGATGAGCGGCGCCCTGGTAGCCTGCACGTCGGGCAGGCGCTGGTACTCGTCGCCGCTGCCCTTAATGATGTACTGGGTGCCGAACTCATCCCCGATCCGGTCGGCGCGCAGGGCCGAAAGCTTGTCGCGCACCACGAAAATCTGGGGTAACGCGCGCTGCTGGTTGAAGGCCCGCAGGGATAGATTCTGCTCCCGGGCGGGGTTGCGCTGGTTCCAGTCGGCGTCGAGGTAGGTCTGGCGCAGCAGGGCGATGCTGCCCATCAGCGAGCTGGGGTAATCCTGGGAGCTGGTGCCTTTGTCGAAAGAGTAGGCGGCGGCGGCCCGGTCGGTGAGCACCAGCTCCTGCTCCTTGCGGCTGGTGTTCAGGCTGACCAGCGCGGCCGTGCCCCGGGCAATGCCGTCGGGCTGCTGGGTGAGCACGGCGCCAAAGCCCAGCTTGCGGTAAGTATCAGCCTGCTCCTCGTTGACCTTGAACAGCTCGGCGGCATTCACCTCCGGGTGCACGGCCTGGTTCCAGTCGTAGGCCCCGGCTTTCTGGCTCTCGAACTGCGGCCCGCTCCGGCGGCCCTGGCGCTCGGCGGCTTTCACCTCGGGCACGCCGTAGCTGGCGTACAGATCCACGAAGCCGGGATAGATGAACTTACCCTTCAGATCCTGCACCACGGCCCCGGCCGGAATTTTCACGGCCGTACCCACGGCTTCCACCTTGCCGTCCCGAATCAGCAGCGTCGCGTCGGTGAGGCGGGTTTTGTAGTCGGTGAAGATGGTGGCGTGGGTGAAGGCGTAGAGGCCCGGGCGCTGGTCGTACACGCCGTTGCGCGGGTAGGTGCTGGGCTGCTGGGCGTAGGCGGCGGCGCTGCTCAGCAGCAGCCCGCCGGCCAGCCCGAGGCGGCGTAAAAAGTCGGACATAGAATACGGTGGGGATGAGAACTTCAGGTTGAGGCGGTAAGGTAGCGGCGGCGCGGCAGATTCCCAGCGGCGGGGCCAACAAACCAGCTGATGATCCGGGTTGCACGCTGGCCCCTTACATTTGGGCTCGGTTATACATGAAGCACCTTCTGAACCTGTTTAGGGTTTCGGTTTTTTCGTCGTTTGTCATCCTTCATCTGGCGTCCGCTTGCGAAGGACCTTCTCACGACGGCTCATTTTGGCCTAATTCCAAGTGGTACGGACGTGATAAGGTCCTTCGCTCCACTCAGGATGACAGCTTTTTCGAAACCCTAAACGGCCTCTCTTTCTCCCTGCCTACGTGTCTCCCACCCTACTGCCAGCCATCTGCGCCGCCTTTAGCCTGCTTGCCGCCCCGGGGCAGGCCCAATCAGTCCTGCCGGCTCTGCCTGCCGATACGGCCGCGCTGACGGCCACTTTGCGCCAGCACTGGCAACAGTCCGACTTCCCGGGTTTCGCCGTGGCCGTGGTACGGCCCGGGGGCATCGTGTACGCGCACGGCTTCGGCTACGCCGACAAAGCCCGGCGGCGGCCCTACACGCCGGCCACGGTGCAGTGCGTGGGCTCGGTGAGCAAAACCCTTATCGGCGTGGCCCTGCTCCAGGCCGCCGCCGCGGGTCAGCTCCGCCTCGACCAGCCCGTCAATGAGCTGCTGCCGTTCCGGGTCGTCAACCCTTATTTTCCCGATCAGCCTATCACCCTGCGCCACCTGGCCACGATGACGGCCGGCCTCACCGACAAGCAGGGCTTCTACAACCGCCGCGCCTACGCCAGGGGCCACTCCGCGCCGCTCAGCAACGCGGAGTACCTGCGCCGCACGCTCAGCCCCGGGGGCAAGTGGTACCACCGCCGCCGCTTTGTGCCCCACGCGCCCGGCACCTACTACGCCTACAGCAACGAAAGCGCCGCCCTGGCTGCTCTGGCCCTGGAAAAAGCCACCGGCCAGTCCTACGATGCCTTCACCCGCCAGCGCATCCTGCTCCCGCTGGGCATGACGGACTCCGGCTGGCGCTTCGCCGACATTGACCCGGCCCGCTCCGCCACGCTCTACGACCCGCGCGGGCGGGTGATAAAGCCCTATTACACCATCACGTATCCCGACGGCGGCCTGCTGACCAGCACCCACAGCCTGGCCCTGTACCTGCGCGGCATTCTGAACCCGGCCAGCCCCGGCGCGCCCCTGCCGCCCGCGGCCGTCGATTCGCTGCTGCGCCCGCAGTTTTCGGCGGCCCACCCACCCCGGCACCTCGACCCGGCCGAGCCTAATCAGGGCCTGTTCTGGGCGCACCGCCGCAACGGCACCGTGGGCCACACCGGCGGCGACTCGGGCCTGACCAGCTTCCTTTTTTTCGACCCCGCAACCCGCACGGGCAAAATCTTCGTTACCAACACCGAAGTACACGACTCGCCCCGCAGCCTGGCGCAGTTCAAGGCCATCTGGCAGCTGCTGGATCAGCTGCCCTAGCCGGTGAGCCCCATCTTTTACCCGAAACCCATGCGCAAAGGCACCACAGTATCCTGGAAATACGGTACCGGCACGGCAACCGGCAAAATTGAGGAAACCCACAAGGAATCCATCACCCGCAAGCTCAAAGGCAGCGACATCACCCGCCACGGCACCCCCGACAACCCGGCCTTCGTTATCGTGCAGGAAAACGGCGACCGGGTGCTGAAGCTGCAAAGCGAGGTGAAGTCGGCGGTAAAGTAGGGCCTCACCCACGGCCCCTCTCCCAAGGAGAGGGGAGCCTGACGACGCCGAATCGTCGGCTTGCGCCTCCGATCCTGCCTCACACCTGCTCTTGCAAAGCCCATAAAGCGCACGAGCCCCAGCTAAAAAGCTGGGGCTCGTGGTTGTTGGCGTCGTCTGGCTCCCCTCTCCTTGGGAGAGGGGCCGGGGATGAGGCTAGCGGTTCTTCATGTCGGGCTCGATGAAGGCCTGCTCTTCCATTTCGGTTGGCATCACTACGATACCTTTCTGGAGCATGGAGTTGCGCTTGCCGTAGAGGAAGTAAACGATGAAGCCCAGGATCATCCAGCCCATGGCTACTTGCAGCGTGAACGAGTCGAGGGCCAGAATCATGCTCGTGCAGACCAGCACACCCATGATGGGAACGAACGGGAACGACGGCGACGACAGCGGGGCGCGGAACGGCCGCGGCTGATCCGGATCGGAGCGGCGCATGATCCAGATACCGGCCGACACCAGCACGAAGGCCAGCAGCGTCCCGAACGAGGTCAGGTCACCGGCCAGGGAACCGGGGACGAAAGCGGCGAAGCCTCCCACGAAGATCAGCAGCGCGATGTTCGACTTATAAGGCGTGCCGAAGCGCGGGTGCAGCTCCGAGAAGGCCTTCGGCATCAGGCCGTCCTTGGCCATGGAGAAGAATACGCGGCTCTGGCCCATCAGCATTACCAGAATTACGGAGGAGAAACCCAGCAGAATGGCGACGGTCACGGCCGTGCTCAGCCACTCGTAGCCGGGCATGTGGGCCTTGATGGCGTAGGTTACGGAGGCTTCGCCGCCCAGGGCCGGGTCGGCAAATTCGCGCCAGTTGGCCACCCCCGTCAGCACGTGGCCGAACAGGATGTAGAGCACGGTGCACACGGCCAGCGAGCCGAGGATGCCGATGGGCATGTCGCGCTTGGGGTTCTTGGCTTCCTGCGCCGCGGTGCTCACGGCGTCGAAGCCGATGAAGGCGAAGAACACGATGGCCGCCCCGCCCAGGATACCGCCCCAGCCGTGCTTGTTCCACTGCGTGTATTCGCGCACGATGGTGCCGGCCGCGTTTTTCACCGGCTCCGCATTCTCGGGAATCAGGTAAGGCGTGTGGTTGACGGGGTTGATGAACTGCCAGCCGACGGCAATGAAAACCAGCACGATAGCCACTTTCAGCACGACTACCACCGCGTTGAACATCGCCGATTCCTGCGTGCCCTTGATCAGCAGCAGGCTCAGGGCCACAATCACCAGCAGCGCGGGCAGGTTGATGAGGCCGTGCTCGGTCACGCCGTTGACCACGGCGCTTTCGAAGGGCGAGTGACTTAAATTATACGGTATGCTGGTGCCGAAGACCTCCAGCAGCTTGTTCAGGTATTCGCTCCAGGCAATGGATACCGTGGCGGCACCCAGCGCATATTCCATAATCAAAGCCCAGCCAATCACCCAGGCTACGAACTCGCCCATGGTGGTGTAGGCGTAGGTATAGGCCGAGCCGGCAATCGGAATCATGGCCGCAAACTCGGCGTAGCACAGACCGGCAAACACGCAGCCGATAGCGGCCACGATGAAAGCCAGCGTCACACCCGCCCCGGAGGCCTGGGCGGCGGCGGCGGCCGTACGCACAAACAGCCCCGCGCCGATGATGGCCCCGACGCCCAGCGCGACGAGGTTGCCGGCGCCCAGCGTACGCTTCAGCGTGCCGTGGCCGGTGGAATTAGCCTCGCCCAACAGTTGGGCCAGCGGTTTTTTGGCGAAAATATTTGCCATACAGGAAGAAGGAGTGAAGTAGGAAAGATGAGAGGTTGGGAAAGCCGAAAGGGCACTACGGGAAGCCGAATATAGACGATAATCGGCATTCCTGCGCCAAAGAAGCAACTCGGCCGGGGTAGTTGCTCCGCGAAACGCCTCTTTTGCGAAGTTTACCGATGGGGCTGCATTTGTCTTTAAACCTTGTTAGTCAACAGCCCTCCAAGCCGCAACTTTCCGCTCTAAAACCCCAACTCATGAAAAAGATGCTCATCCTGCTGGCCGCCCTGACCCTGACCGCCGGCACCGTTTCGGCCCAGACCGAAATGGCTCGTCCCGGCCGCGGCGCCCAGCTGGACCGGACGCCCGCGCAGCAGGCCGATATGCTGGCCAAGCGCCTCACCAGGGAGCTGGCCCTAAGCGCCGACCAGACCGACAAAGTCCGGCAGATTAGTCTGGCCAGCGCCAGTGCGATGCAGGCCCTGCGCGGCAAATACGCCGCCGGCGGCAGCCGTCAGGGTATGGGCCCCGAAATGAAAGCCCTGCGCGACCAGAACGACGCCCAGCTTAAAGCGGTGCTTTCCGCTGACCAGTACCGCACGTACGATCAGCTGCGCGACGACCAGGTAGAAAAGCGCAGGGATAAAATGAAGAGCGGCAAGCGCCAGGGAAAAACCCAAAGCTAAACCGGCGGTAGCCTGCGGCTGCGCAAGCGCCCCGGCCGGTTGGCCGGGGCGCTTTTGCGGTGAAAAAACGGGGGCCTAAAGCATCATGGGCCGCTTGGGCCGCGGGGGCTTCCCCGATCATCGGGCGGCGGCGGGTAAACCCGGGGGTTCCGGACTGGTTTGTTATATTTGACCTATCCGCGTGCTTCCCTGGTGAAGCACCTCACCCTTGTTTCACCCTCATGAGTCCCCTGCCCAGTAGTACCGCCTCGGTTCAGATCCAGCAATTTTACGACAAGGGCCTGGCCCACGCCAGCTACGCCATCCGGGCGGGTCGTCAGATTGCCATCATTGATCCGGGGCGCGACCCGCAGCCCTACTACGACTTTGCCGACGAGCACGAGGCGCGCATCATGGCCGTGATTGAGACTCACCCGCACGCCGACTTCGTGTCGTCGCACCTGGAAATAGCCGGGGAAACCGGCGCCACCATTTATTGCAGTAAGCTGGTCGGTGCCGGCTACCCCCACCAGGGCTTCGACGACGGCAACCGCATCACGCTGGGGCCCGTCGAGCTGCACGCTATCAATACCCCCGGCCACTCTCCCGACAGCATCTCGGTGCTGCTGCTCGATGAGCTGGCCCAGACCCGCGCCGTATTTACCGGCGATACGCTCTTCGTGGGCGACGTGGGCCGGCCCGACCTGCGCGAAGACGACAACGTGGGCGGCCACCGGCGCGAAGACCTTGCCGCCATGCTCTACGACAGCACCCGCCGCAAGCTCATGACGCTGCCGGCCACCACCAAGGTGTACCCGGCCCACGGCCCGGGCTCGCTCTGCGGCAAAACCACCAGCCCCGACCTCGACAGCACCATCGGCAAGGAGCTCAAAACCAACTACGCCCTGCAGCCCATGTCGCAGGACGAGTTTGTGCGCGTACTGCTCGCAGACCAGCCCTTCATGCCCAAGTACTTCGGCCACGACGTGCAGCTCAACAAGGCCGGGGCGCTGCCCTTCGAGGACAGCATCCGGGCCGTGCCGCGCCTGCAGCCCGACGCGCTGTTAGCTACCGGCGTCCTTATTATTGATACCCGTCCCCAGGCCGAGTTCAAAAAAGGCCACCTGCCCGGGGCTATCAACCTGCAGGATGGCGGCAAATTCGAAACCTGGCTGGGCTCGGTCGTGGGCCCGGAAGAGCCGTTCTACCTGCTGGCCGATTCGCAGATTGCCCTGGACACGGTGATCCGCAAAACCGCCAAGATCGGTTACGAAGGCCTGATTAAGGGAGCGTTGCTCACGCCGGCCAATCTTCCGGCCACCAGCCCGGTGGCTGATCTGGAGCAGGTAAGGACGCGCCCCGGGGATTTTACCATCGTCGATATCCGCAACCGTACCGAGGCCAAAGAGCCAGCATTTGCCCACGCGCTGGTGATTCCGCTGTCCGAGCTGCGGGAACGCGCCCACGAAGTACCGGTCGGCAAGCCCATTCTGGTGCACTGCGCCGGCGGCTACCGCTCCGCCGCGGGCAGCAGCATCTTGGAAGCCGCCTTGCCGGGCGCGGAGATTTATGACCTGAGCGACGCCATTACCGATTTTCAGAAGCAGGCGGTGCACTAGGTGGTTCCCGCAGCGGAGCGCCGAGAAAAACGCGGAGGTTCGCGGAGGTCCTACTCTGCGAACCTCCGCGTTTTTCTCGGCGCTCCGCTGCGGGAACCGATGCCCGGCCGATTATCTTTGAAAAATATGCGCGTACTACACACCGCCGACTGGCACCTGGGCCAGCGCTTCATCAGCGGCCACGAACGAACCGAGGAGCACCGCCACTTCCTCGACTGGCTGGTGCAGACCGTGCGCGACCAGCAGGTAGAGGTGCTCGTCGTGGCCGGCGACGTCTTCGACACCGGCTCGCCCTCCAACCAGGCCCTGGAGCTCTACTACTCCTTTCTGCTGCAGATGCAGGCCACCGACTGCCGCGACATCGTGGTGGTGGGCGGCAACCACGACTCCCCGGCCACGCTCAACGCCCCGGCCCGGCTGCTGCGCCACCTGCGGGTGCACGTGGTGGGCTGCGTGCCCGACTGCTTCGAGGAGCAGGTGCTGGTGCTGAACGACGCCGCCGGGCAGCCCGGTCTGGTAGTGTGCGCCGTGCCCTTCCTGCGCGACCGGGACGTGCGCCTCTCGGTGCCCGGCGAGGCCGCCGAGGAACGGGAGCAGCGCATCAAGCAGGGCATTGCCGACCACTACGCCCGCGTGGCCGAGCACGAAACCGTGTGGCAGCTCAAAGCTGCCGGCGTACCCGTATTGGCCACCGGCCACCTCTACGCCGCCGGGGCCGCCCCCTCCGACTCGGAGCGCACGATTCATGTGGGCAACCTGGGCCAGGTGACGGCGGAGCATTTCCCGGAAATATTCGATTACGTAGCCCTGGGCCACATTCACCGGCCCCAGCGGGTGGGTGGGCGCGAGCATATCCGCTACTCCGGCTCCCCTATCGCGCTGTCGTTTTCGGAAGTGGACCACCCCAAAGAAGTGCTGGTACTGGAGTTTGCCGGTGGCAAGCTGGCTGCGCTCGAAGCCCTGCCCGTGCCCGGGGCCCGGCGGCTGGTGCGCTTCCACGGCCCGCTCGACGACGTACTCCTTAGCCTGACTGCCTACGACAACGCCGGCTACAGCCTCCCGGCCTGGATTGATGTGGAAGTGCGCTCGGCCCTGACCCAGCTGGAGGTAGCCGACGCGCTGCTGCAGGTTATTGCCGGCCTCGACCGCACCCGGCTGGAAGTACTGAACCGCCGTCATTTCCGCCTGGTTACCCTCACGGCCCTGGGCGACGACCCCGAACCCCTCACCCGCAGCCTGCATGACTTCACGGAGCGGGAAGTGTTTGAGCAGCGCCTGGCCACGGAGCCGGAAGCCGGCCGGGCCGAGCTGCTGCTTACCTTTGATGAGCTGCTGGAAGGAATGCAAGGGTAGCCTATCACGTAATCAGCACGTCATTCCGAGCGAAGCCGAGGAATCTCGCGTGCTGACATCAGGTTGCTAATCAGCCGTCAACACGCGAGATGCTTCGACAAGCGGACGCCAGATTGAGCATGACGGTCTTTTATCGGCTAATGTTCTTTTAATAATTCAGTAAGCCGCCTATCAACCGGCCCGTTTCCTCCGAATGAAAATCCTGCGCGTCCGTTTTTTTAACCTCAACTCCCTGCGGGGGGAGCACGAGGTGGATTTTGGTGCGGCCCCGCTGTCGGACGCGGGCCTGTTTGCCATTACCGGTCCCACCGGCGCGGGCAAGACCACCATCCTCGACGCCATCACCCTGGCGCTCTACGGCCAGGTGCCGCGCCACGAGGGCAGCGGCCCCGAGCAGGTGATGAGCCACGGCACCGGGGAAAGCTGGGCTGAAGTGGAGTTTGCCGTCAACGGCCAGCTCTACCGCTCGAAGTGGAGCCAGTACCGGGCCCGCAAAAAGCCCGGCGGCAACCTGCAGGATTCGCGCATGGAGCTCAGCGAGCAACCCAAAGCCACCAGCGAAACCGACGAAGTCAGCCCGGAATGGCCCATTCTGGAAAGCTACAAGTCGAAGGTGCCGGCCCGGGTGGCCGAGCTGAGCGGGCTGGAATACCGCCAGTTCCTGCGCTCGGTGCTGCTGGCCCAGGGCGACTTCACCAAGTTCCTCAAGGCCAGCCCCGGCGAGCGGGCCCAACTGCTGGAGAAGCTCACCGACACCAAAAAGTACTCGGACATCTCCCGGGCCGCCTTCGAGCGCGCCAAGCAGGAAAGCCAGCAGGTCGACAACCTGCGGGTGGGTCTGGCCGGCGTCACGCTGCTGTCGGGCGAGGAAGTAGCGACTCTGGAAACCGAAGTTGCGGATCTGCACGCCCGGCTGCACCTGGCCCAGGCCGAGCAGCAGCGCCTCAGCGAAGCCCATACCTGGCTGCGCCAGCTCGACGAGCTCATGGTGCGGCAGCAGCGCGGGCAGCAGCAGCTGCTTTCCCTGCATCAGGAAGCCGAGGTGTTGTCGCCGATCCGGCAGCGCGTGAGCCGCCACGAGCAGGCGCTGCCCTTCCACACGCCCTGGGCGCTGCTGCAGCAGGCTGACCAGCAGCTCGGCACGCTGCATCAGGAAGCCGAGCAGCTGGCTTTGCAGCTGCCGCAGCTGCAAAGCCAGCTCGACGCGGTCCGCACTGCCCGGGACGCGGCCCGCCAGGCTCACGACGCGGCGGCCGCAGCCCGCGAAACCCGGGAGCCTCAACTGCGGGAAGCCGACAACCTCGATCAGGCCATCGCCCGGCAGATCCACCAGCTGGACGAGAAACGCAAAGCCTACGACCAGCAAAATGCGGAGTGCAAGCGCCTGACCGAGGAGCTCCACGCCACCGAAATCCGTACCCGGCAGGCCCGCGAGCAGCTTACCACTACCAGGGACTGGCTCCAGCGCAATGCCCCCCGGGCTGAAATGGTGGACGTATTCGCCGCTTTCACGGGCCTGATCCAGGACTGGGACCGATTACGCACCGAGGTGGGGCAAGTCGATGGCCGGGTGGTGCTGCTGACTAAACGCTTGGCCACCCTACAGCTGGAAGAGCAGCAAGCCGCCGTCGCCGCCCACACCGCCCGCCAGCACCTCGACGCCCAGCAGCAGCAGCTTCAGCTGACCGCCGCTACCCGCGACGAACGACTGCGCCAGCTTCACCACCACGTCCAGAACCTGCGCCGAGAGCTCAACAACAAGGAATCCCACCGCGAAACCCAGCGCCAGCTGGTGCTGGCTCAGCAGTTGATTCTGAGCCACGAAGAAGCCCGCCAGCAGCTGCGCCCGCATGAGCCCTGTCCGCTCTGCGGGGCCCTGGAGCATCCCTATGCGGTAGGCGTACTGGGCTTCACAAATGAGGGCCTGGCCCGTGAACAAGCCCAGGTGGAGGTACTTACCCAGGAGGCCCACGCCCTTAATGCCCGGGTAAACCACCTCAACACTTTTCTTAATCTGCTCGAAAATGTGGGCGGTGATCTGCACCGCGTAGCCGCCGATGTCCCGCTCCAGCTCCTGACCCCCGCGCTGGAAGAGGCCCTGCCCGCCGAAAGCCGCGCCCTCGTGCGCCAGTTCAAAGCGCTGGAACAGCAGCAGGTCGATAGCGAAAAGCAGCTGGCTCAAGCTATTTCCGGGCAGCAGGCGGCCTTGAAAGCGCAAGCCACCGCCCGGCTCGATTTGCAGGAAGCTCAGCTGCAGCTCAAAGAGGTAGGCGAGCAGCTACCGACGGTAGAAAGTCAGCTCAAAAGCCTGTTGAGCAACTTTGACCTGGCCTTTACGGGCGAAAACGGCGCTGCCATGCAAGCCCAGCTGCGGGCATTGGAAGCTGAGTTCAAAACGCGTCAGGCCGAGTTCAACAAAGCCAATGAGCAGGCCGAAGTGGGCCAGGCGCTCGGGGAGAAGCTAACCCGGGACGAACGTGCGGTGCGGGCCTGGCTGAAGGAAAATAAGCAGGACGTCGTCGACCACTACCAGGCCATTGAGCGGCAGAAAGCCGAGCGCCAGGCCCTGCTGCCCGAGCCCGATGTAGCGCAGGTGCGGCGGCAGCTGGAGCAGGCCAGCCGCGCGGCCGACCAGCTCCGCCAGCAAACCGACCAGCAGTTTCAGCAGCATGACACGGCCCTCACGCTGGCCGCTGAAAAGCTGCGCCAACGCGAGCAGGACACCCGGCAGCAGCAGCAGCAGCGCCAGCAGCAGTATGAGGAGCTGGCCGCGGCTTTGTCTACCGCCGGCCTGGCCCCCGAGCCGACCGCCTTAGCCGCCCTGCTCCTGCCCGACCTGGAAGTGCGCCGCCTGGCTGGGCAGCTCCAGACCCACGACCGGGCCGTGGCCACCACCCAGCAAAGCCTCACCGAAGCCACCGAGCAGTTTCAGCAGGCCCAGGCCCGCGCCCTGACCACCGACAGCCTCGACACTATTGCCGGCCAGCTAACGGCCAACCACCAGCAGCTGGCCACACTCAACCAGCAGCTCGGGCAGCGGCAGCAGCAGCTCACCAGCCACCGGACCGGCCTGGAGCGGCACGCGGCGTTGGCCGAAGCGCTGGAAAAGCAGCAGCAGCAGGCCCGCCGCTGGCGGCAGCTCACCGAGCTCATCGGTTCCGCCGACGGCAAGAAGTTCAGCGAGTTTGCCCAGGGACTCACCCTGGCCCGCCTCGTGGAGCTGGCCAACCGCCACCTGCACCGCCTCACCGACCGCTACCGCATCCTGCGCAACCCCCAGGAGCACCTCGACCTGCTCATCGTGGATGAGTACCAGGCCGGCAACTCCCGGACCATGAACTCGCTGTCGGGCGGGGAAAGCTTCCTGGTGAGCCTGGCGCTGGCCCTGGGCCTGAGTGAGCTGGCGGGCCGCAAAACCCAGATCGACACGCTCTTCATCGACGAAGGCTTTGGCACGCTCGACCCCGACACGCTCGACATTGCCCTCACGGCTTTGGAAACGCTGCAGGGCACGGGCAAAACCATCGGCATCATCTCCCACGTCGAAGCGCTGAAGGAACGCGTCAGCACTCAGATCAACGTCCGGAAAGGAGCCGGCGGCGTCAGCACGCTACGAGTCGTCGGGTTCGGCGAGGAGGTCTAATCGCTGGACTGCACGACCTTCGCGCTTTCCCCGGCGGCCCGGATTTCGGCCCAGGTCCAGTACCGGCGGGGCGGAATGATGGCATACTTTGCCCGGAAAAACGCCACCACTTCCCGTTCCAGCTCCGCCGGGCGGATGGACGAGGCGGGAATCGGGCGCTGGTCGGGGTCGGCGTAGCGCTGCACTTTGGTCAGCGTACTGCCCGCCAGCCGCAGCAGCGGGCCCGTGTCGGTGATGCCGTCGAAGGTCCAGCGGTGCGGGGTGGTTTCCCGGGCGTTCAGGGTAGCGGCCAGCTCGTGCAGCGGTAGCCGGGGCAGCGTGGGCCGCGACTCCAGGTCAACCCAGGTAGTGTACTTGTACTCGAATTCGTAGCGCTGCCCGCCGTAGAGGCTCAGCACCATATCGTAGCCGGCCGTGGGGCCAAACAGGGCGTAGTACGGCAGCGACTCCGGCGTTTCAACGACGACCAGACCAATTTCCGGATAGCGGCGGATCTGGGTTCGGGGGCTTTGGATTACCGCTCCGGCGGCTTTTATCCGCCGGTATTCCGGCTCCCAAGCAGCGCGGCCGGTTTCCGGATTTTCCAGTACGGCGGCGAAACGGGGCAGAAACCAGGCGAATTTCTCGGCCGAAGCCTCATCCTCCCGCCGGCGCACGGCGGGCGCGCCAAAAGGGGGGTAGAATAGCTCCTGCTCCCTGGCATTGAGCCAGCAAACCAGCTGCAGGGCATGGTCGGCCAGCGGATTGGTCCAGTCCAGCTCCCGGAAGTCGCCCAGCGTGGCAGCCAGGCGCAGCAGCCGTTCGTGGGGCAGGGCCAGCGCCGGATGCAGCAGGCTCCACACGCCCAGAAAGCCATCCACATCGAAATGGTTGGCCGTGACGGCAGCCGCGTCCAGACCGGGCGGGGCGGGAGCCCGCAGGGCGCGCAGCACCGAGCCGGCGCTGGTATCGTCGCGCAGGGCAGCGGGCGTGGGCGCGCCGCGCCAGTGGGCCAGCACCAGGGCCGCGCCATTGGCCATGCTATCCACTACGATGGTGGGCTGGCGGCGTAGCCGGGCAAAAGGAACGAACGACTTCAGCAAAGCGGCATCGATGACGAGAAGGATAACAAACAGCAACTGCTCCCGGCGGCAGTCGGGCAAAGGTCTACATTCCTGCGAGGATACAGTCAGGTCTTTTTGCGACGGTTGCTGATGCGCTCCACCCGGCTGCGGCGCACCCAGTGCAGGTACTTTTGCAGCTCTGCGGCCCCGCGCAGCTCTTCTACCGTGGCGTATTTGCGGGCCAGGTCGCGGTTGGAAAGCAGCACGTGGATGGTGCTGTGACAGGGCTGGCACAGGGCTACCGTGGGGCCGTGGCGGCCGCCTTCTTCGCGCGGCACCAAATGGTGGCGCGACACCTGCCCTACCAGCCGCTCGCAAAGCTGGCACCGCAGCTCCCCTGTAGCCGACGGCGGACTACCCCGCTGGTGGGCGTTGGAACGTGGCATTTAACGAATGAGAATAAGCATCCATCCAGTAAACCACTTTTTTTGATTGGTTACCGGCGAAAAATAAAAAATCTTGTTGCCGCAGCGGGCAAATAAATTATATATTTGGTTGGGGACGAGGCAACCAGTTCTCTTTAAGGCATTTCTCAGGCTTTATTGACTTATTAATTGTCTTCTCTGAAATCACCTTGCGGCCGGGTTGCCTCCCGGCTTGCTGCTCACTCTGCATTACTACACTTCTTACCTTTTCGCCATGCGTGTTGCTACTCCCGCTTTTTCCCTTCGTATCATTCAGCTGTTGCGGGCCGCCGGTCTGGTGCTGGCCTTACTAGTACTAACGCCTGCCGCCGCTCAGGCCCAAACCTGGCTGGTTTCTACGGATGCCTATATCCGGCTGGGGGTCATGGACAAATTTGGTCAGCTGGGCTCGTATACGGCCCGCTTCGTCGTCACCAACCAGAACAACGGCAAATCCTACATTCTGGTGAAGGAAATCGAGAAGGGTCAGAACGGCGTCGACGTAGTTTTCCCCTCCCTGGCTTCTGATGCCGACTACTTCAAATCGGAAGCGGGCGAAGCCGCCACGGGTACGCCCGGCCGCTACGTGTGGGAGTGTCTGGTCGCCGGTAAGAAAGCCGTGGGGGGCCGCTTTACCTTCCCCGAGGTTGGCAACGACGTCACGGTGATTGATAAGCGTAAATAAGCTTACCTTACCCCATCTTTGCATCAGTACAACGAGAAAGTCCGGCGTTGCAGCGCTTGTCCTTACCCAAATTTCAAAAGCCCTCCTGGCCAGATGCCCAGGAGGGCTTTTTGGGGATTTACCCTGCCGTTTTACAGCTGACAAAGCCGCTTCGACCAACGGCAAAAAGGCCATTACGCCACATCCGGAAAGACGGGGGAAGATTTGGGTAAGGACAAGCGTGGCAGCGCCGGTTTTTTTTGCGTCCGTACGGTTTGGCAACGCTTCCTTTGCCGGCACGTCTGCGTATACCGGCCGGGGGGCTTCCCTGGCCTCCTGACCCATTTGCTTCCCTTCTGCTGCCATGCCTAAAAAGTCATTTTCTGAACTTATCAATAGTCCCGGCATGCCGGTGCTGGTCGACTTTTACGCCGATTGGTGTGGGCCCTGCAAGACCATGGGTCCCATTCTGGAGCAGGTAGCCACTCAGCACCAGGGCAAGCTCAAGATTATCAAGATCGACGTGGACCGCAACCAGGCGGTGGCTCAGCAGTTTCGGGTGCAGAGCATTCCCACCCTGATTCTGTTTCATAAGGGTCAGCCCGTATGGCGGCAGGCCGGCGTGGTGCCGGGGCCCCAAATCACCCAGGCCCTGCAGGCTTACCTGACCTGACCCAGGCCCCTGAGCGGGCCGCCCAGGCAACTGCCGGGCCAGTTTCAGCCTCTGGTAGTATGGGCAGACGGCCAAACCTGGTACCCTTTGTGCGGAACCCGATAAACTATCCATCAGGGCCGGGCGTTACGCTAACACGCCGGCCCACCCGTGCCCGCTTTTATTCTGTGTCTGCCTGATGCGTTTAGCTCTTTCTGTCGCTCGTCTTGGTTTAGTACTGCTATTTCTGCCGTTGCTGGCACCCGCCCAAACCCGTGCCCGCTATACCGTCAGCGGCTACGTCCGATCAGGAACCGACCGCAGCGTGCTGCCGGGGGCTTCCGTCGCCGTGCCGGCCCTGGGTACCGGCGTCACCGCCGACTCGACGGGGCTGTATTCGTTGGTTCTGCCGGCCGGCCGCCACCAGCTGGTCATCTCCTTTATCGGCTACCAGTCGCAAACCCGCGACCTGAACCTCACCCGTACCCAGCGCCTGTCGTTCAGCCTGCCCGAATCGGCCAATGAGCTGGGCGAGGTTACGGTGGTGGGCTCCGGCACGCTGGAGCAAAAGCTGCAGACGCCCCAGATGAGTGTGGAGCGCCTTACCACCAAGGAAGCCAGGCTGCTGCCGGCTTTATTTGGTGAAGTCGATCTGCTCAAAACCCTGCAGCTCAAGCCCGGGGTGCAGAATGGCGGCGAAGGTACCAGCGGCCTGTTCGTCCGCGGGGGCTCGGCCGATCAGAACCTGTTCCTGCTCGACGAGACAGTGGTTTACAACCCTTCGCACCTGTTCGGCCTGTTCTCGGTGTTCAACCCCGATGCCGTACAAAGTGTGGATTTGTACAAGGGCGGTTTCCCGGCCCAGTACGGGGGGCGCCTGTCGTCGGTGGTCGATGTGAAGCTCCGCGAGGGCGACCCGCAGAAATACTCCGTGAGTGGCGGCCTGGGGCTGATTTCGTCGCGGCTGACGGTGGAAGGCCCCATCGTGAAGGACAAAGGCTCATTCATCGTGTCGGGCCGCCGCACGTACTTCGACGTGTTCACCCGCCAGATCAACAAGCTCAACGAAAACACCAAAGGCTACGACCCGATTCCGGACTACTACTTCTATGATTTCAACGCGAAAGCCAACTATAAGCTGGGCGCCAAGGATCAGCTGTTTCTGACCGGCTACTACGGCCGGGACGTTTTTGGTTTCAACAGCACCAACGGCTTTAACTTCGATTTCACCTGGGGCAACCGCGTGGGAGCCCTGCGCTGGAACCACGTCTTCTCGCCCAAGCTGTTCGTCAATACCACCGTATCAGCTACGCGCTACCAATACGGTATCGCCAACAAGCTCGACCAGTTCAGCTTCAGCCTGTCCTCCGATATTCAGGACTACGCCCTGCGCACTGATTTTGAGTACGCACCCAACGACCGTCACGTCTTCAAAGCGGGAGCTACGGCCACCAGTCACCGGTTTGGGGTAGGCCGACTGCAGGCCGGCAGTTCGGATGGCAGCCTCAATATTGGCTCCGACGTAACGTACCAGGGGCAGGAAGCCTCGCTCTATGCCTCGGACAACTTCAAAGCCACGGACAAGCTCCAGCTGGAATATGGTCTGCGCCTGACGAGCTTCCGGAGCGGCACCGATATTTTTGGCGGCGTGGAGCCCCGGGCTTCGGCCCGGTACTCGCTTTCGTCCACCACCTCCCTGAAAGCGAGCTACGCCCAGATGTACCAGTATGTTCATCTGGTTACCAACTCCGGCGCTTCCCTGCCCACCGACATCTGGTACCCGTCGCGCCTGAACGTGAAACCCCAACGCTCACAGCAGGTGGCTACCGGGGTGAGTTTTCTGCTGGGCCAGGGCAAATACCTGCTCACCAATGAGGTGTACTACAAGTGGGCCCGCAACCAGGTAGATTTCCGGGATGGCGCCCAGTTGTTCGTCAATTCCGACCTCGACGCGGAATTCCTGTTCGGCAAGGGCTGGGCCTACGGCAACGAGCTGTACCTGGAGAAAAAACAGGGCCGCACCACGGGCTGGATCGGCTACACCCTGGCCTGGACGCAGCGCAACTTTCAGCCCCAGCGCGGCACCACCGGCGTTAACAACGGCAAAGACTTCTTCCCTACCTACGACCGGCGCCACAATCTGACGGTGGTCGTCCTGCACCAGCTCTCGCCCCGTATCAACCTCACCGGCTCGTTCGTGTATACCTCCGGGGCACCTACTACCCTGCCGGGGGGCCGCTTTCTGTTGCAGGACATTTTCGGCGACAACCTGGACGCCGTGCCCATTTATCCTGACCGCAACACGTACCGCCTGGCCCCTTATCATCGCTTCGATCTGGGGCTGGTCTACAAGCTCAAGCCCCGGCGCGGCGAGTCGGACCTCACGTTCAGCATATACAACGCCTACAACCGCCGCAATCCGTACTTTGTCTACTTCGATCAGGTGCGCGACGAGCAAACCGATCAGATAACCAGCTACCGGGCCCGCCAGGTATCGCTGTTCCCGGTTATTCCATCGATGACCTACAATTTCAAGTTCTAACTGCCTTTCCGGCTTGCTTATGTTACTGCCCGCTTATTTGAGACGTATCGTTGGCCCGGCGGCGTTGCTGGTGGTTATGCTGGCCGGCACGGCGGGCTGTAATCTGCAGCAAGACATCGACGTCGAGCTGCCCGTGCTACCCGCTCAGCTGGTGGCGGAATGCTATCTGGTGCCGGGCCAGGTGCCGCGCCTGACCGTGACCGAAACGGTTCCTTACCTGAGCACCCCGGAGCCCTCGGTTCCTACGGATGTGACGGTAGTCCTGACCCTGCCCAACGGGCAGCAGCAGCAGCTCTCGTTTAGGCCCGGGCAGGATAAGCTCACCCAAAAAGCCTACACGCACATCGGCCGGCAGCCGCTCGTGGCCCGGCCCGGTGATACCTTCACCCTCGACGTCCGTGATTCCAAGGGCCGGCGCGTGACCGGCACGGCCACGATGCCGGCGCTGGTACCACTGGATACCGTAGAATGGAAATTCAACGAAAAATCCGGCGAAGAGCGCAAAGCCTACGTCCTGTCCCGGTTCCAGGATCCGGCCGCCACGGCCAATTTTTACCGCTTCCAGATTCACAACGACAGCATTTCGAAAGACCCCGAGCGTGATTTCGAGCTCGACGACCGCCTGAATAACGGCCAGCTCATAACGTTGGGCACCAGTTACCGCTTCTCGGCCGGCGACACGCTGCTGATCACGCTCTACCATATAGACCAGCCCTACTATCTTTTTCTGCAATCAGTGCAAGACGCGCGCAACGCCAATGGTAATCCGTTTGCCCAGCCCGCTGCCATCCGCTCCACGGTGCAGGGCGGGCTGGGCGTATTCACCGTGCTCAGCAGCGACCGGCGGACGGTTATCCTGAAATGAAACGAGCTTACTTGTAACCCGGACTCTGCGCCCGCACTCCTTTCGATAGCCTTATTATTTCAACCGCTATTTTTTCCATCACTGTTTAACACGCGTACCCTTAACCCATTATAGCCCTGATTTTTGGGTTAATGACACTGCTCACCAGCTACATCCAGACCCTGCTCAGCGACGACACCACGTGTCCGGGCACCTGGATGCTGATGGGCGCCGACAACAAAACCCTGCCCCTGGTGGATTACAAAGGGCAAACGCAGGAGTACGAGGTAGAAAAAGCCAACCTGGAAGTCATGGTCCACAGCCGCCTCGCCAAAGCCGGGCAGCTCGAAATCTATAGCTTCAGGCCTACCCGCCAGCGGCCAAGCTCAGTCAGCTCAAAACGATAAAGGGCCGCTACCAGGCAATAGTAGCGGCCCTTTATCGTGCGGTCAAGCCTATACTTTTGCCAGCACCGCCTTCAGCAAGGCCGTGAGCCGGGGCTCGGCGGCGGCGGCTACCCGTAGGATGTCCGCAATTGCTACGCGCTTGAGCCGGCCCGGGGAGCAGAGGTCGGTGATGACGGAAATAGCCAGCACCGGCAGGCCCAGGTGGACGGCGGCAATGACTTCGGGCACGGTGCTCATGCCCACCGCGTCGGCCCCGATGGTGCGCAGGTAGCGGTACTCGGCGGGCGTTTCGAGCATGGGGCCGGGCAGGCTGGCATACACGCCGCGCCGCACCTTGTCGGCAAAGCCCAGCTCCCGGGCGGCTTCTTCGGCTCGCTTGAGCAGCGTCAGATCGTAGGGCTCCAGCATGTCGGGAAACCGCGGGCCCAGCTCGTCGAGGTTTTTGCCCACCAGCGGGTTGGTCGGCTGCAGGTTGATGTGGTCCTCAATCAGCATCAGGTCACTGTAGTCGTAGTCGGGGTTGAGGCCGCCGCTGGCGTTGCTCACGAAAAGCTGCCGGATGCCCAGTAGCTTCATCACCCGCACCGGAAACACCACCTGCGGCATCGTGTAGCCTTCGTAGTAGTGAAAGCGGCCCTGCATGACCAGCACCCGCCGCCCGGCCAGCGTGCCGGCCAGCAGGTTGCCGGAATGGCTTTCCACCGTCGAAGTCGGGAAGTGCGGAATACCGGCGTAGGGCAGCGTAAACTGCACGTCGATGTCCTTTACCAAAGCCCCAAGGCCGGTGCCGAGAATGATGCCGACTTCGGGCTGAAAGTCGCCGATGCGCTGACGGATATGGGCAGTGGCTTCGTGAAGCTGGAGCATGTTTTTTTTAATGTGCTGATGCGGTAATGCGGTAATGGAGGAATGTGCTGATGTGCTGATGCGGTAATGTGCTGATGCGGTAATGTGCCAATGTGCTGATGCGGTAATGTGCCAGCGTGCCGATGCAGACACATCTTTTTGCCTGATTACCGCATCACCGTATTACCGTATTACCGTATTACCGCATTACCGCATTACCCCATCAGCACATTACCGCATTACCACATTAGCACATTAGACTACCGGATTGTCATTTCGAATGGCAGCCGGGCCTGCACGCCCTGCATAGTCGAAAGCTTCTTGTACTGCTCGTACATCGGGTAGAGCGGACCCAGCTCCTGCTGCACGAGACGCAGGCGGGCTTCGGCGCTGAAGCCGCTGAACAGGTTCTCCAGCATGCCCTTCTGGCGCGGCAGGCGCTGAATCCGGTAGTCGTCTTCTTTCAGGTTGGCCCGGCGGGCGGCAATGCGCATGGCGTCATCGAATGAGCCCAGCACGTCGACCAGCCCGCGCTCCTTGGCTTCGGCGCCCGACCAGACCCGGCCCGAGGCGAAACGGCGCAGCTGCTCCACGGGCATGTGGCGGCCCTTCGCGGCTTTGGTGGTGAAGTCGGCGTAGATGCGGTTTACCTCGTTCTGGAACTGCTGCTTCTCGAAGGCCGACAGCGGGCGGGTGATGGTGGGGAAGTCGGAAAACTTGCCCGTGTTCACCCGGTCGGTGGTGATGCCCAGCTTGTCGCGCAGCAACGGCTCGATATTGGGCAGCACGCCAAACACGCCGATGCTGCCGGTGATGGTGCTGGGCTGGGCCACGATGGTGTCGCAGGCCATGGCAATCATGTAGCCACCCGAAGCCGCCACGTCCGACATGGAGCAGATGATGGGCTTCACCTTCTTGGTCAGCGTCACTTCGCGGTAGATAATGTCGGAGGCCAGCGACGAGCCCCCGGGCGAGTTCACGCGCAGTACCACGGCTTTCACCTTGTCGTCGAGGCGGGCCTGGCGCAGCGCCTCGGCAAAGCGGGTGCTGCCAATACTGCTGTTGCTGCCCTTGCCCGTCACGATGTCGCCTTCGGCGTAGACCACGGCAATGCGGTTGCCGCTGGTGCTGCCTTCGTCGTCGTCCGATTTCTCGTAGTCGCTGAGGCTGAGCAGGCTGAGCTTTTTATCCCGGGCCACGCCAACTTTACCCTTCATAAAATCGAGGGCCTGATCGTAGTAGCCCAGGTTCGTGACGAGGCCGTAGCGCCTGGCGTCGGCGGCGTTGTGGACCAGGGTAGAGTCGTTGATGACTTTCAGGCGGGCCGGGGCAATCTTCCGGGAGGCGGCCACCCGGGCCAGCATAAAGTCGTTGAGCGAGTTCAGGAAAGAGGACGTCTGAAGACGGGCTGAATCCGACATGTTCTCGCGAAAGAAGGGCTCCACGGCACTCTTGAACGAGCCCACCCGGAAGATCTGGGCGTCGATGCCGGCCTTCTCAAACAGGTTTTTGTAGTACATCGTCTCCGAGCTGGCCCCGTTGAACTCCACCGTGCCCTGCGGATTGAGGTAGATGCGGTCGGCCACCGAGGCCAGGTAGTAGCTGCCTTCCGACTGCGCATCGGCGTAGGACACGATGAACTTGCCGGATTTTTTGAAGTCGAGCAGGGCATCCCGGATTTCTTCCAGCGAGGCGCGGCCGGCCTGCACCAGCTCCACGTTCAGGAAAATACCTTTGATGTCCCCGTCGCTTTTGGCCCGCCTGATGGTGGCCTTGATCTGGTCGAGCCCGATGTTATCGGCCTGGCTGCTGAAGAGCGCGCCCAGCGACTCGCGGCTTTCGCGCTCCGCCACGGGCTTTTCGAGCTTAATCTCCAGCACCGAATTCTGGGCTACCGTCACTGAGCTGTCGGAGCTGATGGCGGCCGCGGTCAGCCCGAGCAGTACCAGCACCGATACCACCCCGAAAAGTACCAGCCCGACGAGCGTAGCCAGCACGAATTTTAAAAACTGTCTCATAAATCGCTGATTTGCGCTGATTAGGCATGACTGCCGCTGATGCAGACGGCGCGGACACTGGTTTACTTTACCTGGAACAACTATCAGACGGCAAGTTATTGATTCAGGCTGCCTGATTTGTTAGTTGGCCTGACTTTTTACGCCGGGGCGGCTTCCCATCCGGGCATTGCACTACATTCAGCCGGGCAAACGGTGGAGTTCCCCAAGCAGAACGACAATCGTTGCCGGCCGGCCGGCGAAACTTGCCGCCCCAAACAGGCGGCAATTCGCCAGACCTGCGAAACCAGGCGGCCAACTACTCGCTTAGAAGCTGTCCGTCTGGTTTGGTCAGTCTGGTCAGTCTGATTCGGTCTGGTCAGTCTGGAGACTGACCGCGTGTCGGCGGCTGGAAGTCCTATTGCGCTGCGCGCCATTGTAAGACTTCCGCCAGTAGCCTTCCGCCAGGGTCTTGCCAGGCTTTTGCGCCGTTTGCATCCGCGGCATCCGCGCCTTGTCAGCGACAATCAGTGATTAGTAGCCGTACTTCGGGCCCCACCACTGCTTGAGACGCTCCTGAATTTTGGCTTCCGCCGGGTTGTGCCCCGGTTCGTAGAAGCGCTTGCCGCTCAGGGTGTCGGGCATAAATTCCTGCGCCGCGAAGCTGCCGTCGTAGTCGTGGGAGTACTGGTACTGGTCGCCGTAGCCGAGCTGCTTCATGAGCTGAGTGGGCGCGTTGCGCAGCGGAATGGGCACCGACTGCACGCCCTGCTGCCGCACCAGGGCCCGGGCTTCGCGGATGGCTTTGTAAGACGCGTTGCTCTTGGGCGAGGTAGCCAGGTACACCACCGTCTGCCCCAGAATAATGTCGCCCTCGGGCATGCCGATGACGGTGACGGCCTGAAAGCAGCTCTGGGCCAGCATCAGGGCGTTGGGGTTGGCCAGGCCTACGTCTTCGGAAGCCAGAATAAGCAGGCGGCGGGCAATGAACTTGGGGTCTTCGCCACCCTCCAGCATCACGGCCAGGTAGTAGAGCGCCGCGTTGGGGTCGGAGCCGCGGATGCTCTTGATAAAGGCGGAGACGACGTCGTAGTGCATTTCGCCCCCCTTGTCGTAGCGCGCCAGGTGCTGCTGGGCCAGCTGCTGCACCAGCTCGTCGGTCACCACCACTGCGCCCGTTTCAGCCTCCGGGGCCGCCGATTCGACCACGATTTCGAGCAGGTTGAGCAGCTTGCGGGCGTCGCCGCCCGAGATGGTGAGCAGGGCCCCGTAGTCCTGCATGCGCACTTTTTTCAGCCTGAGCACCTCGTCTTCGGCCAGCGCTTTATCGACGAGCTCAGTCAACACCTCCTTGCTCAGCGGCTCCAGCACGTACACCTGGGCCCGGCTCAGCACGGCCGGAATCACCTCAAACGAGGGGTTTTCGGTGGTAGCCCCGATGAGGGTAACGATGCCCTGCTCCACGGCCCCGAGCAGGGCATCCTGCTGGCTTTTGCTGAAGCGGTGAATTTCGTCGATGAACAGCACCGTGCCCCGCTGTTTTTTGGCCCGCTCAATGACTTCGCGCACGTCCTTCACGCCCGCATTCACGGCGCTGAGGGCGGCGAAGGGCTGTTTCAGCTCATTGGCCAGCAGGTGGGCCAGGGTGGTTTTGCCCACGCCGGGCGGCCCCCACAGAATGAGGGAGGGCAAACGACCGGCATTGAGGTAGCGCCGCAGTACGCCCGCGGGGCCGATGAGGTGCTGCTGCCCGGCATACTCGTCGAGGGTGCGGGGACGGCGACGCTCGGCCAGCGGCGCGCCGGGGCGGGTAGTCAGCAGCGCGCTGGGCGCAGATTCAGGGTCGTCGAACAGGGAGCCGGTAGCCATGGGGAAAGTCAGGATAGAACGGTAAAGGTACGGCGGCCCGAACACTACGGGGCCGGTCCGGCTGCGGTCCGTAACGCTTCCGCCGGTCGCGCCGTTCGTGGTCCTGCCCCCGGGCTGCTACCTTTGCCGCTGATGAAGAATTCCCTTAAAGTGCATGCCGCCTTGTTTCTGGTATCACTTATCTACGCGGCCAACTATAGCTTATCGAAGGATGTGATGCCCGCGTACATGGGTCCTTTCGGTATCGTGACGCTGCGGATTGTGGGGGCGGCCCTGTTTTTTGGGGTAGTCAGCCGGTTGGTAGCGCCCCAGGACCGCCTTATCGGCCGCGCCGATAACGTGCGGGCCATCATCTGCGGCATCACCGGAATCGGGGTGAACCAGCTGCTGTTTTTCTCGGGGCTGAACTACACCTCCCCCATCAATGCGTCCCTACTCCAGACAATTGCGCCTATCGTGGTGGTGCTGGCCTCGGCGGTGCTGCTGGGCGAGAAAATAACCCTGATGCGGGTGCTGGGCATTGGCGTGGGGGCCGTGGGGGCGGCCACCATTATTCTCAGCCGCGACGCGGGCGGTATTGCTTATCCCAACGCAACGCTGGGCAACATCCTCATTCTGCTCAATGCCACCGCCTTTGGCGTGTACCTGGTGCTGGTCACGCCGCTGATGCGCAAGTACCACCCGTTCACGGTGCTGGCCCGCATCTTCCTGGTGGGGACATTCGTGGCCGTACCCTTCGGCTGGCGCGAAACCCTGGCCACGAACTACGCCGGCTTCCCGACTTACATCTGGGCCGAAATCGTGTACATGGTGGTCTGCCTCACCATTCTGGCCTACCTGCTCAACAACTGGGCGCTGAAGTATGCTTCCCCGGCCCTGCTGGGCGTCTACATCTACCTGCAGCCGGTGCTGGCGGTCATCATTGCCGTGGCTTTGGGCAAAGACCACTTCACCCCGGCCCGCGCCGGGCAGGCCCTGCTGATTTTCGCGGGTGTGTGGCTGGTGAGCCGCAAGCCGAAAGGGGCCCCGGCTGCTGCCGTGCCCCTGGAGCCGGTGCAGGATTGAGGGGGCCTGGAAATCCCTACGGGCGTTAAGCATTTGGTCGGTTGCGGCCTCAAAAAACATTCTCAACGTTGCCGGAAACCGCCTATGTTACATTGAGCAAGCGGTGTATTCTACCAACCTGTCGCCGCGCTGCGGCTTGCCCGAAGCTCAGCTACTTCTTCTCACTATATGAGCCATGCCAACCGATAAAAGCAAGGCCCGCTGCGGATGCAGCGGGCCTTGCTTTTATCGGTTGGCAGTTGAAAAACCTTACAGGTGAATCACCTCCCCGTAGGCCGCGGCGGCGGCTTCCATAATGGCTTCCGACATGGTCGGGTGCGGGTGCACGGACTTGATGATTTCGTGGCCGGTGGTTTCGAGCTTGCGGGCCACGACTACCTCGGCAATCATTTCCGTCACGTTGGCCCCGATCATGTGGGCGCCGAGCCACTCGCCGTACTTCTTGTCGAAGATGACTTTCACGAAGCCATCCTTGGTGCCGGCGGCGGAAGCTTTGCCGGAGGCCGAGAAGGGAAACTTGCCCACCAGTACGTCGTAACCCTGTTTTTTGGCTTCAGCTTCGGTGAGGCCCACCGAGGCAATTTCGGGCTGGGCGTAGGTACAGCCGGGAATGTTCTGGTAGTTCAGCGGCTCGGGGTGGTGGCCCGTAATCTGCTCGACGCAGATAATACCCTCGGCCGAGGCCACGTGGGCCAGCGCCGGGCCGGGCACAATATCACCGATGGCGTAGATGCCGGGTACGTTGGTCTGGTAGAAATCATCGACCACCAGCCGTCCCTTCTCCACCTTGATACCCAGCTCTTCGAGGCCCAGGTTTTCGAGGTTGGGGGTCACGCCCACGGCGCTCAGCACCACGTCGCAATCGATCTGCTGGTCGCCTTTGGCCGTTTTCACGGTCACCTTGCAGCCGTCGCCGGCCGTGTCCACGCTGGTTACCTCGGCGCTGGTGAGGATGTTGATGCCGATTTTCCGGAACGACTTCTCCATCTGCCGCGACACTTCCTCGTCCTCTACCGGCACGATGCGGGGCAGGAACTCCACGATGGTGACCTCGGTGCCCATGGTGCGGTAGAAATAGGCAAACTCGACGCCGATAGCCCCCGAGCCGACTATCACCATGCGCTTGGGCAGGCTCTCCATGGTCATGGCTTTGCGGTAGCCGATGATTTTCACGTCGTCGATGGGCAGGTTGGGCAGCTCGCGCGAGCGGGTTCCGGTAGCCAGGATGATGTGCTTGGCCTCGACGGTTTCCTTGGTGCCGTCGGCCCGGGTTACTTCCACCTGGCCGGGGGCCAACAGCTTGCCGGTACCGAGGACGGTTTCAATCTTATTTTTCTTGAACAGGAAGTTGATGCCCTTGCTCATGCCATCGGCTACGCCGCGGCTGCGCTTCACCACGGCCGTGAAGTCGAAGCTCAGCTCCCCGGCTTTCAGGCCGTAGTCCTGGGCGTGCTGGAGGTATTCGTACACCTGGGCACTTTTGAGCAGGGCTTTGGTCGGGATACAGCCCCAGTTGAGGCAGATGCCACCGAGCGACTCCCGCTCGACCACCCCTACTTTCAGTCCAAGCTGGGAAGCCCGGATTGCAGCTACGTAGCCCCCGGGGCCGCTGCCAATTACGACCAGATCGAATTGCGATGCCATATTAAATTTGTGTTTTTGTTGGATTTTTTCATCCTTTGCTAAACCAAAAATTCAATTTATTCTTGGCTGAGTCAAAGTAAGCTGAGATGGTAGGCCTGAGTTATTCCGGTTTGAATGGGTAAAGATAAGCACCGAATCCATCTTCCGGCTCCAGGCCAAAGTTTCGCTCCACCTGCTGTAATCAGATTTCCGGCCCCGGCTTTCTGCTATTTCCAACCCGTATTTACCCCCATCGGTTATGAAAAATCTTTGCGCTTTACTCCTTTGCGGTGCGCTAACCCTGTCGGTTGCCCACGCCCAGCAAACCCTTACTGATCCGACGGCGTCTGCGGTAGTTGCGGCGGGCTCCGAGAGTAACTCGGCCGCCCCGGCCGCCGCCCGGGTTCTCTCCCGTAGCGAGTATAAAGCCCAGCTGCGGGTGGCCAAAGAAACGCTGAAAGCCAACCCGCGCGATGCGGAAGCACTGTTAAAGCGAGCTCAGGCTGCTGCCGCTTTGAAGGACTACCAGGATGCAGTAGCGGATTATTCCACCCTGATTAGAATGCAGCCGACCAACGCCGGACTTTACTTTGAGCGCGGCATGACCCAGCTGCACGACGACCAGCTTGCCCGCGCCATTGCCGATTTCACCAAAGCCCTCCGGCTCAGCCCCACGCACCAGGCCAGTCTGCTCTACCGGGGCGTGGCGAAAATGCAGCTGCTGAACTACAAGTCCGCCATCACCGATTTCAGCCAGCTCATCCAGCTCGACGCCAACAATGCCGAAGCGTATGAGTACCGGGGCATCTGCTATTCAGAATCCAACCAGGAAAAACGCGCCATGCCGGATCTGGAAAGAGCGGCGGAGCTTAAACCGGCGGCGGCTAAAACCCTGAAGCGCTACCGCACCGATAAATAGCTTGCCCATCCTGAATTACTTAGCTTCCCGGCCGTTTTGGTCGGGAAGCTTTTTTTATGCCCGGGGCAACTCTCCGGGGCGCTTCACGTCTTACACGCTGACCGGCGGTGCCTGACCATACCAGCGGCTGTTATCCTTCACCTTCCCTCTGACTTTCTGCACGTTATCCCGATGAATAACCTGTTTACCACTCGCTTACTGGCTGGCGCGGTTTTGCTCCTGGTTACCACCCAATGTGCAACTACGGTGGAGAAAGACAGTCCCGGTTCCCGCCGGGCGGTGGCCAGTACGCCCGCTGCAATGCCTGCCAGTCCGACTCCGGCCCCGGTCGGCACCGCTACGCCCACGGCTACGACTCCCGTTCCTCCTTCCCCTGTTTCGACGGTACCAGCAGTAGTGGAACCCGCCGCCCGCAAAAGCAACGCCGACTACAAAGCCGAAATCCGGGCGGCAGACGCGATGCTCCAGGCGGCTCCGCGCAACGTGAATGCGCTGCTCGTACGGGCCAAGGCCAAAAGTCACCTTAAGGATTATAAAGAAGCTATTGTTGACTACAACACGTTGCTGCGCATCAAGCCAACCAATGCCGAGGCCTACTATAACCGCGGCCTGACGCGCCTGAAGCTGAAGGAGTACCCGCCCGCCATCAGCGACTTTTCCAAGTCCTTGAAGTACAACCCCACCGATAAAGAAGCTTTCTTTGGGCGCGGGGCGGCGAAGATGCAGATGTTCAACTTCAGCAGCGCCATTCCCGATTTCACCAAGGCCATTGTCATCGACTCGGTGTATGCCGATGCGTTCGAGTACCGCGGTATCTGCTACTCTTCCATCAACAAGCCCAAGCTCGCCCGCCCCGACCTGGAAAAAGCGGCCAGGCTGAACCCCGAAGCCGCCAAAAGCCTGCGCCGCTACGCCGGAGACAAGTAACCGGTTATTCAGTTAGCCGGTCATTGCTTCGGCTCTGCTTTATGCGCAGAATGCTCGCAATGACCGGCTTTATTTCCCCCCAAACAGCAGCTTGACGTAAAAGCTGGGCTGACGGAGCCGCTCGCGCATATCCAGGTCCATGAACATGCTGGACAGGGTTTCGGCCAGGGTGGGGTTGTTGACGGCGCGGTTGGCAATGAAGTTGAACAGCGTGGGGAAGTTCAGCAGGCGCTGCATGGCCCGACTCAGGCGCAGCTCCTGGCCCAGCCGCCGGTACACGGCCGCGTCGTACTGCTTCAGGAAAACGGGCGAGAAATCGTGGGCCGCCACGGCCTGCGCGGCCCAGTCGGCGGCATGGCGGCCCGAGACCATGGCGTGGCTGATGCCTTCGCCGCTGAAGGGGTCGATGAGGGAGCCCGCGTCGCCGAGCAGCAGATACGCTTCGCCGGATAGGGAGCGGCGCTTGGAGCCCAGCGGCAGGCCGAAGCCGCGCACGGGGCCCAGCCGGGTAGCGCCGGCAAACCGCTCTTTCAGAGCCGGGTGAGTGGCCAGCATGTCGGCCAGCCGCTCCCGCAGGTTCACCTTCTTCGCCGACACGGCCCTGGTCAGCATGCCCACGCCCACGTTGGCCTGACCGTTGGGCAGCGGAAACACCCACAGGTAGCCGGGCAAAAAGTCCTTGATGAAGTGCAGCTCGATAAAGTTGTCGGGGCTCAGGCCCGTCACGCCGTCGTAGTAGGCCCGCAGGCCGGCGCAGTGGTGGTCGGGTTCCAAGGCGTGGCCGGCAATCTGCCGGGCAAAGGCCGACTGGGCGCCGTTGGCTACCAGCAGGATTCCGGCCGTGGCTACTTCGGTGCCATCCGCCGTGCGCAGCCGCCAGCGGCCGTCGGGCAGCCGCTCATGCTGGGTGATGTCGATACCTTCGCGGAAGTCGATTTCGGGACGGCAGCGCACTTCCTGCACCAGGAAATCGTCGAAGTCGATGCGCTTGGCGATGTGGCCGGCGGCGGCATCCCGGGTTTTGTCGAAGTCGGGCCTGAAGGGAATGGCGAGGCGGCGGCCGTTGGGTGCGAAAAAATCGATGCCCCAGCTGGGCACCTGCGTGGGCGCGGCATTCAGCCGGGCGGGCATGTCGGCCCCGATGCGGCGCAGCTCGTTGATGACTTTGCCACTCAGGGCATCGCCGCACACTTTGTCGCGGGGGAAGGTGGCGCGGTCGAGCAGCAGGCAGCGGTGGCCGGCATTGGCCAGGTGCAGCGCCGCCGTGGCCCCGCCCGGTCCGGCCCCCAGAATACAGATATCGACTTCCACTGACTGGTTTTTGGTTGGTCGTTTTTGGTTTTTGGCTTCTGTCTATGCCGGTAACCGGCAACGAAGATGGGGACTTGTCGGCGGCATTCAGTCTTTAACGCGGCTTCAGGCGCAAAAAACCAAAACAACTTCTATAAACCAGCCGTCATTTCCCGCAGAGGTGCGCGGAGGTTGCGCCGGGGAACGCAGAGCGCGGATGGGTCTAAAAACCAAAAACCACCCACCAAAAACCAAAAAACCTATCTTCGCCCCATGACAAAACTGCTCGACGGAAAAACGGCCCTCATCACGGGTGCTTCCAAAGGAATCGGCCGCGCCATTGCGGTGCATTTCGCCCAGCTCGGGGCCAACGTAGCCTTCACCTACCTTTCCAGCGTGGAAAAAGGCGAGGCGCTGGAACAGGAGCTGGCCGCCCACGGCACCAAGGTAAAAGGCTTCCGCTCCGACGCCGCCGACTACGCCCAGGCCGAAAAGCTGGTGGAAGACGTAGTAGCCGAGTTCGGCCGGCTGGATATTCTGGTCAACAACGCCGGCATCACCCAGGATGGGCTGCTGATGCGCATGAGCGAAAACCAGTGGGACCAGGTGCTGGCCGTGAACCTCAAATCGGTATTCAACCTCACCAAAGCGGCCACCAAGCCGATGATGCGCGCCAAAGCCGGCTCCATCATCAACATGAGCTCGGTGGTGGGCGTGAAAGGCAACGCGGGCCAGAGCAACTACGCCGCCTCCAAGGCCGGCATCATCGGCTTCACCAAGTCGGTGGCCCTGGAGCTGGGCTCGCGCAACATCCGCTGCAACGCCGTTGCCCCCGGCTTCATCGAAACCGAGATGACCGATGCCCTCGACCCCAAGCAGGTAGACGAGTGGCGCAAAGCTATTCCGCTGCGCCGCGGCGGCACCCCCGAAGACGTAGCCAAAGCCACCGCCTTCCTGGCCTCCGACGACTCGGCCTACATCACCGGCCAGGTGCTGCAGGTTGACGGCGGCATGCTGACGTAGGCGTATTCAGCCACGTAAAATCGTTGTCATCCTGAGCTTGCGCATCCTCCTGTTTCTGCTCCCGCTGCTATGCCCGCTATTTCCCCGCTTAGGATGTCGGAGAGCCGGAAGTTGATAATGGTGCGGTAGTACTCCGGTCCGGCGGCTTTTTCCAGCCGTCGGGCCGGTCGTCGTATGAACGACGCTGGTAACTCGACATTGATAGCCCCGCCGAGGTAAACAACATCAGCTTACTTCGACCGGCCCGACGGCTGAAAAAAGCCGCCGGACCGGGGCCGCTGGTTATCTTCCGGCTATGGAATTTGTACCGCACCAGCCGTACCACGTCTATAGCCGTGGCAACAATCGGGAGCTGATATTCTTCGAGCCCGGCAATTATTTGTATTTCCTTCGAAAGCTGCGCCAGCAGGTTATGCCGCACGCCCAGGTGCTGGCCTACTGCCTGATGCCAAACCATTTTCATCTGCTGCTGTGCCCATCAGCAACCGCCCAGGCAACGCACCCGCTGAACGTCGCCCTTGGCACGGCATTGAGCTCCTACACGCAGGGCGTAAACCGGGACCGACAGCGAACCGGCGCGCTATTCCAAGCCAAAACCAAAGCGCAGGCCCTGGAATCCAATGAAAATTATCTGCGCATCTGCTTCCACTATATTCATCAAAACCCGGTGCGCGCCGGGCTGGTAAGCCGACTGGAAGACTGGCCTTACTCTTCCTACCGCGACTATGCCGGCCTGCGCAATGGCACGCTCTGTAACCAGACTACAGCACATGCGCTGCTGGATTTGCCAACTACAACTGCGTTATTTCGGCGGGAAGCAGAGGGCATGATACCCACCGACTACGTAGCCGGCTGGAAGACTTAGCGGTATATCCCCCCGGTCCGGCGGCTTTTTTCAGCCGTCGGGCCGGTCGCCGCCAGCTGATGTTGTTTACCTCGGCGGTGTCACCGATGGCGGGCCATCAGAGGCAAACAATCGGTATGCTCCCGGTCCGGCGGCTTTTTCCAGCCGTCGGGCCGGTCGCCGCCAGCTGATGTTGTTTGCCTCGGCGGTGTCACCGATGGCGGGCTGTTTTGGTATCGTGCACACGACGACCGGCCCGACGGCTGGAAAAAGCCGCCGGACCGGAACGCACACTGTTAGCGGAACTACTACAGTTGCGTCGGGCTGACCGCGTCGTGCACACGGCGACCGGCCCGACGGCTGGAAAAAGCCGCCGGACCGGAAACTACGCATCTACCCTGCGTCTCAGCCGTAAGCAAGCCCAAACATTCTAAGACCCATGAGCAAAGCCGTTTTCATTGCCACCGCCGAGCCCTACAGCGGCAAATCCGTCGTGACGCTGGGCCTGGTGCATCTGCTGCTGAGCCAGGCGCAGCGGGTCGGCTACTTCAAGCCCATCATCACCCCGCTCGCCGACGGCCGGCCCGATGCCCACATTGAAACCGTGCTGCAGCACTTCCAGCTGCCGCTGGCCTACCCCGACACCTTTGCCACCACCGGCCAGGAAGCCCTGCACCTGACCGAAACCGGCCGCGTCGGGGAGCTGCTCGACACTATCATCCACCGCTTCAAGCAGCTCGAAGCGGCCCACGATTTCGTGGTGGTGGAAGGCACCGACTTCGTGGGTACCGGCCTGGCCCTGGAGCTGGACCTCAACTGGCAGGTGGCCCGCAACCTCAGCATTCCGACTATTCTGCTGATTTCGGGCCTCGACAAAACCGTGGAGCAGGTGGTGAACATGGCCCTTTCCATCCGCCGCGACGCCCTCGACAGTGAGGTGCAGGTGCTGGCGCTGGTGCTCAACCGCGTGGCTCCCGAACAGGCCGACGAAGTGCGTGCCCGCCTCCAGGACCAGCTGCCACCCGCCACCCAGTTGGCCGTGATACCGGAAAACCAGGCCCTGCGCAGCCCCACCATGCAGGAAATCTACGACCAGCTGGGCGGCGAGCTGCTGTTCGGGGCCGACCAGCTCACCAACCCCGTCGACCACTTCATCAACGGCTCGATGCAGGTGCCCAACTTCCTGCGCCGCCTCGAAGAAAACGTGCTCATCGTGACGCCCGGTGACCGGGCCGACCTCATTCTAAGTGCCCTGCAGGCCAATATGTCGGCCAACTACCCGCGCGTGGCGGGGCTGGTGCTCACCAGCGGCTACCGGCCCGAAGAATCGGTGCTGCGCCTGATTGAGGGGCTGCCCGTGGCCGTGCCCATTTTGCTCGTCGAGTCGGGCACGTTCCAGACCACCACCCGCATTGGTGGCATTCAGGCGCGCATCGGGCCGGGGCAGGCCAAGAAGATCCGGCTGGCCATCCAGACCTTTGAGCGCCACCTCGATACGGCGCGGCTGCTGGAGCAGCTCAGCACGTTTGCGCCCCGCGGCCTCACGCCGCACATGTTTCAGTACCAGCTGCTGCAGTGGGCGCGCAGCCAGCGCAAGCACATTGTGCTGCCCGAAGGCAACGACGACCGGATTCTGCGCGCCGCGGCCCGCCTGCTGGAGCAGGACGTGGTGCGCCTCACCATCCTCGGCGACCCGGCCCGGATTCTGGCCGCCGCCAAGCGCCTCGGCCGCCCCCTCGACCCGCAGCGCGTACAGCTGCTGGACCCGGCCCACTCCGAGCTGTTCCCGGACTTCGCCGAAACGCTGTTTGCGCTGCGCCGCAGCAAGGGCGTGACCCTGGAAATGGCCCGCGACCTGATGACCGACGTGTCGTATTTCGGCTCGATGATGGTGTATAAAGGCCTGGCCGACGGCATGGTGTCGGGGGCGGTACACACCACGCAGCACACCATCCGGCCGGCGCTGCAGTTCATCAAAACCAAGCCGGGCGTGTCGGTGGTGTCGTCGGTGTTTTTTATGTGCCTGCCGGATCGGGTGGCCGTGTTCGGCGACTGTGCCGTGAACCCCAACCCCACGGCCGAGCAGCTGGCCGAAATTGCCATTTCCTCCGCCGACAGCAGCCGGCGCTTCGGCATCGAGCCGCGGGTGGCCATGCTCTCCTACTCCTCGGGCACCTCCGGTGAAGGCGCCGACGTGGACAAAGTGCGCGCCGCCACCCTGCTCGTGCGCCAGCTCCGCCCCGATTTGCTCGTGGAAGGCCCCATCCAGTACGATGCTGCCGTCGACCCCGCCGTGGGCCAGCAGAAACTGCCCGGCTCACCCGTAGCCGGCCAGGCCAGTGTGCTCATCTTCCCCGACCTCAACACCGGCAACAACACCTACAAAGCCGTCCAGCGCGAAACCGGGGCGTTGGCTATCGGGCCCATGCTGCAAGGGTTAAACAAGCCGGTAAACGACCTGAGTCGTGGCTGTACCGTGGACGACATCTACAACACGGTGCTGTTGACGGCCATTCAGGCCCAAGGGTAGAGCCGGGGCAGACACAAAAAACAGCCGCTGCACCATCAGAAGCAGCGGCTATTTTGCTTTAAAGCACAGCTAACGGACACGGCTTGGCGATGTGGCGATATTTGAAAATCGTCAGCCCGTAACCGATGCTAAATTTATAAATAAAAGTTCATTGTTTATCCTATTGCTTGGCGTTATTCGTCGGCTGGAACTAAAGCCAATTAGCGAACAAAAAGTTGCGAATATATTCGTCGCCCCGCCATATTGCCAAACCGAATGTTACCTGCGGGCGGTAAATTGTAGAGTTCCTTGCATCTTTGAAAACACTTTTATTCATCAACTATGTAAGTCGGATAGAAGTCAAAAGTCTTAAAGATTTCATCTAAGTCGATTTTACAGTCTTTTGGTAAATTGACTGTTGCGATACCTCCAAAGTCCACTTGCCAAAAACCACCTTGTTTTATTATTTCGTCACCCAATAGCCTATATTCCGATTGGTTAAATTGAGAAGTCAGGAAGAAGCGTTTTGTGATATAGTCAGAGTCCTTTACAATTCTAATAATTTCATGCTTGCCGTCTTTGTTGATACGAATTTCAAATTCAGTTCCCAATGTCAAACGGCAATTGAATAGTTCGTTTTCAACAGCACGGAAAATATTGTCTGAAACTTTGTGCACGTATATGCTTGTCGACATTTTTTGTCGCTTGTCGTAGATTTCTATTTGAATAGGATTGTCTTGCATAGTTCGGTCGTGTAGCTTGCAGGTAACGGTTTGCAGCTACAAGAAGGGCGGGACCTTCACCACAAAACTTGATTTGAAAAACTAAACTTCCATTAACCACAAAACTGTCTTTGGAACACGAAACCCCGCCTTTTGGGTAGGTGCTGTTAGTGGCTGGTTTTATTTCCATTTCTCCATTTCGTTTATAAGTGTCATTCTCTCATTTTTGTTTAAATCATTAAATACTTTTACTGTTTTTCCATTATAGTCAAATAGAATTTGTCCGACAATATGTCCAAACAGAACTTTACGATTTAGCCCAATATTGAGCTGGATTTTGTCAAACAATGATAAACTGTCTTCGTCTGTTGCTTGTCTAATATTTTTCACCACTTCTAATGAATAGACTTTGGGTTTGACTATGAATGTCCCTCTTTTTGCTAGTGTTAAACTTCCATTTTCAATAGTCATTTCTTGTCTCCCGTTTATTAACCATAAAAATTGCCGAAGTCCTATTAGTCCAACAATAAAATGAATAACAAAAAAGACAATTACAAAATCAACGGTTATTTCATTTTTGCCATTCATTGCCTCAATTAGTCCTGAGAACAAAAGTCCGGAAGAAAAGAACGTAAACAATAATGCAATGAATGTATTTTTCGAGGTATTCATCGAATAGAGTTTATTCGGTGTCGAAATACAATCAAACTTCTTTCGATTGAGTCCGATGTTAAAAAGTCGGCTATACTGATACTGAAAATTTAAGATTGCGTTCTTCATTTTGGTTCTACTGTGTCGTCTGGTAAACTTGCCACTAACGGTACGGCTTGGCGATGTGGCGGTATTTGAAAATCGTCACCCCGTAACCGCTGCTGAATAAAGT